>DATNEW010000015.1 GCA_035606695.1 Gemmatimonadaceae bacterium
GTCATGGAACGCCTGGTGTTGAAGCTGTCCTTCGAGCGCCTTCTGGGCCGTCACGTCGCGGAGATGCGTCTGCACCGCGGCGATCTGGTCGAACGTCGCGCTCACCGAGGTGGCTTCCACGTACAGCGCGCGCCCGTCGGAATGAGTGATCTCATATTCCACGGTCTGGCGAATCGCGCCCGGCTCGCTCACCGCGTGGCCGACGACGAGATCGCGCGTGGCCACGGGAATGAAGGCGCGCACCGACTGGCCGCGCAGGAGCGACGGATCGGCGACGCCGATCAGCGCGGCCGCGGCCGGATTGGCGTACAGCAGCGTGTCGTCCGCGTGCAGCACGATTGCTTCCGGCGAATGCTCGACGAGCTTCCGGTACCGTTGCTCGCTTTCGCGCAGCGCCGCCTCGGCCCGCTTCCGCTCGGTGATGTCGCGAATGATGCCGGTGATGATGGACTCATCGTCGTCCATCGATTCCGTCAGCGTGAGCTCGAGCGGAAACAGGGTGCCGTCGGCCTTTCGTCCCTCGAGCTCGATCGCGTGCAGAATGCCGGGACCGGATGCGGCAACCGAGACGTCGAACTCCGCCGAGCGCTCGCCGATCAGCAGCGCCAGCGACTGGCCATTCACCACCGACGCAGGATAGCCGAAAATTTGCTCGGCGGCGCCATTCCAGAACACGATGCACCCGTCGGAATCGATGCAGAACACCGCATCACTCACCGATTGCGTGAGCGCGCGATAGCGTGCTTCCGCCGCGCGCGCCGTTCGACCGAGACGGCCGTGCCGGCGATCGAGCGCCGTCGCCGTCGCGGCGCCCGCGAACACGATCAGCGCGCTCAGCGTCACGGCGATCGCCAACCCCGATGTCGCGAGCACCGAGTGACCCATGCTGCTCATCTCGTGTTCGCCCACGCCGAAGTGCGCTGCCGCCATGCCCGTGTAGTGCATGCCGGCGATGGCGATTCCCATGATGCCGGCCGCCACTCGCTTCGCCCACTTCTCGCCCACCGTCTTCGTTTCGCCGAGCCGGCGCGCCAGCGCCAGCGCGACGATCGACGCCGCGACGGCGATGAAGACCGAGAGCGTGACGAGCGGAGCCGAGTAGTGCAGACTCGCCGCCATGCGCATCGCGGCCATGCCGAGGTAGTGCATGCCGGCGATGGCACCGCCCATGAGACATCCTGCACCGAGCAGCGGGCGAGTCCCGAGAAACCGCCGGCTGGCTACTTCGAGCGCCAGCGCCGACGCGGCGATGGCGACCAACACGCTCGCGATCAGGCCGACGCGATCGTACGCGATCTGAACGGCCATGATGCCCGCGTTCAATCCGAACGCGAGCATGCCGACGAAGTGCATGCTCCAGATACCGACGCCCATCACCACCGAGCCGCAGATCAGCCAGCCCAGACGCGCCCGTCCCGCCGCTGCCTGCGTGCGTCCCGCGAGATCGAGCGCGACGAACGACGCGAGCGACGCCACGATCACCGAAAGGGCGACGAGGCGTGGTTCGTAATGTGGGACTACAGGCATTCCGGGCATTACACGGCCGGTGGGAGAGAGCTGCCAGTCATGGCGGGCCCTCTGAGTATCGACCGGACGGGGGAAGGGTGAACGGTTGGAAAGTTTTCGCTCACCCCCGGGCGCGCGAGGGGATCATCACGCCGACGAGGGCCGCCGCGAACGCCAGGGCGGCCGAGCCGAGCATGGCAATCTGAAACGCGCCGCCGAACGAGTCGTCGATCGCGCGCCTCACGGCCCGCCGCGCGTCGCCGGACATCGACGCGATGCCCTTCACGTTCGCCGCCGCCATCTTCGGCAGCTCGCGGCCGAGCGTCGCGCGCTCCGTCTGAGACATCGAAACCGATGCCAGCCGCGCCGTTACGCGATTGTTGAACACGCTCGCGATCACGACGCCAAATGCCGCGATCGCGATCAGTCCCGCGACGCGCGACACGGCGTTGTTCACCCCGCTCGCCACGCCGGAATGCATGCTCGGCAACGAGCTCATGACGGTGGTCGTGAGCGGTGCGACGGTCAATGCCATGCCAAGACCCATGATGACGACCGCCGGCACGACCAACACGCTGCTCGAGCCAAGACGGCCGAGCATCGCGAGCAGGGCGAATCCTGCTCCGGTGACGGCTGGTCCGATCGTCAGTGGCAACTTGCTTCCGACCCGCGCGACGAGCCCCCCGGACCAGCGCGACAGCGCGAACATGATGATCGGAAACGGAAGCAACGACGCGCCGGCCGCCGTCGCGCTGAACCCGCGCACCTCGATCAGCAGGAGCGGCATCATGAACATGACTTCGGCCAGGGCCGCGTACAGAAAGAGCGTGAGGAGATTGCTCAGCGTGAACGCGCGCACGCGAAACGGTGCCAACGGCAGCATCGGGTCGCTGGTGCGCGCCTCGACGACGATCAGTGCCGCGAGAAACACGACGCCGCTCGCGAGCGAGAGGAGCACGAGTCGATCGCCTGCGCCGCGCGATGGCCACTCGAGCAAGCCGAGCACGATTCCGCTCAACCCCACGACGCCGAGCAACGCGCCCGCCCAATCGATCGAGCGGCCGCGCGACGGGTCCTTGCTCTCGGGGACGTATCGCACCGAGAGGAACATGACAAGCGCGGCGAGCGGCACGTTGATGAAGAAAACGGTGCGCCACGACGCGTGTTCAACGAGCCAACCGCCGGCAACGGGCCCGGCCGCCGTGGTGATCGCGCTGAATCCCGACCACGTGCCGATGGCACGACCACGCTTGGCGCCTTCGAATGTGGACGAGATGATCGACAAGCTCCCCGGAACGAGGAAGGCTGCTCCGATGCCTTGAATCGCCCGTGCGCTGATGAGGAAAAGCGGCGTCGGCGCGAGGCCGCACGCCGCCGAGGCGAGCGTGAAGATCGCGACGCCAATCATGAAGACGCGCTTCCGGCCGATCTGATCGCCGAGGGAACCGCCGACCAGAAGGAGGGAACCGAGGAAGAGCGCGTATGCTTCGATCACCCACTGCACCTGGGCAATCGTTGCGTTCATGCCGTGCTGCAGCGCGGGGAGCGCGACGTTGATCACCGTGCCGTCGATGAACGTCATGCTCGACGCAACGATCGTCGCGACGAGCGTCCAGCGCTTGGCAGTGGATGTCGTGTGGGGGGCCGTGTGAGCAGTCGTGCTAGTCAGCCCGTCCTCGCGGGCCATGCGGCCCAAGGGCATCGGTGCCAGCGATCAATCGGCTTCGCTCGAGCAGTGCGGTGGCCGCGGACGGCGCCCGCTCCTGAGCGCGCGCGACGAGCGATGCGAGGTATTCCATGAGATCGTGGGCGGAGAGTCGTGCGACGCCGTCACGCCACAGGGTAACCTCTCGCCACGCGCCGCGCCAATGACGGCCCGAGAGAATCTTGATCTGTTCGTGCTCGTCGAGCACGAGGACGCCGTTGAGCTGCCGAATGGGCGGCGTCTCCAGGTCGTCGAGCGACCCGCCCGTCAGCAGCCAGTGCGTGATGCGTGCCTGCCGCGCCGGGAGCTTACTTGGCGCGACCTGCTCGAGTCCCAACACCTGGCGCATCGTGATGAGGCCGGACGCCAGCGCGGCGATTCGGCCTTCCTCGGCGGCGGTGAGCTGGGTCGCATAGCGGTTTATTTCGCGGCACCGGGCAACGAGGTCGGCTAGCGCTTTTGGTGTCGGGGCGTCGACGGGTTCCTGCATGACGACTCAACACGCATCGACAGTGCCGGGGCGCGCGGTGACGCGGCGCACGTAAAACTGCGCGAAGCGCAGTGGTGGCGGCGACGCCCGGGACGACCGACATTATGCGGTTCCATCGCCCGCCCACCTTGCCCTCGCCATCCATGACTCGACTTGTTCGATCGCTCGCGCTCGTCGCCGCGGTGCCCGTTCTGCATTCCGCAGCTCTCCGCGCGCAGACACCGCCCACCGTCACGCTCACGCGCTTGCAGTGCGGCACGAACGCCGCGCCGACGAACGTCGGCCAGCGATTCTCCGACGTCTACGCGTTCAATGGGCTGATGGTCCAACTCACCTTCAGCTGTTATCTCGTGCGGCATGGCGACGACTATCTCATCTGGGATACCGGCAATCCGATGGGTGCCGGCGCCGCCGCGCCGAAGACGAGCCTCGTCGATCTGCTCTCGCAAGCCAACGTGAACCCCGCGCAAGTCAAATTCGTCGCCATCAGCCACTACCACGGCGACCACACCGGACAAGCCGGCGAATTTCCGCAGGCGACGCTGCTCATCGGCAAGGCCGATTGGGACGTCGTGTCGGATCCGAAGACGCCGGCGGGAACATCGGGTCCGTTCACGCACTGGCTCAGCGGCGGCGGCAAGGTCGAGCCGGTCGTCGGCGATCGCGACGTGTTCGGCGACGGCACCGTGGTGATGTTGAACACGCCCGGGCACACGCCGGGACATCACAGTTTACTCGTGAAGCTTCCGCAGATGGGCAACGTGCTGCTCACGGGCGACCTCGCGCATTTCCACGAGAACTACGACAGCAACGGCGTGCCCACGTTCAACACCGACCGCGCGGCAACGATCGCGTCGCTCGACCGCTTCAAGAAGATGGCGGCGAACCTCAAGGCGACCGTCATCATTCAGCACGATCAGCGCGACGTGGCGAAACTGCCGCAGTTCCCGGCGGCGGCGCGTTAGCTGGCCGCTCTGACTCTCGGGACGCCCCTCTTGTCGAAGCATCCTGAGGCGTTCTCAAAATCACTGGTGGTTAACCGCAGTTCACGCCGTCTCCGTGCCGATCCGCAGTTGTCCGCCGTTTGTCCGTGGTCCTGATCACCGCCTGTTTATGAGAATTATCTAATCTTTGACGGCGACGGCCGGCCTTCATAGCTTCGGCGCACGCGGTCCTCCTCCTTCCTCGAGCGCCCCCATGTCCGATCCCGCCGTCTCTCGCCGTCATTTCCTCCTGACCACCGCGACGGCCGCCGGCGCGGCCGGCGCCGCGTCGCTGCCGCTCGACGCACTCGCCGCGACCCTGGCCCCACACGCATCGCAGGCTCCGCAAGCGCCACAACCGGCGAAGTACACGCGCTACAACGTCATGAGCGCCGGCGGACAGAAAGCACTCGCGAGCTATCAGAGAGCCATCGACGCGATGCTCAAGCTGCCGCCGACGGACCCGCGAAACTGGTTCCGCAACGCGTTCATCCACATGATGGACTGCCCGCACGGCAACTGGTGGTTCTACGTATGGCACCGCGGCTACCTCGGCTACTTCGAGCAGACCCTCCGCACGCTCAGCGGCGATCCCACCTTCGCCATTCCATACTGGGACTGGACGACGCTGCCACAAATACCCGACGGAATGTTCAACGGCGTTCTGACGCCGACGGATCCACACTACGAGCCGTACACGCGCAACATCTCGGCGTTCTCGACACAGCTGCGCGGACCGCTGACCGCTTATTGGAATTCTCTAAATGCCGCGCAGCGTGCGCAGCTCGACAAGCGAAACTACAAGGCGTTCGACGACATGTGGAACGACGTGATGGGACTCGACGTCCCGTCGCAGCAGTTCTTCTCCGGCAACCTGACGTATGCGTTCACGTCGGGATCGCGCTACCTGACGCGGGACAATCCGAAGCTGGATCCGAAAACCGCGTACGACGTATCGCCGCACATCGTGTCGTCGGGATTGTTGCCCAAACTCTTCTACAGCACCGAGCCCGCGAACAGCTTCACCAGCTCCAAGACGGCCTCGCACAACGATGCGCCGAACGCCGGCACCAAGTTCTCGGTGCTCGAGGGACTGCCGCACAACAAGACCCACAATTTCATCGGCGGCGTCGGCCCATGCGATCCCGGCCCGTACGGGAACATGACGAACAATCTGTCGCCCGTGGACCCGATCTTCTTTCTGCATCACTCGAACATGGACCGACTGTGGGATGTGTGGGTACGAAAGCAGAAGGCGCTCGGTCTCCCGTATCTGCCCACGGGGGCCGACCTCGCCACGCTGTCGAACGAACCGTTCCTGTTCTACGCCGACAGCACCGGGAAGTACGTGGGCACGGCGCACGCGGGCGACTATCTCAGCATGGATCGATTCAACTATCAGTACGAGCCGGGCTTCGGTGAGAACGTCGTTCAGCCCGCGAAAGTGCTCGCGGCATCGCCGGGTGCGGTCGTGCACGCCACCGCCACACCGACCGGCAATGCGGCGACCGTCTCGCTCCCGACGAGCGCGGTCCAGTCGCACATCAACTCACCCGCCGAGTCGACGCTCGTTGCCGAAGTGACGATCCCGAAACCGACGTCGGCGTCGTCGCGCGAATTCGACGTGCTCGTCGGCGCGCCGGCGAGCACGACGCAAGCGAACGCCGACAGCCCGTACTACGCCGGCACGATCGCGTTCTTCGGACACATGGCCATGACCAACATGGGCGGCGACGTCACGTTCACCGTGCCGCTGCCAAAAGCACCGACTCTGCTTGGCGCCGCGCCCGGGCAAACGACGGCGGTCAACATTCGCGTCGTGCCGTCACATGCGGGACAGAAAGCGCCGACGCTCAAGTCGGTCGTCATTCGGTCGCGCTAGCCAATTCACCATGCGAATGCCCACCGTCGCGCTCGCGTTGATCGCATTGCTGACGCAGCCGTCGCACCCGGATTCGGCCCGCGTGCTCAAGCTCGCGTTGCCGCACGCGTTGCGCGCCGGTGAGACGGTGTGGCTCGAAGTCACGCTCGGCGTCGTGCCGCGCGGAACGGAGATCGATCTCGAGACGACGTCCGGCCGAACGCTCGGCGTCGTCTCGCCGTTTGCGGTTCGCGGAGGCCACCCAGCCGGCACCTATACCATTCCCGTGTCGGCCGACGCGATCTCGAAAGGCCACGTCATCGTTCGCATGACGCTGCAGCAGGGCGGACATGCGGCGCGCGCGCCGTCTCTCAAGGAAGTAAGGAAGGTGCGCCTCAAGATGGGTCCCGAGCCGAAGTAGCGCCCCTGCGGTCATCCCTCGGCGCTTCGCGCCTCAGGATGACAAGCGTTTCACTCCGATCGCATCGCCACCAGCGGATCGACGCGCGCGGCGCGGAGTGCCGGAACGAATCCGGCAACCAGCGCGACGACGAGAATGAGCGCCGGCGCGCCCGCGAAACTCAACGCGTCATACGCGCCGACGCCGTACAGCACACTCGACAACAACCGCGTCAGCGCCAGTGATGCACCGACCCCCACACCAATCCCAACGCCGGCGACCACCGCGACGTCACGCAACACCATACCCGTGACATTCCCAAACCGCGCGCCGAGCGCGATGCGAATGCCGATCTCGCGCCGCCGCTGCGTCACACCGTACGACATCACGCCATACACACCCGCCGCCGACAGCACGAGCGCGAGCAGTGCAAAGCCACCGAGAAGTTGCAGCAGCAAACGCCGCGTCGCGACTGACGTCTCGATCACCTCATTCATCGTCGTGAGCTGAAAGACCGGCTGCTGCGGCGCAACGTCGTGCACCGTCTGGCGCACGGCCGCGGCAAGCGTGTTGAGATCGCCGCGCGCCGAAATCACGAACGTGAGAAGCCCCGTCCCCTCGGACAGCTGTGCCGCCGAGACATAGAATTCCGGCAGCGCCTCCTGATCGAGTCCGACCTGACGCACCGACTTCACGACGCCGATGATGCGACAGGTATGTCCAGACGCCTCGATCTGCTTCCCAAGCGGCGATTCGCCCGGGAAGTAGCGCTTCACCAGCTCCTGGTTCACCACCATCACATTCTCAGTGCCGCGCGTATCGCTGGCCGTGAACCCTCGACCAGCGATCACGCGAATACCAAGCGTCTGCAAGTAGTCGGGAGTCACGACGCGCCACTGCGCGTCCGGCATGCGCGACGGATCATCTTCGCTCGGGCGGCCGACGATCGAGAAGTAGCGATCCGTCTGCCCGTCCTGAATCGGCAGCACGGTGGTGGCGCCGACGGACCGCACGCCGGGAATCGCGCGCAGACGCGCGATGAGCGGCGTATAGAATTGCTCATAGCGCATCGTGTCGACGAAGGCGCCCGCGGGCGCACCGACGCGGAACGTGAGGACGTGATCGGAGACGAACCCGGAATCGACTTGCATCACTGCCAGAAAGCTTCTGATGACGAGACCGGCGCCGACGAGCAGCAGCACCGACAGCGCGATCTCGGCGCCGATCAACGTATTGAGCGTGCGATGCCGCGCCGCCGACGCGCTCGACTTGCCGGCGGCATCCGACAGATCCTGCCGCAGGTCGCTTTGACTTGCGCGCAGCGCGGGAATCACGCCGACGACAATGCCCGTGAGCACCGAAACGCCGATCGTGAACGCCAGCACGGGTCCATCGACGCCAATTGAATCGTTCCTCGGCAGCATGCCGGCGAGGGTCCCACTCATGGCGCGCAATCCCCACCACGCGAGCGCGAGCCCGCTGGCGCCGCCGACGAATGACAACAGCACGCTTTCCGTCAGAATCTGCCGAACCACGCGCGACCGAGCGGCGCCGAGCGCGGCGCGAATCGCAATTTCGCGGCGACGCGCCGCCGCGCGCGCGAGCGACAGATTCGCCACGTTCGCGCACGCGATCAACAACACGAGGCCAACGGCGACGAGCAAAATGAGCAGGGCAGGCCGCACGCGTCCTACAACAGTTCCAGTCAGGCTCGACGCCAGAAGCCCACGATTCTTGTTCGTCGTCGGAAACGACTCGGCCAGCCGTCGCGCCAACACACCGAGCTGCGCGGCGGCCGACGTCGAATCGACTCCGGGCGCGAATCGCGCGACGACGGCGAGCGATCGATTTCCCCGTTGCTGCGTTCCGCCGATCTCGTTGTAGTCGAGCGGAATCCAGAAGTCGTTTCGAAGTGGAGAAATAGGAAAGTCGAATGCAGCCGGCATGATGCCGACGATCGTGAACTTGCGATTGCTCAGTGTGATCGTCGACCCGAGCGCGCGCGCATTGGCGCCGAGTCGCCGGCGCCAGAATCCTTCGCTGATGACGACCACGGCCTCGCTCGACGGCGGTTCATCCGCGGCGACGAACGTGCGGCCGAGCAGTGGCCGTGCGCCGAGGGTGGTGAACAGGTTCGTCGTCGCGCGAACGCCGCGCAGGCGTTCAGGTTCCGCGACGTCGCCGAGATCGCGGCTCGTTCCGGCCCACGCGGCGACATCCTGGAAGACGCTGGTCAGCGACTCGAGGTCCATGTACATCGGCACGGACACCGAGCCCGGACCATGCGATCCAAACTCGCTCACCCGCACGAGCTCCGATGGCGCGCGATAGGGAAGTCCCTCGAGCAGCACCGCGCGGACGATCGAGAAGATCGCGGTATTGGCGCCGATGCCGAGCGCGAGACAAGCCGCGGCAATCAGCGTGGTGCCACGCGTCTTCCGAAGCGAGCGGAATGCGTAGCGGACATCCTGGATGAAAAGGTCCATTGGCCAGTGACGAGGGTTTGGCTTTTGACAACGCCAGCCAGGCCTTCGTTTGAACGCCGCTATTCGCCGCCCGGAGTTCCAGAGCGATCCGTGCTGATCACCAGATACGTCACGGTGTCCCACGCGTTGTGTATCGCGATGAGCAGCAACGCCAACGCCGCCGCGCCGATCACGAACAACGCTCCACGCGTGTCGGCGCGCATCAGCAGCGCCGAGATGGTGAGTGCCATATAGGCGAGACTCGGCAGAATCATGTGCCAGAGCCAGTCCTCGAACACCGGCGCGTAGCCCGTCTGCCGACGTGCGTGCGCGATGATGCTGGCGGCGTATCCAATCCCGATGAGTCCGCAAATGGTCAGGACGATCGAAATCGACGTCAGCGTCGGCCACGGTGCGCTCATCGCCGCCGAGACGACGAGTGCGCCGCCCAGGTGAACGACCGTCGGCGTGCCGAACGCGCTGATGGTGCCGGAGTTCGTGCGCGTCCGCGTATCCTTGATAAGCGCGATGACGACGAATTGCAGCCCGATGAGCGCCGCCGCCGACGAGCCGATGATGACGTAGAAGTTTTCCCAGCCGGACAGGGCGGGCAGCGCGGGTTCGATCATGGTTATCATAGTAGCATGATCAGCAACGATTCTCGATCCGGTTCCCGTCGCCCGCGCGTCATCTGCCACATGGCGACGTCCATCGACGGCCGTATCGCCGCCGGTGGATGGCCTACCTCGGACACCGCACGGCGACAATATGAGCTCGTGCACGTCGGCTACGATGGCGACGCCTGGATGTGCGGACGCGTGACGATGGAGCCGTTCGCCAAACATGTTCGTTCGACCCAGGACGTTTCGCGCGAATACACCGGCACCAGGTCGCGCGCGGATTTCCGCGCGCCCGGCGACCACGATTCGTTCGCCTTCGCGATCGATGCGCACGGCCGGCTCGCCTGGGAATCGAACGACATCGACGGCGACCACGTCGTTGCCGTGCTCTCGGAGTGCGTCTCCGACGAGTACCTTGCCTTTCTTCGCGAGCGCGGTGTGTCCTACATTCTCGCCGGCACGCGCGAAGTCGATCTCGCGATCGCGCTCGACAAGATCGGCGCGGTGTTCGGCGTGCGCACGCTGATGCTCGAGGGCGGCGGCAAGATCAACGGAGGCATGCTTCGCGCGGGGCTCATCGACGAAGTGAGCGTGCTCGTGGCGCCCGTCGTCGACGGCCGCATGGGAACGCCCGCAGTGTTCGACGTCCAGAGCGACGACATGACGCCGTGCCTGCTTTCGCTCGACAGCGTCGAGCGCCGCGACGACGATGTGCTCTGGCTGCGCTATCGCGTGGAACGCTCGCGCTGATGGCCGAGGTTGAGCAAACGGTCATTCGGCCGGCGGCGCCCGCCGACGCCGCGGCCATGGGCCGGCTCGGCGAGCTGCTCGTGCGCATGCATCACGACTTCGATCCACAGCGGTTCCTCGAGCCCACGCCGCAAACGGCGCAAGGATACGGCGCGTTCCTCGGGCGCCAGATCGGCGAGCCCGACGCGATCATCATTGTGGCGGAACGCGACGGCACCGTCATCGGCTATGCGTACGGATCCGTCGAGGGCTACGACTACATGTCGCTGCGCGGACCCGCCGGCGCGCTGCAGGACATCGTCGTCGATCCGACGTGTCGCCGGCAGGGCGTCGGACGGATGCTGCTCGATGCAATCATCGCGGCGCTCGAGGCGCGCGGCGTGCCGCGAACGCTTTTGTCGACCGCGGTGCGCAACGAAGCCGCGCAGCATTTGTTCGCATCCGTCGGCTTCCGCCCAACGATGATCGAGATGACCAAGGAAACGACGGAGCGCGCCTGACGTCGCGCTCGTGTCTTATCGTTGCGGGAGATCCCGAAACGCGATCAGCCGCTGGCGATCCTCGTCCCACAGCGCCAGGCGCAGCGCGGACATCCCGGAGCGAAGCGTGATCACGGGCGATTTCGCGAACATGTCGTTCGCGTCGTGGCACGACTGCAGGCGATAGTTCGGAATTTTCGGCGCGACGTGATGTACGTGATGCAGCCCGATGCTGCCGGTGGTCCATTGTAGGATGGCCGGGAGCCGAAGATGCGAGCTCCCGCGCAGCGCCGCCTCCACGTAGTCCCACTCGCCATGCGGCGTCCAGTACGCATCCTCGAATTGATGCTGCACGTAGAACAGCCACACGCCGGCCATCGCCGCGATGTAGTAGGGAAGACCGTAGGCGATGAGCACCGACTTCCAGCCGACCGCCCATAGCGCGACCGCAAGCACGAGCGCGATCGCCGCGTTCGTCATCCAGACGCTCGCCGCCTGCATCTTTCCGGTCGCCAGACTCTTGCCGCGCAGACGCTGTCCGATGGCCAGATGAAATGGGCCGCCGAACAACAGCAGCATCGGGTGCCGAATGATGCGATACCCCAACTGCGCGCGCGGCGTTTTGGCGAGATACTCACGCACGGTCAGCGTCGGCACGTCGCCATGGCCGCGGCGATCGAGATCGCCCGAGGACGCATGATGCAGCGCGTGATCGCGCCGCCATTGAGCGAACGGCGTCAACGTCACGACGCCGGTCAGAAATCCGACGACGTCATTGAGCCGGCGCGACGCGAAGAACGAACCGTGCGCGCAGTCGTGCATGAGAATGAACGTGCGCACGAGCAGGCCGGCGGTCGGCAGCGCGAGCAGGAGGGCGGCGATGAGCGACCGGCTGCGCGCGAAGTGAATGGCCACGATACACGCGACCAGCGGAACAAGCGTCGTTACCAGCTGAAACGACGCGCGCCGCGCATCCGGGCCGATGAACGGCTCGACTGCGCGGCGCCAGTCCGCTCCCGCCGCGGACGGTACCGCGGCGGAGGCGATTGGACGGTTCAGCGACCCAACTTCGTCACGTTCTCCGCGGCCGGGCCCTTCTGGCCCTGCACGATGTCGAACTCGACGCGTTCGCCGTCGGCGAGCGTCTTGAAGCCGTCGCCCTGAATCGCCGAATGATGGACGAAGCAATCCTTCGATCCGTTCTCAGGCGTGATGAAGCCAAAACCCTTCGAATCGTTGAACCACTTGACGGTGCCAGTCGTACGCATTGTCGTACTCCATATGTTGATATGCTGTGTTGGGAGTGCGGAACATGCCGTACCAACCGACACAACGTGCTTCGTGACCAAAGCCCTCACGATGGGCGATCCGCAACATGCGGATCATTCACGACACAAACGCAAAAGAGCCTGCTCGCAATTCGGCAGGCCCCAATATACGTCCGGAACATGTCCACGCGCACCGCGCGTGTGTCGCTTGACCCCAAACTTAACGATCTCGTCAGCCCTTGGCAAGCGACGCACGCGCCAACCATTCGGCCGCCAAATTCCTGGTCGAATACGACCGGCTGCTCGAATCGCTCGCACGCCAACGCCAGCGGCCGGCATCACTGCCTTCAACATTATAGGTGCGCTCGTAAACCGGCGCCGCCGACTTGAGCGCGGCAATCCCGCTCACGCCCGGCGCCACGTCCCGCCAGGCAATCACGAGCAGCGAGCCATCGCCCACGGTGGGTAAACGTCCCGCCACCCACGAAAACGTGATCGCAACGTCGTTCATCCGCGCGATCAAACGGTGCGGCAGCACCTGAAGCTCGAACTTCCCGTCGGGCGCGCCGGCACGCCGGCTATCCAACATCGGTTCGATCTCGGCAATCAACGCATCGAACTCATGACGCAGCGCCGAGTGCGCGCGCGGCTGCGACAGAAACGGCGGCGGCGGCTCGGGCCACCGCGAGCGCGGCTCGGCCTCGACCGCCACGGGCTCGACGCCAACCGACCCGCCTGCCAACTCGATCGCATCCAGCACGAAGGTCGTCGCGCCCGCCCGCCCATTCGCCGCCACGTCATACCGCGGCGCCTTCGACAACCAACCCGGCACCGGCGCATCGTCGAACGTCATCACACACACGGAACCCGGCCGATCGCGCAGCCGATCCCGCAGCAAGCTGGCGTCACTGCGCGTGTGGTCGTCGTGCTCCCACAAGTCATGATGCAACACGAGCGCAAGACGCGAACGCTCGGCAACCAACGGCGTCGCGACTTCACGATCCGGCTCAGGCACATCGGTCTGCCACACCGGAGCGGTCGGCAGTCGCGTCGCAAGCTCGTTCACGAGCTCGGTAACGAGGCCGGCGTCCGACGTGACCGCGGAGATCGCGAGGTCGAATCGAAAATCCATTGCGGGCGTTGCTCGGGACAAAGTGCTGGTCATGAGTAGTCTCTAATGAAGACGCAGCGTGTGACGCGGCCGATGCGCAACGTCCAAGCACTCGCAAGCTACCCGGCGGACCAACGCAATGCCAATCGCGAACAACGTTCGGCGCAAATTCACACGGCAACCGCCCGTTGAGCGTGTTGCGGCGGTGCATCGTCGTGCACGTTGTGGCTCGCGAGCCATTCGCGCAGTTGCTGACCGGTGGCGAGAATGGTGTGGTTGCTCGCGAGCGACGGATGCACATCGGCGTCCGCATAGCCTGTCGGGCGGCCGGTCGTCTTCGAGACGATCCACGAATGCTCCGGCGTCCGCGCCTTGCCGCGCATGAGACTGCGCGGCGTCTCGCCGACGAGCTCCGCGACCGCGCTATACGTCGCGCGCTGTTGATGCTGCCCGAGCGTGGCCAGAACGTTCTCGAGATGATACGTCATCATTGATCTCCTCGCGGTGAGTGTGGGATCGACAACGTGCACCTGGCGGCGACATCATATGGCATCGTTCGTTTGCATGGCGATGCATTTGAACACGCACAACCAACCAACGCGGAACCATAAATGGAGCCGGCATGACCCAACCCGATCGCGCCCGCACGTTTCGCCGGCTTCACGAATCGGGCTGCTTCGTGATGCCCAACCCATGGGACATCGGCGGCGCGCGCCTGCTTGCGCATCTGGGCTTTCGCGCCCTCGCGAGCACCAGCTCCGGCTCGGCCTGGACGATGGGCCGTCGAGACAATCACTTGACTGTCGATGAATCATTGTCGTGGCTGCGCGTGCTGAGCGGCGCCGTCGAGCTCCCGATCAACGCCGACTTCGAGGGCGGCTTCGCGATCGAGCCCGACGGCGTTGCCGCGAACGTCGGCCGCGCCGCACTCACTGGCATCGCCGGAGTCTCGATCGAGGACTCGACCGGCGACGCGGCGAACCCGCTCTTCGATCGCACGCTCGCCGTCGAGCGCGTGCGCGCGGCGCGGCAAGCGATCGACGCGAGTGGCCGCGACGTGGTTCTCACCGGCCGCTCCGAAGGCTTCATCACCGGCCGCCCCGACCTCGCCGAGACGATTCGGCGTCTCGCCGCGTACGCCGAGGCCGGCGCGGATTGTCTCTATGCGCCGGGCCTTCGCAGCATGTCCGACATCAGCGACGTGGTGCGCGCGGTGTCGCCCAAACCCGTCAACGTGCTGGTGAGCAGCGGATTCACGACCGTGAACGAGCTTGCCGAGCTGGGAGTGCGTCGCATCAGTGTCGGTGGCGCGCTCGCGCGCGTCGCGTGGGGCGCCGTGCTCACTGCCGCGCGCGAGATCGCCGGCAGCGGCACGTTCAATGAATTGTCCGGCGCGGCGTCGTCAAAGGATATTGAAGCCGCGTTCGCAGCGCCGGACCGGTGAAACGCTGAACGGTGTATGAAAACTCAAATGATTCGGTCGCTGCGGGGATTGGGCGTATGTGGCGCGGTATCGCTTGCGGCATCTTGCATGGCCCAACGATCACCAACAAGAGCGGTGCGGGATCCGGCGGTAAGAGTCTCCGCGTCCACGACCACGATTGTCGTCGGGGACAGCGACGTCACGTTCACAGCTCGGCTTCGCCCCGACGTGGCAGTAGAAATCGCACGTGCGAAGGGCGAAGACCCTCTTAACGGCCCGCGCATCATCGGCTGGCACTGGATTCCCGACCTCGACAACATCGACCCCTTCACAAAGGTCTGCGCCGCGAAGGAGTTGACGTGCTCGATGCCCGTCCTTTGGTCAGGCACCATGGTGTTCAGCATCCAAATCCAGAATCAGTTGTGCGCCGATTGGGTGCATATCCAGGTGACTACGATCCCCGACCTCGACGAGAAGGACTCGATGCCACGCATCCAGTTTGATTCGATTCACAAAGCGATGAAGACAAAGTCGCCGTCGTGGAATCGCTGTACGGTTTGACGAGCGCGGGTTGAGCCTACTCCGATCGCAACGCCACCGCCGGATCGACCCGCGCCGCACGCGCCGCCGGCAACCAGCACGCCGCGACCCCGACGAGCACCAGCGTCATCGCGACGGCGGTGAGCGTGGCGGGATCGTGCGGCGTGATGCCGAACAGGAATCCGCGCAGCACGCGAGTCGCGAACAACGCGCCGCTCACGCCGATCGCCAATCCCAGCGCGAGCAGGACGCTGCCTTCGCCGAGGATCATGCGGCGCACACGAGAGGCATCGGCGCCGAGGCTCATGCGAATGCCGATCTCCGACGTGCGCGAGCGGACCGAGAATCCGAGCACGCCGGCGATGCCGACCATCGCGATCACGACCGCGAGCGCGCTGAACGCCGCGATGAACATCGCGTTGAGCCGCCGCGGCGCGACGTTCTCGCTGCGGATCTGATCGATCGTCGCGACATGCTCGATCAACTGCTGGGGCGACACGTCGCGAATGGCGCGAAGGATCATCGGTTGGAGCGTCGCCGGATCGGCCGACGTCCGGACGACGAGCGCGCCGGCCAGAATGAGCTCCTGCGCAAACGGCTCATAGATCGTCGCGGTCGGATCAGACTCGAGCCCATGATCCCGCGTATCGCCCACCACCCCGACAACGGTGCGCCAATCGCTCGTGAACGGTGTGAACTTGAGCACTTCACCCGTGAACGCGACACGACGGCCGACGGGATCGTCATCGCCGAACAACTCGCGCGCCATTGATTTGCTGAGGATCACGACGGGCGCGCTGCCACGCCGGTCGGTCGACGCGAACGCGCGTCCCGCGATGAGCGGAATACCGGACGTCGCGAAAAATTGCGGATCGACCGTTTTCATGTCGCCGTGCGGCGTCGCACGATTCGGCGGCACGGCGCGGCCCTCGGCTTTGACGTCGAACGATATCGCTCCGCGCAGCGGCGGCACGCTGCCGATCGACGCGGCATCCACTCCCGGCAGCGCGGCGACGCGCGTACGAATACTCTCATAGCGCGCGAGATTGAGCGGCTGCTTCATCGCCTCGCGCAGGAGATCGCCCTGCAGCGGCATCTCGAGGGTCAGCACGTGATCGGTGCGCACGCCCGTTTCGACGGCCCCGAGTTTCGTCAACGTCCGCGTGAGAAGGCCGGCGCCGGTAAGCAGCACGACGCACACCGCGATTTGCGCCACGACCAGCGACCGCTGCACGCGCTGCCGTCCACGACCGAGCGTCGCGCGATGGCCGCTCGGCAGCAGCGACGCGGCGAGCGCGCGATGACTGCCGATTTGTGGAATGAACGACAGCACGACGGCGGCGAGGAGGCTCGTCGCCAGTCCGACCGCGAGCACCAGAGCGTCGATACGAATCTCGGACGCGCGCGGCGAGAATTGCGCGGCGAAGCCGACGAGTAGCTTGATCCCCGCGAACGCAACCAGAACGCCGAGCAGTCCGCCGACGAGCGCGAGGAGCAGATTCTCGACGAGCAGCAGCCGGCGCAGCCGGCCGGACCCGGCGCCGAGTGCGGCGCGGATGAGCATTTCGTGCTCGCGGCCGACGCCGCGCATGAGCGTGAGATTCGAGACGTTCGCGCACGCGATGAGCAGCACGAACCCCGCGGCGGCCATCAGCAGCAGGAACGTGAGCGACGCGCGCTCGTTCACCGCCGCGCGGAGCGGTTCGACGGTGAGCTCGAAGTGCGCGGCCTTCTCATACGATTCCGGATGATCGCGGAACATCGTCGCGGCGATCTGCGTCATCTCGCGGCGTGCGACGTCGACGTTCGCACTTGGCGCGAGGCGGCCGAACAGCTCCGACATGCGATGCGTGCGGCCCGTGACCATCGTCGCACTCAGGTGATGCGGGCTCACGACCGTGTTCACGAAGAGGTCGGTGGGTTGCGGGTAGGGCGGTGCTTCCTGCACGACGCCGACAATCGTCGTGATTATGTCGTTGAGGCGAATCGTCGAGCCGATGACGCGTGGGTCGGCGGCGAAGTGCTCGAGCCAATAGCGATACGACAACACCGCGACCGGAGACGCGGCGGCACCGTCGTCTCGTGCATTCGTGAGGCGGCCGACCACGGGAGTGAGTCCGACGACGTCGAAGTAGTTGCCGCTGATCACCGCCGTGCGCGCACGCTCGGGATGTCCGCCGTTCGACACCAGCGTGAACGGCACGGCCGACGAATACTCGGCGAATTCGGCGATGGCTTTCGAGGATGCGCGGAAGTCCGCGACTTCGGGCACCGAGAACTGCACGTTCTTTCGGTGCGCGCCGGGAGCGGACTGTCTGAGATACACCAGGCGATCGCCGTCGCGGTTGGGCAGCGGGCGAAGGAGCGTGCCGCGCAGCAGGGTGAACATCGCCGTGTTGGCGCCAATCCCGAGAGCGAGCGTGAGGACAACGGTCGCGGTGAAGGCGTGGGCACGCACCAGGCTGCGCGTCGCGAAGCGCGCGTCGCCGATCAATTCGTCGAGCCATCGCGTGCCGCGCGTGTCGCGCACCTGTTCCTTGCGGTATGCGACGCCGCCGATCGAGCGCAGCGCGGCGTCGCGTGCATCGGCCGGCGACATGCCGTGCTGGATGTTATAGGCGGTTTGTTGTTCGATGTGATACTCGAGCTCTTCGTCGAGCTCCTGTTCCACGGCATCGCGGCGAAAGAGGGAACGCAGTCGCAGGGCGACGATCCGCGGCAACCGATCGAAGGACAGATTCGAGCGAAGCGACATCTCACACCTCCTGGAGGCGAATGAGCGCGGTGATGGCGGTGGCGAGGCGATCCCAGTGCTTCGCCTCGAGCTGCAGTTGTTTGCGGCCGGCGCGTGTGAGCGAGTAAAACTTCGCGCGGCGGTTGTTTTCGCTGGGCCGCCATTCGGCGCTGACCCACCCTTCCTGCTCGAGCTTGTGCAGGGCGGGGTAGAGCGAGCCGTCGCTCACTTGCAGGATCTCGGCGGAGAGTTGCTTGAGCCTGAGGCCGATGGACCAGCCGTTCATGGGCTCGAGCGCGAGCATCTTGAGGATGAGGAGGTCCAGGGTGCCCTGGACGAGATCGTTGGGCTTGCTCATGGCGGTTGGCTCGTTCCCTCGGTTACCGATATGAGTACAAGGAGGACCCCTCGGTAAGCAAGAGGAGGGTTATCGGGCCGTACGGGCCGGGGACCATTGAGTTTCAGGCCGGCCGGCAGAATGTTTCTGTACGCGCCGAACGTCAGATCTGGTCAGATTCTGTCGTGGTGCCATCCGTCGCCGGCCAACACCTGTCACGACGACCACGTCCGACCAGATCTGACCAGATCCGTACGACATTCCGAAAAACTTCCGTATGCCGAGCAAGTCACGCGCAACCGCGAAGGCCCCTCGCCCGACCACCGTGGCCGCCTACCTCGCCTCGCTCACGCCGGACAAGCGCACCGTGATCGACGAAGCCCGCGCGTTTGTCCACAAGCATCTCCCGAAGGGTTATGCCGAGTTCATGAACTGGGGCGTGATCAACTGGGGAATCCCGTTCGAAGAATTTTCCAGCACGCACAACGGCCAGCCGCTGAGCTACGTCGGCCTCGGCGCGAAGAAGAGCTACAACTCGCTTTATTTGATGGGCGTCTTCGACAGCGCGACGGGCGAGTACACGTCGCCGTTTTCGCAGACGCTGCTCGTCGACGCGTTCAAGAAGGCCGGAAAGCGGCTCGACATGGGGAAGTGCTGCCTGCATTTCAAGACGCTCGATGATCTCGAGCTCACGTCGATTGCGAACGTGATCGCGATGTCGACGCCGAAGGAGTACGTCGCGTACTACAAGCGGAAGAAAGGGCTCGAGTAACGCGACCATGCGCTGTTGTTATCGCATTCTCGCGCTCTCGGCTCTGCTCGGCCTTGCGGGCAGTCAGTCCTGCGACGCACAGGACCGGCGTTGGTTCGTCGTCGGTGGCGGAGCGACGCTGCGCGATACCCGCGACTATTTCGCCGCTCGTCCGGCCGGCTTTGCCGGGACACTGGCGTTCGAATTCGTCAATTCAGCGAAGAACGCCGTTCGAGTGGCGCTTTCCGGCTCGACGTTTTCGGATGAGCTCCTCGTCATACCGGGACTCGACCGGATTTCATCCGGCTCAGGACGGCTCGGAAATTTCATTCCTGCATCGCGACTGTCGTGGGATCCGAATCTGACCGGTCATAGCGACTTGTGGACTCTCTCGATCGGCGCGGAGTATCGCAGGTATGTGTCGTCGGACGAGAACGGAGCATTTGTCGGTGCCGGTCTCGGTGCCATACATCTCGAGGTGCGGAACGAAGCCGTCGGTCCACCGTTTGTGAGTGGGAGCTTGGGGTATGTCGTCAGGGTCGGCGAGAGCCTGCGAGCGTCGCTCGAGAGCGGCGTTCAGTGGGTCGCCGCATCAAAATCTCCGCGCTACTTCATACCCGTGCTGGTGTCTCTTGGCTTCGGCTACTGATCGAACATTCGCGTTGTCTGTTCGTGTCACCCGTGGCGCCGGAAACTGTTCCGGCGGTCGTGCAGCATTCGGGTGACGGATCGGCAGCGGGTCATCAGTGCGATTCACTCCTCGCGCGATTCGCTCGCGTACCACGCTGCATCACGACGACACCCATCCACGCGAGCAGCGCGCCGGCGGACGCGGACGCGACGCGCCAGCCGCCCGGTAAAACGACGCCCCATGTCGCGACAACAACCGCGAGTGAGCCAAGCGTTTGATAGCGATACGTCGCGTGATCGATGAGCCGTCGCCGCCGTTTGGAGGTAGACCACGCGAGCTGGATCACTCCCAGACATTCGACGACCATCGCGATCTTCGTCCAGATTGCCAGATTCAGCATGTCACGGTCCTCTATGGACTACCGGCGTCGAATTCGTCTTGGGCGTTCGCCGCTCCGTCCTGCCGAATCGACCAACAGCACCCGCGCGTCCCTTGCGGAATCGTGATTTGTTCTACAAGATAGAACATGCCCGCCACCCTCGCCACCCTCGGCTCCCTCGAGCTCACCATCCTTCTCGCCGTCGCCCGCCTGTGCGACGACGCCTACGGACTCTCCATCCGCCGCGACGTCTCCGACCGCACGGGCCGAGACTACTCCGTCGGTGCCATCTACACCACCCTCGAGCGGCTCGAGACGAAAGGGTTCGTCTCGTCGCGCACGACATCTCCGACACCGACACGCGGCGGACGCTCGCGCCGACAGTTCACCGTGACCGCGGCCGGCCGCCGCGCCATTCGCGACGCCGAGCGGATGGCGCGATCCGTGTGGGCGGGAATCGGTCGTCCTACGCCGGAGCCGGCATGAACAAAAACCTGAATATGAACTTGGACATGAACGCCCCACGCGGCGCCGAACGCGTCCTGCAATCACTCGGCGCAACGCGCGAATTCTCTGACGAAGTGCTCGGTGATTTGGCTGAGGAGTACGTGCTACGCGTCCGATGGGACGGCGAGCGCGCGGCGCGGTTCTGGTATTACCGCGAATGCGTTCGCGTCGCGCCGTATCTCTTTCGCGATCGCTGGCGGCGTCGCTCGTGGCTCGACGTCGGTGACGCGGTCCATGCGTTTCTCTGGAGCTCCGTGAGCCTGTGGGTGTTCGAGAAGCTCATGCATCGTGCGGTACACAATTTTGTCGTCGCCGCCGAACGGACGCGCTGGTGGGCCGTCATGCCCGCGTTCATGCTCGCATGGACACTCGCCGACGGACTTGTCGGCGGATATGTCGCCGCGTGGACGAGCCGTCGGGCGAAGCTGGTAAACAGCCTGGTTTGCGGCGCGGTCTGGGGCAGCGTCATGATCGTCTCATACGCCTGGCTTTTTCCGGAAATCCGCCGGTACGGATACGGTCCGTCTCCCGCCCACTTCGCGTTGAACGTTGCCACGATGCTCTTGGGCGTCGCCTTGGGCGCGATCCTTCGCGTCGCGCGCCACGATTCGCACCACGACCATGACAATTCGCGAACCTTCGCGCTAGACGATTGACCGTAGCGCGCGCCCGCGCGCGCGTGCAGATTGGGCCCTCCCCACACGCATCTTCAACGAGGGTCCCCATGTTCCGCTCCCTTCGTCGCCTCGCTACGCTCGCGACGCCCGCGACGCCCGCGGCGCTCGTGGCAGTTACGCTCGTACCCGCCGCGATCCTGATCGCTCAGGGTCCACCCATGTCGCCCGCGGCGAATGCCGCGAATGCAGCGCGCAACACGCTGCCGCTCAAGGTGGCGCGCACCGACACCTTCACGACGTCGAAGGGGACGTGGATCTCGCTCGACGTCTCGCCCGACGGGCAGACGATCGTGTTCGACATGCTCGGCCACATCTATACAATGCCCATCATGGGCGGCAAAGCCGTCGCGCTCACGAGCGGCCTTGCGTACGACGCGCAACCGCGCTTTTCGCCCGACGGAAAGCGCATCGTGTTCGTGTCCGACCGCAGCGGGGGCGACAACCTGTGGCTCATGTCGCTCGACAAATCGGACACCGTGCAGCTGACCAAGGGCAACGACAATCTCTACGTGTCGCCCGAGTGGACGCCCGACGGCAAGTACGTCGTCGCGTCGAAGTCGGGCGGGCTGGGCGGCGTGGCGAAGCTCTGGCTGTACAACGTCGACGGCGGCACCGGCGTTCCGCTGCTCCGCGATTCGCCGCCGCAGCTCAAGACGCTCGGCGCCGCGTTCGGCAATAACGGACGCTACATTTGGTATGCGGCGCGCCAGGGCGACTGGCAGTACAACTCCGTCGGCGCGCAGTTCGAGCTCCAGGTCTACGATCGCGAGAACGGCAAGACCTCGCAGATGTCGACGCGCATCGGCTCGGCGTTCCGGCCGGCGCTCTCGCCCGACGGCAAGTATCTCGTCTACGCGACGCGTCAGGACACGAAGACCGGCCTCCGCATTAGAGATCTCGAAACACAGCGCGAAGAGTGGCTCGCCTACCCGGTGCAGCGCGACGAGATCGAATCGCGCTCGCCGCTCGATGCGTATCCCGGCTACTCGTTCACGCCGGACTCGAAGGCGATCGTCGTCACGTATGGCGGTGAGATCTGGCGCGTGCCGGTGGACCATAGCGCGCCGGCGAAGATTCCGTTCACGGCGAACGTGAAGATCGAGATGGGACCGGAGGTGCGCTTCGCGTACCGCGTGGACACCGCCGCGACGTTCAAGTCGCATCAGGTGCGCGACATCGCGCCCTCCCCCGACGGCAAGAAGCTCGCGTTCACGTCGCTCGACCGCGTGTACGTCATGGATATGCCGAGTGGCGCGCCGGTGCGCGTGTCGAACGCGAACGTCGGTGAGTTCGGGCCGATCTGGTCGCCGGATTCCAAGTCGCTCGCGTGGGTGACGTGGAGTGATCAGGCGGGCGGACAGGTGATGCGCGCAACGTGGGGCGCGCGCGCCGGACAGCCGGCGATTACACAACTCTCACGCACCGCGGGATTGTACTCGGATCTCGCGTGGTCGCCGGCCGGCGATCGCATCGTGATGACGCGCGCCGCCGCGCGCGAGATGCAGGACGCCGGCGCCGCGTTCTTCGGCCCGGCCGCGGCGGACTTCGTGTGGATGCCCGCGACGGGCGGCAACGCCACGCTGATCATGCCGGCCGCCGGACTCGGCAACCCGCACTTCACGACGAATCCCGATCGCATCTACGCATACGGCCCGCGCGACGGACTCGTGTCGTTCCGCTGGGACGGCACGGACATGCGCTCGCACATCAAGGTCACGGGCCCGATGCCGACGATGGGCACCGTCCCCGGCGGCGCGACGACGCTCGATGCTGGTCTCGTGGAGGAGTCGGCGAAGTACTGGAATGGCGGACGCGCCGCGCACGTCGTGCTCGGCGACGATCCGACGGAGCCCAACCCGATTCCGCAGGCGCCGCCCGCGTCGCTCGTCATGATGTCGCCCACGGGCGACCAGGCGATCGCCGTCGTGGGCATGAACATCTACACCGTGACGGTGCCGCTCGTCGGCACCACGCCGCCGACGGTGTCGGTCGCGAATCCGGCGAACGCGGTGATGCCGGTCAAGCTGCTGAATGAAATTGGCGGTGAGTTTCCGACGTGGACGGCCGACGGCAAGCACATCATGTGGGCGCTCGCCAACGCGGTGTGGACGTACGATCTCGACCGCGCGAAGGTCGTTGAGGATTCTCTAAAGGCCGACGCGCGCGCCAAGGTCATCGCCCGGCTGCGCGACAGTGCCGTGGTGGCGCAGGCAGGCGCCCCGCCGGCGGCCGCCGTGGCGAGCGGAGCGAAGCCCGACAGCGCGAAGACGGACTCCGCGAAGAAGGACAAGCCCGGCTACAAGGCGGCCGAAATGCGCATCACGGTGATGGCCGACCGCGACACGCCGCGCAGCACGATTCTGCTTCGCGGCGGCCGCGCCATCACGATGAAGGGACACGAGATCATCGACAACGCCGACGTGCTGGTGCGCGACAATCGCATTGTCGCGATTGGTCCGCGCGGCAGCGTGCAGGCGCCGTTGGATGCGCATGTCATCGACGTCACGGGCAAGACCGTGATGCCCGGGTTCGTCGACACGCACTACCATCCGCAGTGGCTGACACCGAACGTGCACAGCAACCAGGTCTGGCAGTATCTGGCCGAGCTGGCGTACGGCACGACGACGACGCGCGATCCGCAGACGGCGACGACCGACTTCCTGTCGTACGGCGATCGCGTGGAGACGGGCGAGATGGTGGGGCCGCGCATCTACACGACCGGCCCGGGCGTGTTCTCGAGCGAGCAGATCCGCGACCTGGACCACGCGCGGTCGATCCTCAAGAAGTATTCAGAGTATTATGATACCAAAACGCTAAAGATGTACATGACGGGCAACCGCCAGCAGCGCGAGTGGGTGATCATGGCGGCGAAGGAGCTGGGGCTCATGCCGACGACCGAGGGCGGCCTGGACTACAAGCTCAACATCACGCATGGGCTCGACGGCTATCCGGGCATCGAGCACACGCTGCCGATCACGCCGAAGTTCGCCGACGTGTTCGAGTGGTACAAGGCGACGCAGGTGACCAACTCGCCGACGCTCATCGTCGAATACGGCGGACCGTTCGGCGAAGGCTGGTTCTACCAGAGCGAAGATCTCGTGCACGACGCCAAGCTGAATCACTTCACGCATCCGGTGGACATCGCCACCAAGATTCGCCGTCGCGGCCAGGGCAACGCGCCTGGACCGGCGGGCTTCGCCGTGAAGGAAGAGTACGCGATGTGGCAGCACGCGCAGGACGTCGCGAAGACGGTGGCGGCCGGCGGCCGCATCGGCGTCGGCAGCCACGGCCAGCTCCAGGGACTCGGCATGCATTGGGAGATCTGGCTGCTGCAGAGCGGTGGTCTGTCGGAGCACGACGCGCTGCGTGCGGCCACGATCGTCGGGGCCCAGGGGATCGGGATGGGCCAGGATCTAGGCTCGCTCGAACCGGGCAAGCTCGCGGACATTCTCGTTCTCGATCGCGACCCGCTGACGAACATCCGCAACACGAACTCGATCAGTCTCGTGATGAAGAATGGGCGCGTGTACGATGCGAATACGCTCGATGAAGTGTATCCGCGCCAACGGAAGTTGCCGCAACAGCAGTGGATGACCGGCGCGCCGGCGGCGAGCGCGGGAATTCGGTAAGTAACTTCCCGTTGTCATTCTGAGCGAGCGAAGCGAGTCGAAGGACCCCCATCCCGACGGAGGACCTCTCCGTAGTGAAGGGTGTCCTTCGACTCCCCTTCGCTTCGCTCAGGGTCGCTCGGGATGACAAGAGTATCTAGAAAGGCCTAGATCCTTCGCGTCCCGCGAACTGCATCCTTCGGCCTGCTCCCTGCATCCGAATTGAATCCTTCGGTTTATTGTCCCGAAGGAGCGCCCGCCCAACGTTGCTTGCCCCGGCGATGCCGCCTGACGAGTGACCGACGGCCGAGAGCGCATGAAGCAGCACCTGGTTGTAAAGCTGTACAAACGGTTGCGCGACGACGACGACATTCCGGACTGGCTCGACTTCATTCACGACAAGTCGTTCGTGAAGGAGCGGCTGGTGCCGGACTTCGATCGTGTGATGCGCGACGCGGGCGCGAAGTTCTGGGTCGTGAGCGAACACAAGCCCGCCGGCGAATACTGGACCGACGACGAAGTGCGGCACGGGCTGGATCGCGTCTATCGCGTCATTCTGCAGGACGACTACGACCTGCCGCCGGATCTCGTGGCGCGCATTCGCCTCGTACCGGGGGTCGAGGGAATCCACGATCTGGCAGTCGGCGAAGCGGACATCCCCACGCGGCCGACAGACGGAGACGGCGGCGACGGCGGTACTCACCGCGGGCTCGCGATCGAGAGCTCGCTGCCCATGGGCCGCGCGGAAGAGATGATCGGGCTGGCGTATGCGCGCGCGATCACGCGCGGCCAGCCCGAAGTGCACATCGCCGTGCTCGACACGGGCGTCAACCTCGATCACCAGGAGCTCGAGGGGAAGCTCTTGCCCGGCGCCGATTTCGTGGATCTCGAGGGTCTCGATACCACGGGATTCATCGGCGACTTCATGGGCTACGACGACGTGCCGGAGGATGAGGTCGGACACGGCACGCACGTTTCGGGGATCATCGCGGCGCGCGGCGTCGCGATGGACGAAGGCGTGGCGCCGGACTGTCGCATCATGCCGGTGCGCGTGCTCGCGACGATGAAGAGCGGCGACCGCCTCGTCGGCGCGGGGATCATCGACAACATCAACACCGGCATCAAGTGGGCGGTCGATCACGGCGCGCACGTCATCAACATGAGTTTAGGGATTCGTCATGCCGGCGGTGGATTGCCGCACGAGGACGTGATTCGCTACGCGCTCACGAAGAACGTCACCGTCGTCGCGGCGAGCGGCAATGACGGCACCGCGGAGCGCTACTATCCCGGCGCGCTGCCGGGAGTGATCGCGGTGGGCGCGGTCGACCCCTCCGGCGTCGTCACGCCGTTCACGTCGTATGGCGCGCCGATCACCGTCGTCGCGCCGGGCACGAACATCTACAGCTCGTTCGCGCACAACACCTATGCGGTCGCGTCGGGCACGTCGCAGGCGGCGCCGTTCGTGACCGGTGCGGTCGCGCTGCTGCACGCCTTTGCGCGGCAGGCGGGACGGCGCATCGGGTTTCGAGAAGTCACGCAAGTCCTGCGCAATACCGCCGACCGCGGCGACGCGCAGCTCCGCACCGAACGCGCGGGCTATGGTCTGATCAATCTCGCGGACGCACTCAAGCTGCTGGCCCATCAGTTCAACTAGCCGAGACGGGGAACAAGGGGACAACATGGCGACGGTCAATCTTACGGTCGACGGTGGGGCACCATTTCGCATCAAGCGCCCGATCATTACGACGAGTGGAGTCTCAGCGGACGTCGATCCCACGGTCGACGCGCACTTCGACGAGCTGGCCCGGCTGCTGGGCAAACGCATCTTCGGCAATCGCGCGACGGCGCTCGACGCGCTCACCAAAGAGGTGAATGCGCTCATCACGCCGACGCTCACGCCGAAGTTCGAGCCGCCGAAGGACCCGGCGGCGGCGCCGGCGCCGACGTCGAAACACCATGCAGCGGCGCATCACGGTGCCCAGGCTACCACCCATCCCGCCAATCCAGCGAACGCCAACGTGCAAGCGGCGGCCGCTCCGATCGAGTGGGCGCCGGGCTCCCTGGGCGCGACGCTCGACGACGCGGCGGCGACGGATCTCACGCTCGCCGACTACATCGACATGGTGCCCGAGCTGTCGGACTTGAAGTACGCCTACGAAAACAGCCTTTCGGGCAACTGGTCGTTGATGGACGCGAACGTGCGCTTCGCGCTCAATACGTATCCGGCCATCCGCGACTATCTGCTCGTGTACGCCGCGAACGTGATGAAGGTGACCGAGTTCAACGGTCTCAAGAACTTCATCCTCAACAACTCGCACGGCGTCGCCACGATCATCAACTACGCGGCCGTCAGCGCGGCGCGGTCGTACATCCTGAGCCAGGCGCTCAAGGTGGACGGCTACAACGATGACGGCAGCGACTTCATGACGCAGGTCGTCAACGCGAAACTGTCGCTCACCGAGGCGGCGTTCATTCCCGCGCTCAAGAAGGTGATCGACGACTTCGTCTTCAACGGCAAGCAGCTGTTGACGCTGCAGAAAGCGAAGATCAAGATCCCCGACAATCTCAAGCCGCAGATCATCCAGTTCATGAAGAAGTCGGCGGTGCCCGTCGACGACACGAATATCGACTTCTTCCTGCCGACGTACCTGAGCCAGCTGAGCGGCGGCACGACCGTCGACGATTCCGCGACGAGCGATCCGGACGTCGCCGATCAGGACTTCGACGTCGAGTTCCTGCAGGACACCGACGCGGTGATGCAGGTGAGCCGGTCCGCCGTGCGCTGCGCCGCGCAGCTCTACTACAGCATGGTGCTCGGCGACGAGCTGGACGTGTTCAGCACCATCAACTACTTCACGCACAACTATCTGCTGCGCGGCGGCATCGAGATTCAGGACAGCACGCTGCGCGACGATCTGCAGCTGTATGTGTTCTCGAACAAGTTCACGGATCTCAAGTCGCGCAAGATCAACGACCGGACGCGGCCTGCCGAGCGCGCCATGTTCTACAAGCAGGCGTTCAACGCGGGCGCCGAGATCACCGACAACGACCTCGCGCAGATCCTGGTGCCGAATCCGGAGTTCCCGAAGCTTTGGAAAGTGCTGATCCTCGAGACGGCGAAGTACATCCAGCAGGCGCAGGCGGCGTTCTATCCCGACCAGTACGTGTCGCGGCAGAACGTCCAGCAGGCGGTGGAGGACCTGCAGTACAACCTTTCGACGCACTGCATCGGCATGGTGAACGTCGTGTCGCCGCTGATCTACGCGGAGCTCGACTTCGTGATCCGGCGGATCTTCATGCACGACGAAGTGATGCGGCAGATCGTGCCGGCGGGCGGCACGTGGTGGCGCGTCGTCGAGACGCTGTATCTGGCGATGAAGAACGCGCGGCCACGGTCCACGGTGTTGTACAACAAGGCCAAGCTCGGCTACGACATCCTCAAGGACATCGGCGATTACGATCCGGCGTCGTTCGAGAACAACGACACCTTCTCGAACTTCATCAGCGAAGTGCAGGCGTTCATCACGACGCAGAGCATTCTGCAGCAGGACGATGACGCGGACGGCAGCGGTGCGCCCGACTCGTCCGATCCGGCGCAGGCGGCGCTGAGCGGGAATCTGCCGGGCGGCATCAGCATTCCGGGCATGCCGCGCGGGATTCCCATGCCGGGCATGCCGAGTGGCATACCGGTGGGAGCCGGCGCCGGAAGTCAGAACGGCAACGCGAGCAGCAACGGGAACGGCAGTGGCAGCGGCAGTGGTGGTGGAGAATGGGATTTCTGATCGCCTGACACCGGAGACCAGGGCATATGACTGATACGATGGTGCGGCGAGGCGCGGGCGACGTGACCGCGCAGGCACGCCAATTCGCGCGAGACGTGTGCTCGCGCAGCGCGTCCTTCACCGCGATGCCGGCGGACGACCAGAAGAGCATCTACCTCTCGCTCGTGCAGGAGTACATCGACAAGCGGCAGCCGGCCTCGCGGTCGGGCAGCATGAGCCTCTCGAATGGCGGCGGCAACGGCTACGCGCGATCGATGGCGACGGACTCGGGCAAGGACATGGGCTACAAGGGGTACGATCCCGGTTTCCAGGGCGATACCCAGGCGTTCGACGACCTCGTGAAGTCGGTGGACTTCCCGAAGTTCGTGGCCGATCTGCTCAAGGCGGTGTTCGACGCGAATCTCACCGTCATGAAGACGCAGACGGATTCCTACATCAAGCTGATGAAGGAGTGCACCAAGTCGACGGCGGACTTCGTGAAGAACGTGAAAGACGAGGACACCTTCGGCGCGCTGATCGAGAAGCACAGCAACAAGTACAATCTCTCGAACGAGCGCCAGCCGGATGGGAGCACGAAGCTCAATCTCACCACGCCGGACGGCGACAAGGCCGATCTCGAGGATGCCGAGGTCAAGAAGGACATCGTCGAGGCGAAGCTGAACATGGCGAAGGAGCATCGCGCCGCGCTGCGCGAGGTGCTGCTCATGGGCGTCACGCGTCTCGTCGTCGACAAGGGCCTCGTGGAAGCGGGCGTCGACTTCAGCATCAAGGCCAATCGCCAGAGCGCGGCGCATCACGAAGATCAGAACGTCAACGTGACGAACGTGTCGGCGTCGTACGGCGGCGGATTGGGCTCGCTGTTCGGCGGTCCGAGTATGTCGATGGACATGACGAATACGAACATCCAGGTGAACACGTCGGACAAGAAAACGACGGACGATCTATCCGCGACGCTGCACGGCAAGGTGAGCATCCAGTTCAAGACCGATTACTTCAAGCTCGACAACTTCGCGAACATGTACGCCGACGGTGGAACGCAGGCGCTCAAGCCGCCGGCCGCCGGTGGCGCACCGGCACCGGCAGCGGCACCGCGGTAAGGACTGAGCCTGCATGGCGCTCGCCTGGCTCGAGCTGGCCGGCATCGATCGTGGTGCGCTTCGGTTCACGATCGATACCGGAACGAGCCGCTACTACCAGCTGCGCGTCGGGCGAGCGCGCGCGAGCAGGGAAGGCTTCGACTGGGTGGACGACGTCTACCTGACGACGCCGATGAAAGCGAACGACGCCGGCGGCAGTCTGCTTCCCGCCACGCGGAACGTGACGGTACCGGCGTCGCGACTGGATCGCGGTGACGCATTTGTGCAACTGGTCAGCTTCAAGACGCCGGATGGCCGCGGTCCGGCATTCTCGCAGGTGATTCCGCTGCCGTCGGGCGCGCAAGCGCTGGGCGGCGGCAAGCTCAACTTCGGCATTCCATACCCGGTTGCTGCGTCCATGACTCTGACTCAGGCGACGTTCCAGACTCCGCGACGCATTCCGTGCGTGCAGTCTCCCGATCAATTCGCGCGGGAGACGTCGCTCGACGATTTGCTGTCCGGCCTCGTGAAGGTGGCCGCACCGGTCGTGCTGCAAATGCTCGGCTCCGGCGGCGCTGGTGGCGCGAGTGGGAGTACGGGCGGCGGCGCCGGCGCGACGGGCGACTCGGTCGGTGGCGTCGTCACCTTCCTGCTCAAGACGTTGTTGTCGGGACTGCAACCTGGATCGGCGGCGGCCGCGAACAGTCCGGCGCCGGTGGCGAAGGCGCAATCGTTCTCGGTGGCGACGCGGGGAGAGAACCGCTTTGTCGCCGCGGCGCAGACGCAGTGGTCGCGGCCGTTCATCTTCGGCATCGACGACGCGCTGCTCGCCACCTTGGCCGGTCCGCTGCTCAATGTCCTGCCGCAACTCGTGAACGCGGCGAATCAGGCGCGGCTGCAGGCCAAGCAGACCGACAACAAGCTCGTGACCGACGCGTTGGCGCAAGTCAATCAGAGAATGCTCATGGAGCAGCTGCTGCAGGCGCAGCAGAAGTCTTCCGGCGACCAGGCGGCGCAGTTGGCGCAGCTCAAGCAACTGCTCGACGCGGCGAGCCAGGCGGCCCCCGCGTCACCGGCGGCATCGGGGGCGCCGGCGAAGGCCCAGAGCCTGTCGATGAGTGACGCCCCCGCCGCCGCGGCCGCCCCGGCCGCGACGCCAAGCCAACGCGCCATTCTCACGTTCGTTTCGGCGGACCCGCTTCCGTTCAACGGAACGCCGCGCCTCGTCTTCAGCCGCGATCACGACGCCGAGTTCAAGGTGAAGTTCACCGTTGGCGATCCGGTGCCGAAGAACGCGCTGCCCCGGGCCATTCTCACTCTGACATTCAAGGGTTCGCATCGCCCAACGGAGTGGGTCAAGAGCATCGCGAAGCTCAAGGACGTGACGCCGAACGGCGTGCTGACCATCACGCTACCGCAGGCCGACCTCGCCAAGCTGCCGGCCAATCGCAAGATCGCCGTCGTGGCCGACCTGCGCTGGCCGTCGAGTCACGGCGGCACACCCTATTGCGCGACCGGCACCACCGACATCGTGCTGGTCGGCAAGTATTTCGTGAAGGAGCGCGGCGCGAGCGTCGGTGATCAGCGCGAGCTCACGGACATGGCGCAATTCCGTCCGTTCTGGAACAAGGTCTGGGAGGCGCCGCCACTCGACGCAATGAACAAGACGAACGGCGGCCGCGCGAAGTCGTTGTGGGAGCTCGACGTCGACGCGCGCTACATGGTCATCCTCACGAGCCACGAGGAAGCGAACGGCGTGATGGAGACCAAGCTGCAATCGTCGCCCGTCGATCCCGATGCGCTGTCGCTCAAGGTCGACGGCCGCCTGAAGGGCGGCGTCGAATTGAGCATCGCCGAAGTGAACAAGCTGTCGACGCTGTGGACCGGACAGACGCCGCTCGATGCCGATCATCTCGCCGCCCTGGAATCCCGAGCCGTGGCGCACGCCAACAGCGGCGAGTTCATCTCGCACATCAAGTTGAACGGCCGCGCCGGCGAACGCGGCATGGTATGGATCGTTCCGGTATTTCAGATGGCCGAGTTCACGCTCAGCAGCGTTCAGAAGACCGACGATTCCGGCCAGGTGGTGTCCGTGACCGAAGAGAAGGTCCGCTTCCCGCTCCCGGTCGCGGCCCGCGTGCTTGGTCTCCGATCGCAGACCTGAGAGGGTAATTCAATGAATACTCAATACACCAATCCTGCCGGGGCACGCGCGTTCGACACCGAGACGAGCGACACCGATCCGAGTGCCGAGCCGGAGTACAAGTTTGACGGCTACAAGATCGACCTGTCGCAGAAGATCGCGCTGACGCCGCTTCCCGAGCGGCATCACCGCGGCCATCACCGCGACGATCGCGGCAAGGATGCGCCGTCGCGATGATGGATGAAGCGTTCATCTCGGTGACCGACGCACTGGCGTTGATGCTGGACTTCCACGGCGACATCACCGATGCCGCCGCCGGCGTTCGTTCGCACATCTACCAGTGCACCGTTGAGCTGCCGATCGAGCTCGACGTGTCGCGTGCGGACGACGGCTCGCTCGTACTGGGATCCGTCCCGCCGCTCTACCCCGTGAGCACGACGTATCGTCCGTCGTACCACCGCGTCCGTTTCACCGCCGTCGTCGACGAGGCGCCACATGGCCGCTGAAAACACGGCCTGGCAGCTCGAGGATTTTGTCGACTCGCTCGTCGTCGATCTCGATAAGACGCGAGAGACGCTCGCCGTGAAGGCGATCAACAAGCCGCTGTCGTATACGGTGAAGGAGCTGGCGCTGGATCTCAACATCTTCCCGACGTACGACGGCGACAACGTGCGGTTCGTGACGGCGCAGCCGGGGCAGGAAGGTGCGTCGAAGGTGAGCATCCAGCTCGGCTCCATCACCGATCAGCAGGTGCGTGCGACGTCCAAGGTGCCGGAGAAGACGAAGGGCCCGTCGCTCGACGACATCGCCGTGGACAAGACCACGAAGAAGGAGCTGCGCAAGCTCGGCGTGCAGTCGGTGGACGATCTGCAGCGCATCGAACGAAAGAACGTCGATCTCAAGAAGGTGGGGAATAACGACATCGATTACCGATCGATCTCCAATCAGATCCAGCAGGCGCAGCGGAACGATCGCCCGCCGCTCGTGCGCTCGGTGTCGTTGTCTCGCGAGGAAGGTGAACCGCTCGCGCTGCTGGTGCGCGGCCGGCACCTCGCGGTGAATCCGCAATTTCCGCCGGTGGCGGTGATCAACAATTCGCTGGCCGAGGTGTTGTCCAGCGACGAGCAGCATGTGCGGATCGCGTTGCCGGCGTCGCACGACCTGTCCGAGCCGGCGGACCTCGTCCTCACGTGCGATCCGTTCGCCGTTCTCAAAGTCCACGTCAAAGGCGAAGGCAGTTCTCCATGAGCCAGAAACGACTAGCCTCGTTCGACGATTTGGTTACGGGCTACTACGGCCGCGGTCCGGACCAGGCCGATCCGCGGAAGCGCGTCGAGGATTTGTTCTCGACGTATTACGGGCGGCCGCCGAGCTCGTCGTCGCGTCGCGGGGCATCCCCCGCGGTCTCACTCTCGCTCGGCTGCGACGACGGAGAGATTCTCTCGCAGCCGACGCCCCGGCCGCGATCGGGCAACGCGCCGGTGTCGCACTCCCAGGACTTCGAGGAGTACGTCATCGACATCGTCTCGACGCCGAGTGCGGGTCCAACGTTGACTCGCGACACGCCGCGCCGCGCGCCATCGGTGGGATCATCAGCGGGATCATCGGCGCCGACGGCGCCGCCGCGTATCACGGAGCAGGAAGACGGTGTGAACAAGCAGTGGGTGGAGGTGCCGCGCAATTCAACGACGACACCGACCCCGCTGCAAAATGCACCCGGGTCTGTCTCCGGCGGCGCGGGATCGTCGAGTCAGAGCATGAGCGCGAGCACCAGGCCGACGGAGGACGACATCCTCGGCGATCTGGATGCGATCATTCGCGGTCACAAGGTCTACGACAAGGACGCTGGCGGGATGGTGGATCGCGCCAGCGTGCAGCGTCGCCCGGGAGAGTCGGGAACCGGCGGCGCGCCGCGGCCCGCGACGTCGAACGGTCAGTCGAACGGTCAGGAGATCTTCGACCGCATTGCGCAGAGCATGCAGTACGCGAACGCGTACGACCTGGGCACCGTCGAGCTCGAGAATCGGTTCGCCGACTTCGACCGTCAGGACGAGCAGCGGAAGCAGAGCACGAAGCCGAAGAGGCTCGTCGCGCAATCGGCGCCTTCGGTCGACGCACCGCCTTCCGCGACAGCGAGCGCGCAGTCGTTGCCCGATACGTCGGATTTCATCGCGGACCTCGACACGATCAAGTCGCAGGCGACACGGCCCATCAGCCAGCCGCTCTACGACACAGGCGAACATGTCCTCGCGGGCAACTCGCTCTATGCCGGACGTTTGCGTGTGGGAAAAGGTTCGGCGGTAGCGCTCTCGTACGGCCAGGTCATCTCGATGGCCGACCTGTACGACTCCGTCGACCAGATGATGAACGCCGACGCGGCGGAGTTGAATCGGCTCAAGGCGCTCATCGTTCGCGACACCGCGTTCTACGAGGGCAAGGGCACCAACAAGAGCATGGGTGTCGGCAACGATACGTGGGACAAGGCAACGTCCGGCCGCTATTTGAAGCTGGCCGAAAACAACTACGAGCACTTCTCGCCGGCGACCGTGCTGATGGGCGCGGGAACGCGCACGCGGCACGGCGACAACAAGACGAGTTGGGAGTTCTATCATCGGCGCGCGATCGAAGCGGCGCAGGATCAGTTTCTCAAGTCGAGCGGAAACGTCTCGCTGTTCTTCGAGTGGCCGCTCACGATCAATGCGTTCGGCGATCATTTCCTCACCGACGCGTTCGCGGCCGGTCATTTGATCAACAAGGAAGTGATGATCGACAAGTTCAAGGCGAGCTTCTATACCGGCACCGCGCTCAACTCCGCGGGCGAGTCGTTCTTCGAGAAGGTCGCCAATACCGCGTGGCAGGGCGACGTCAAGGATCGATTCTCCGCGCTCGAGACGGTGGATTGGGCGCATTGGCACGGCATCTGGTTGCCGTTCCATCCGAACATCGACAGCGCCAGCCGTTTTGGCGAAGTCTTGAAGGAATCGGCGCGGCAGCAGCCCGACCGCGTCGCGAATCTCGTCGTCAAGGCACTTCACGATTATTTGAACGAGAACGGCGTGGAGGTCAGCAACTCCGCGGGCGACGGCACGTGGATGCTGCCGGGCGACGGGTCGCTCATGATTCCGATGGGCAGCCTCACGCAGGCGAATCTCGACAAGAACCTGATGATCATGCGCAAGGCCGTGCAGCAGTCCGTGGACGACATCAACAGCCCGGCCATTCGCGCGAGCAACGTGGACGTTCAAGCGCTGTTCGACGGCGTCTGGCGCTACGTCCCGCTGCCGACGGCCGCATCGAAACAAAAAATCGCCGGTCTCATGCGCGACTACACCGATCCGAATTCGACGGTGCTCGTGAATGCGGCCGCGGTCATCATCAAGAAGCAGTTGAACTCGTTCATCGACGTCCTGGTCAACGAGCACAAGCTCAAACCGGCATAAGCGCCGTACGAGGCGAGCATGGACAATCGATTCATTCCCGAGGGCACTGGACGGCGTCGCGGCGCGAACGCGCGCTCGGCGGTGCTCGATCCGATCGTCGGTTACTCGAGGTCGCAGTCCGGGGCGTGGGCCCGTCCATTCTCGGCGAGCGACCGCGCGCTCGTCATTCTCATCGAGAACGGCGGAGTCGATCTCGGCATTCCCGCCCTTGCCGGGAAGATCTACGATTTGCTGCCCGGAACGTCGCTGTTGCCCGCCGGGCTCAAGGATCAGATCGAATCGTTCCTCGAGACCAAGATCAAGTCGCTGACGGACTCGCTGCTCGAGACGGCGGAGCTCACGCTCAACCGCTACAACGCCGCCAAGCCGTCGATCTTTGGCGACGTCATCGTGCTCCGCGACGGCACCGCGACGTACGGCGACCTCAAATCCCAGCTGATCGGTTTGACGAAAGCCGGCAAGGTGATCGACGTCCTGATTCTGACGCATGGCGGGACGAACAGGATCTCTCTCCAGAGTGCGATCACCGGCGACATGATTCGCGCGATCAAGACCGAGAACGGCGGCCCGCTGGCGATTCGTGTCGTGTACATGATGAATTGCGTCGGGTCGTCGTTGAATCAGGCGTGGATCGACGCCGGCGCGCGCGCATCGTCGGGATCCATTCGCAACAATTATCTGCCCGAACCGACGATGTACTTCTTCTGGCAGAATTGGAAAGCCGGCCAGGGATTCGAGACGGCCGTCACGTCGGCCTACCGGAAGACGATCAACCTGATGAACGACGCCGTTCGCACGTTCATCAGCGACTTGCCAATTCCCGGTTCGAGCACCGTCGCCGGCCAGATCGGCTTCGATAATTTGGAATTCGTCAAGGACAGCGCTCCCGTGGTGCAGGGGAGTCGCGCGATCACGATCAACAGCGACGATCTCACCACGGCGCAGAGTCTCTCCAGCTCGTTGGCGACGACGGTGCTGCCGGTTCGCCTGCTGCAATCGATGAGCACCGATCCGCGCGGCGGAGCGCCGGCACGCTCGCTCTCTCCGGCGGGACTGGACTTCATCAAGAGCTTCGAAACGTTCCGCGGCAAGCTGCACAACGACGCGTACGGCAACTGCACGATCGGGTTCGGCTCACAGCTCCACGCCGGCGTCTGCGATACCAGGCCGGTCGAGCAGCCGTATGCGGACGGCATCAGCCAGGACCAAGCCACCGAGTTGCTCCGCCGCCAATTGGGCGACGTGCAACAGCACATCAACGATTGCGTCACGGGCGCGCTCAATCAGAATCAGTATGACGCCCTCGTGAGCGTCGTCTCGGACATCGGCGGCGACGCCTTCGAGCAGTCGTCGATGCTGCGACTCATCAACGCGGGAAACCTCTCCGCGGTGCCGAGTGAGATCAGGAAGTGGACGCGCGTGCGAGTCAACGGAGTCGTCGTTGAACGTCCCGAGCTGCAGCAGCGGCGCAACGCTGAAGCGGACCGTTTCGCGCGCGTGGACGCTCGCGGTGCGAGCACGATGTCGTTTGCCGGCTCGTTCTCCGGCGTCGACTACACGATTCCCGGCACGTTCGAGATCATTCCGCAACCCTCGCCGATGACGTGCTGGGCCGCTGTGTTCACGATGATGTATTGCTGGCGGAACACCAAGTCGATCGCGATCCGCGACGCACTGGCCACGGTCGACCAGAAGTACGTGGACATCTTCGATCGAAATGGCGGAATCGACGCCACCACGGCGCAGGCGCTCTACACTGCATCGGGCCTCGTCCCGCTGAATTCATTCTCGCCGACGATCGATGGCTGGGTCACGCTGCTCAAGAAGTACGGGCCGTTGTACGTGGACATCGGCAACATCACATCGAATAACACGCACGCGATCATCGTGACCGGCATGTCCGGCGACGGCACTCCGAGCGGCACGTCGATCACGTACGTCAACCCGGCGGGCGGCAAGACCGTGACCGCCAAGTTCGACGACTTCCTGGCCAGATTCGAAGCGTCGAGCGCGGTGACGTGGCCATACACGATCGTGCACTGGCCGCCGGCGACCGGTGCGGATGCAAGCTTGTCGATCGTGCAGTCGTCGACGTACTACAATCCCGCCGCCGATCTCGCGCGCGCGCAAGTCGCGCCGATCATCGTCGCCGGCATGGAGCTTGGTGACGCGCTCCAGGTCGGACTCGCGGGCGCGAGCATGGTGCAGTCCGGCGTTCAAGCGGGCGAGGGCGCGTTCGGGCTGACGTTCGACAAAGCCGATCGGTTGCTGACGAGCGAAGCGCGCGCGGCCATGCCCGGCGCGGCGAGCGGAGGAAAGACGCAGTATCGGCGGCTGGTGTTCCACATGCCGCAAATGCGCGCGGGAACGGCGCATGCCGACGTGTACGCCGAATGGGCGGGCAACGCGTATGGCGAAATTGAAACGGTGATCTTCAGCCGCGATCTCGACACGTCAACCGAATTCAGTCACTCCTCGGCCAACGTCACACTGGATTGGGTCAAGTCGATACCGCCCGGCGGCGATCCGCGCGGCTGGCCGCTCAATTTCAACTATCACGGAATGTTCGACCCGCTCGGCAACGGATACTACGAGTTCAGCGGCAAGCTCGCGATCGATGCCTTTGGCGGCATCGTGTTCTATCACCACAAAGTGGTGTCTCGCTCGGCGGCGGAGTTTCTGATTTCGGGAGACGTCGGCTACAACGTGCAGTGCGGGCCGGCCGTGTACCCAAACCTTCCGGATCTACCGGCGGACCAACTCGCCTACCTCAAGGCACACTTGCCGTAACGGCTACCGTGCGCCGAGTCGCGCGGCGACTTCGGCGCGACGGCGCACGTTCAGCTTCTCGAGCAAATTGTGAACGTGGTTCTTCACGGTCGCCACCTCGATGCCAAGCGCGGTGGCGATCTCCTTGTTCGACCGTCCGTCGGTGATGAGCCGCACCACGTCGAGCTCGCGCGCCGTCAGCAGGATGTTCGACTGATCCGGCAGACTCGCCGCGCGCCAGGCGAGACGCCGCGCGATCGTACCAGCCAGTTGCGGCGAGCAGTGAAGCTCACCGCGCACGGCGCCTTCGATCGCCAGCACGAGATCCTCAACCGATCCCTCCCGAGGCAGATATCCGGCAACGCCCGCCTCGGCGAAGGCGAGCACGGAGTCGTCGGCGTCGGGAACGCCGATCACGACGACACGAACCTGTGACGTGATGTCGGCGAGCGGGCGCAATAACGTGCGCACGAGCATGAGACTGCCGGGCAACGCTTGATCGAGCAGCACGACGTCGGGAGAATGCTCGCGCGTGAGTCGCGCCGCTTCATTGCAGTCGGTGGCCATCGCGACGACCGACAGTGAGTCGCTGCGCGACAACAGCTCGGCGAGTCCCTCGCGGAACAGCCGGATCTCGGATGCGATCACAAGCGACGGCATGACGTCCCGGCTCGTTGTCGTTCGATCCCTGTGCGCGCACGCGCCGCGCGCCCGAGAGCACTGCCTCTATGTGGGTGTCAGCGGAAGTCGATGTCAAGGGCGCTGCATGCAAAATCGCCGACCAATGAATAGTCGGCGATTCTCGCGCGCGTAGCGGTGACTGGCGTCACGACCGTCTCGCGAATGTCACGCGCGTTCATTCTGCTGGAGCGAATCGCTCCAGGGAATGGCGCGCATTTATGAAAAGCGTCTAATGCTACGAGAACATGCTTCGCACCACGAACCACACGTTCGCGGGCCGCTCGGCCAAACGACGCACGTACCACGGGAACCAATGCGTTCCATAGCTGATCAGAATCCGCACGGTCGCGCCGCGATCGCGCAGCGCACGTTGCTCGCCCGGCTTGATGCCGTAGAGCATGTGGAACTCGTATGCACTTTCGTTCACGCCAAGCGTTTTGGCGCGCGTGCGAATGCGTTCGATGAGCTCGAGGTCGTGCGTGCCGAACACCGGATACCCGCGACCCTGCGCGGCGGCGGCGAGCATCCGATCGCTGAGCGTGAAGTAGGAGTCGTCGGTGTCACTCTTCTTCGGAAACGCGACTTCCGGCGGTTCACGATACGCGCCTTTCACTAATCGAATGGCGGGCGACAGCGGCATCAACGATTCGAGATCGTTTGCCGTCCGCCGCAGATAGGCCTGAAGGCACAATCCGACGCGCTCGTGCGCCGCGCGTGTGCGCCGAAACATCTCGAGTGTGGGATCGACGTACCACGACTCCTCGATGTCGATCCAGAGATACGACCCGACTTCCGCCGCACGCGTCGCGAGCAGGTCGAGGCTCGCGGCGCACAGCTCGGGATCGATGTCGAGACCCAGGTGCGTGAGCTTGACCGAGATGTGCGTCGGCAAGCCGCGGTTACTGATCGCGTTCAGGAGCTCGAGGTAGTGATCGCGCACCGCGGCTGCTTCGGCGGCGTTCGTCACGCGTTCGCCGAGCGCGGTGATGACGGTGCCCATGCGGTCGGTGGAGAATTTCGCGGCGGCGTCGAGCGCCGCGCCCACGTCTTCGCCGGGCATGAACTTGCGAACCGCGCGCCGCGCGAACTTGCGACGCCGAAACTGGTCGGCGAGCCACGGGCTGCGCGAGGCGCGCAGGAGGATCGATCGAACGATGGCCATGATGTGTGTGGAGGTGGTAAGGAGACGGGCTAATTCTACTCGCCCGCGACGCTCAGGCCAGCCGTGGAAACCAATTCGCGGCCGCGCGTGACTCAGGTACGTCGGCTGAATTCGACTTCCGTCCGCTCTTCACAACATCCTCGCGAGGTTCGCATGCGCACCAACGCTCTTTGTCGTGCCGCCGCACTCTGCTGCCTCATCGTCCCGCTGTCGGCCGCCGTTGGCACCGCCCAGGCGCAAGGCGTGATCGTCGCGCGGCCCGCCGCCGGCGCGATGGTCGGCGCGGCGCGCATCAATCGCGAGTTGCCTGTCGGCGACGACGTCATTGGCGCGATCATCGGGAAGTACGAACCGCAGCTCCTCACCGACGAGTCCGAGGCGAATCATTTGACGATCGTGCTCGACAACCTGGGCAACTATGTGAAGAGCACGGTGCGCCCGGTGACGATGCTGCGCGCCGCCGAGGGAGATTCGGGAACTGTTGCCGTCGCGGCCGCGAACGCCGTGATGGTCCGTCGCATCGCCTCGGACGAAGTTCAGCCGGCGGGCGCGGTGGTCGCGTCGTTCGCGCGCAGCAGCGATAGCGCGGCAGTGGCCGGCTTCATGGGAACCGGCGTCCAGATGTCAGACGTCGATGGGATCGCGATGAAGCGTTATGACGCGGGGGCGTTGACCAAAGGAGCGCTCATCGTGACGGTGGTGAAGTTGAAGTAGCCTGAAGTAGCCGCCGACGACGGGCGGCGCCGACTGACGTCCTAGCCGTCAGTCGGCCCGCCCGCCTTCCCAGGTTTGCTTGCAGTTCAGACGTCAGCTCCATGCCCGTTCGTCCGGTCACAAGCCATGCACATTCCAACCTCCGTCGCAGCACCAGGCTCATCTGTGCTCAAGCGAACGCGAGTGTTGGTGACCCCGCTTGAGGCGATTGCCAGCGACTGGCCCGACGTCGCTTGTTAGTATCCAATAATTAATCTCTTGCGAAGGCCGGTACGTCGCATAAGTTGCGACCTGTCTGCGACCACCATTTCCCGCCCGGTCGCGCGACGCAGCCCGCCTCGCAGTACGCTCGGCGTAACGTAGATCACGCCAGCTCGTCCCCCCATTTGGAGTATCAAACGACGTGCGATTCATCTCGTCGCGAACTAGGCATGCCCCTCGCCAGGCCCTAGAGGAGGTTCCTGCAAAACTCGCACACACGGTTGATTCAACCGAATTCGATCAGGTGGATCCCGAGGTCTCTTCGGAGCGTCGATCGATTTCTCGCCGCAGTTCGGCAAGTGGCCGGCGGCTGGCGTTCCTCGCGTCTCTGATTTCGTTGGTGAGCTTCGTTGCGTGTCGAGACTATTTCACCAGTCCAAGCGGGCATCAGAGTCCTATAACTCTGAGGCCCGGCTCGGTCGCACGGACGACTTTATATCCCGATGAAACACCCCCATCGATCACTGTACCGATCGCTATCAATGATACTGACGGATCGGGAGGCACAGACACTGGCTTCGTCCCTCCATGGATTCGACACACAACTGTGATGAAGGCGGCAGTGGGTGGCCTTGTCACGCGAACTCCGAACTTCGCGGGGCTCGGCAGCGCGACGTCGTACGATCCAATCGGAGCGACAGATTTGACATGGCACGATGGTCATAACACGTTCGTGCTTTCACCGTTCTCGTCGAGCGATACGATCTACGTGCTGTTCGATGCCAACTCTCGCGTCGACGGAGGCGTTTGGACGAGTTACGGAATTGAGAATGAACTGAACTTCGTCCCCCCTGGGCAAACGCAGCCAATCACGTGCGGACCTCAGTATCATGCGCCGCTATGTGCAAATTTCTCAGGCTCTGCGACAATCATGTTGACTCGGCTCGAATCTTCGCTGAGTCTTGTGGTCGATTCGACGAGCGTCGTCCCTGGCTCCGTTGTGCATTTTTCTGCGCTCGCGAATCCTGCCGTCGTTCAGGGCCAAACAATCCCCGTGGAGGTTGACTCGTCGACGTGGATACCGGATCCGGCATCTCAGGGCGGCGAACCCTCGGACACAACGCCCTGCTTCTTCGGTCTCCGGGGTAACGCGTGTACGAGAACGATCGTTGGTTCAGGGACACTGAGCGTCGTTGCGTATATAAATGGTAAACGACAAGTGGGCAGCGTCCATGTTGCAACGCCATCACTTACCCTAACTGCAAGCTCACAAGTCGTAACAGCTGGCACGAATGTCACCTTTACGCCGACGTGGAGTGACGGGCATCCGACCGCGCCTGACATGTGGTCGTGGATTTGGGTACCAGACCAATCGCCCGGCCACACGAATTGCAACTTTTGGGAAGATCCGTGCACGAAGCCGGTTCAAGAGAGCGGAACGATGAAGGTCCAAGTTAAGCGCAACGGCGTGTTTCGGTACGCGACTGTGCGCGTCGTCGTTTCCTGCCTGACTACCGATCCGATTTTGAATACGTATGGCGTACGAGTCGGGTTAATGAACATGCTCAATCAGTCTGGGCCGACACTGCCACCCGGTGATGGCATCGCAAACGGCGACAGTGTGGGGAACAAGCGCGAGCACGGCGGCTATATATATAAGACTTCAGGCGGCACCTACTATTTCGAACCGGACTCCGGAGTTTTCGCAAACGAGTGCGGCTTTCAATCCGGTAACCCAAATACTCGGAAACACAATCCAGCGGACAGCGTGGTCGCGCATGCGCATTCGCATCCGACGCTAAACGGCTTGCCCGTGTATGGGTGCCCTCCGACGGCCGTCGGCCCTGGGGCTCAGATGCTCCTGTCACGGGGACCTTGGGACACAAGTCGGCCGATCCCTAGGAAAGATCCAGACATAAACACTGGCGGTGGAAGTTTGTATGGAGACTGGGTCCAAGTCATGGGAACGCGAGACGAATACGTGATGAACGCCAACGGTGAAGTATGGAATCTTCCAAGCTATCTGTCGTTCCCGGAACAGGCCGGAAATCGCAAATTCTGGAAGATTTCTGGGAATTCAAATTCCACCTGCGACTGGCACAGTTGAGGTGCTCAATCATGCGGTTGACATTTATTGTCACGCTGGCGTTTTTGGCTCCGGCAGCTGTACGAGCCGAGGCATTCACATGTCAGCCTGCGAGTCCAAAGTCCAGCAGTCTCCGCACTAGGGCGATTGGCTATGAGCTGTCGCCCGACTATGCTCAGTTGCGCGCCGACCTTTCGGTGACGAGCACCGATACGGCGCAAGTCGTAGTCGTGGCTGTAGACAGTGTATGTGATGCCGTAACGAAAGCGGTAAATGCGGCTTCTACGTCGCCGCAATCGAATGCGCTCATCGTCGTTCAATTCGGCAATTTTTTCGCTGCGTGCGTCGCCGACTCATCGTCGATCTCGTCGGTATTCATTCTGGATGATCACTACGTACTCAAAACCGTTTTGATCAGCACCTGACCGGGATCGACTTGATTTCGACATGAAGGGCAACCGACTGACGTCCTAGCCGTCAGTCGGCCCGCCCGCCTTCCCAGGTTTGCTTGCAGTGCACGCAATGCGTGGCGTACGGAATCGCATCCAGCCGCTCGAAGCCGATCTTCGACCGGCATTCGTCGCAGCGGCCGTAGCGTTCTGGTGACGCGTAGATCCGGCGCAACGCCTGATCGATGTGCCACACCAGCTGCCCCTCGCGGCTCGCGAGGAGAAAGTTCTGCTCGCGCTCGAAGGTGTCGCTGCCCTCGTCCGCCATATGGAAGCGCCAGCTCGTGATCTCGCCGTCCGTATCGTCCGGACTCAGTCGCAGATCATCGTCGAATTGCGCCACCTGCGCCACGGCCCGCTTCCGCTCCGCCAACAATCGCTGCTCGAAATGCTCGAGGTCTCGTTTACCCCACGATGCATTGTCGTCGTGATGCTGAGTTGTCTCCACGTCTCACCTCGAAGGTCTCCGCCGATACGGGGCAGGGGTCGTGCCGAGAGTCGGCACGGTGACCGTTGGCCCACGATGGCTCTTGGTCCCGATTGTGCTTTTTCTACGCGCCGAGTCAGGCCGGCGCCGGTCGAGCGGCGATGCGGCGATGAAGCCACTCGATCCACTCGTGATCCACTCGTGATCCATTCGTGATCCATTCGTGATCCAATCGTACCTCACTCGGACACCGGAGTCTCGATCGATGCGTTTGATGTACCTGCCCGCTCTCCTGGGCATCGCCGCGGCGGCGGCGTGCGCGGATTCCACCGCGCCAATCAGCGAGCCGAAGCTTGCGGCGGTGCAGCCGCAGGATGCGGCGATGAATCACACCGCCGGCGGTGCTGGAAGTGGCGCCGGAAGCGTCACCGTCGTCGCGCCGAAACCGGTCACGCTGCCGTTCAGCACCATCGACTGCAACGGTGAAGTGGTGACCGGCACCAGCACGCACTACGCGCTCGCCGTTGCGGCGGCGGGGCAGCAGGGCACGTTCAACCTGACGGGCGTATTCGATCAGATCAACGCCGTCGGCCAGCCGTCGGGCGTCACGTATTTCGGATCGAACCTCGCGATCACCGCCTCAGTGCTGAGCCCGGGCGCGACGGTTTTCTTCACCGACCAGGATTTCGATCTGCGTCCGCGTGCGAAGGGACTGAAGGACACGTACCTCGATATCGTGAGCGTGTTCGTTTCGACACCGGACGGTCCCGTCCTCAGCAACGTGTCGTTCACCACCAAGTGCCAGAAGGGTGAGCGCGGGAGCGGGACCTGGACCAGAAGTCATTCCTGATTCGTTCCTGATTGGTTAGTAGAAAACACGAACGGGGCTACGACGACGTAGCCCCGTTCGTGTTTTCACAGTTTCGAAATGAAGCGGAGGTCCGTTACGGCCGAATCCACGGCATCTGCTTGAAGATCTCGCCTTCCGTCTTGTACACGCCGCGCTGCTGTCGCTGCGGCTGCTGCACGGGCTGCGGCGCCATGACCGGTGCCGGAGCAGGCTCCTGCGCTTGCGGCTGCGGCGTCGGAGCGGTCTCGACGACCGTCGCCTGCGGTGCGGGCGCCGGTGCCGGAGCCGGCGCGTCGTTCGACGCCACTCTCGGCGCGGGCTTCGGTGTCGGTGTCGGGATGTGCTTTACGCTCGCGCGCTTGGGCGCCGAGACGGGAGCATCTTCCGCGTCGATCATCTGCGACTGCGCCGACTTGGGCGCGAGCTGCAGGTCGCCGCTCGTCTGACCGCCGGTGGCGGCTGCCAGGTCGGCCTTGAGTCCGTCGTCGACCGGCGTCTGCGATTTATTGCTGCAGGCAGCCAGGCCAATCATCGCCACTGACGCCGCGATCAAGCCGGCTCGTCCATTCATGTGCTTCATGAGTGCCCTCGTTGAGGCGTACATCGATAGACGTAAGACCCCACGGTGGAGTTAACGATCCCAGCCGGGCGGTGGGCGCTGGGCGATGGGCGATGGGCGATGGGGGGTGGTGGGAATGGCGCGATTGTGAGTGGGAGTGAGGCGCAACGCGCGTGTGTCATCCCGAGCGAAGGCGCGTGGCGCCGGAGTCGAGGGACCCCCGTCCCGACGGAGGAGCCTTACGCAGCGCTCCGCTGAGACAGAGGTCCTTCGCTACGCTGCGCTCCGCTCAGGATGACAAGGGCGTTGCGCTCGGATGACTAGCCAACGGCGTCAACCACCGCCGGCCCCGCCGCGCCCGCCTGCTTCTTCTTATCTCTCGCCAGCTTCCGCTCGAGCCGCCGATTGAGCGGGTCGAGATACGTGTAGACCACGGGCGTGATGTACAGCGTCACGAGCTGCGAGAACGCGAGCCCGCCAACCACGGCGATGCCAAGCGGACGCCGCGACTCCGACCCCATGCCCGTGGCGAGCGCGACCGGCAGCGTGCCGACGAGCGCGGCGACCGTGGTCATCATGATCGGCCTGAACCGAATGTGCGCCGCGTGCACGATCGACTCGCCAGGCGGCTTGTGCTCGGTCCGCTCGGTTTCGACAGCGAAGTCGACCATCATGATCGCGTTCTTCTTCACGATGCCGATCAACAGAATGATGCCGACGAACGCGAACACGCTGAGCTCGACGTGACAGATCCACAGCGCCAAGAGCGCGCCGAACGCGGCGAAGGGAAGACCCGAGAGAATCGTGATCGGATGGATGAAGCTCTCGTACAACACGCCCAGCACCATGTAGATCACGAAGACCGCCAGGACGATCAGCACGAGCAAACCGGCCTGCGTCTGCTGGAAGACCTGCGCCGTACCGGAGAACGCGGTGGTGATGCCGTTCGGCAGGTCGCGCGCGGCGAGCTGCTCGAGCTCGGACGTCGCCGCGCCGAGCGAGACGCCGGGCGCGAGGTTGAACGAGATCGTCACCGACGGCATCTGGCCGGAGTGGTTGATCGATACCGGACCCACGGTTCTGGTCAGCGACGCCACGGCGCGCAGCGGCACGAGCGTGCCGCTCTGCGCGCGAATGAACAACAGGTTGAGCGCCGACAGGTCCTGCTGATATTGTGGTTCCAGTTCGAGTATTACAGAATACTCATTAGCGGGCGTGTAGATCAATCCCGCCTGGCGCGAGCCATACGCGTCGTACAGCGAGCTCTCGATCTGGTCGGCCGTCACGCCGAACGCCGCGGCGCGCGTGCGGTCGATCTGCACGTTGATCTGCGGATTCGAGTTCTGCATGTCGCTGTTCACGTCCTGCAGCAGATTCGACTGCTGCGCCGCGGACTGGAGCTTCATCGCGCCCGTGTAGAGCGCATCGACGTCCGAGCTCTGCATCGTGAATTGATAGGCGGCGCGCGCCGACCGGCCGCCGATCTGAATCGCCGGCGGCAGCGAGGGAAATGCCTGGATGCCCGGAATTCGTGCCAGCTTGCCGCGCAGCTCGTTCACGACGTCCTGCGCCGCGAGGCGTTTGCCGAGCGGCTTGAGCGTCACTGATAACCGCCCGGTATTCGACGCCGACGACCCGCCGCCCCCGCCCACGCTCGACATCAGCGAATTGACATTGGTGTCGCGCTGCACGATCGCCGCGATCTGCTGCTGCCGTCGCACCATGTCCTCGAACGACGTACCCTGCGCAGCCTGCGTCGAGATGTTGATCTGCCCGGTGTCCTGATCGGGAATGAATCCCGACGGAATGATCTTGAACAACACCACGGTGCCCACGAGCACGAGCAGCGAAAAGATCATCGACAGCGCGCGATGCGCCATCGTCCAATCGAGCGTCGTCTTGTACTTGTCGAGCGTCCAGTCCCACGCCCGCTCGGTCACGTTATAGAATCGTCCATGCGCCTTGTTCCCCTCGGCGCGCAGCAAGCGGCTCGACAGCATCGGCGTGAACGTCAGCGACACGACGCCGGAGACCAGGATCGACGTGGCGATGACGACCGCGAATTCGCGGAACAGCCGCCCGATGACGCCGCCCAGGAAGAGCAGGGGAATGAACACCGCGACGAGCGAGATCGTCATCGACAGAATCGTGAATCCCACTTCCGCCGCGCCGTCGATCGCGGCTTGAATCGGCGCTTTGCCCATCTCGAGATGGCGTACGATGTTCTCGAGCATGACGATCGCGTCGTCGACCACGAAGCCCACGGCGAGCGTCAGCGCCATGAGCGAGAGTGTATCGAGACTGTACCCGAGCAGATACATGACCGGAAACGTCCCGACCACCGACAGCGGCAGCGCGAGGCTCGGAATCAACGTCGCCCAGACGTTGCGCAGGAACAGGAAGATCACCGCGATCACGAGCACGAGCGTGAGCAGCAGCGTGTGCTTCACGTCGCTGACGGAGTTCTGAATGCCGACCGAACGGTCGAACAACGTCTGGATACGCACGCCGCCCGGCAGATTCGGCCGCATGGAATCGAGCTCCGCGTTCACCGCCTGCGCGACCGCGACGGTGTTCGTCCCGGGCTGCCGCTGCACCGCCAGCACGATCGAACGCTGGCCGTTGAACCAGCTCGCGTTGCGATTGTTCTCGACGTCGTCCACCACACGGCCCAACGCGCCGAGCTGCACCGCCGCGCCGTTGCGATAGGACACCGTCAACGCGCGAAACGCGTTCGCGTCCTCGAGCTGGCCGCTCGCCTGCAGCGTGTACGCGGTGGTCTTGCCCCAAAGCACGCCGGTCGGCTGGCTCACGTTCTGCGCGCTGATCGCTTGCGCGACTTCGTCGATCCCGATCTTGCGATACGCCATCGCCGTCGGGTCGAGCTGCACGCGTACCGCGTACTTGGCCGAGCCGAACACCTGCACCGCCGCGACGCCGTCGATCATCGATAGGCGCTGGGCTATGGTTGTCTCGCCCACTTCATCGAGCGACGTCAGCGACAGCGTTGGCGACGTCAGCGCGAAGAACAGAATTGGCGACGCCGCCGGATTCGCCTTCGAGTACGACGGCGGCGTGATCCCCTGCGGCAACTGCCGCAACGTTTTCGCGATCGCCGCCTGCACATCCTGCGCGGCCGCGTCGATGTCGCGGTCGAGACTGAACTGCAGCGTGATCGACGTCGAGCCCAGGCTCGACGTGGACGTCATGTTGTCGATGCCGGCGATCGACGAGAACTGCTTCTCGAGCGGCGTCGCGATCGCGGCGGCCATCGTCGCCGGGCTCGCGCCCGGCAGGCTCGCGTTCACGCTGATCGTCGGATAATCGACGGTCGGCAGGTCGCTGATCGCCAATCGCTTGTACGACGCGATGCCGAACACGATGATGCCCGTCATGAGCAGCAGCGTCATGACGGGACGGCGAATGAACAGCTCGGAGAACGTCATGGACGACCCGGGCCTGTGGTTGGCGCGCCGGGCGAACCAGGCGGCCGTCCTGTCGCTGGCGGCGTCGGCGCCGTCCGCGTTGTGGGCGTACCGCCTCGGCCGCCGGCCGGTGTCGTCGAACCGGGTGTGATCGTCGCGGGTGTCGTCGCGCCCGTCGGTGTGCGCGTTACGCTCGGCGTCGTCGCGGGCGTTTGAATCGTTCGCGTCTGCGGCGTCGTTTGCGCCGACGGTGACTGCACGAACGATCCGGCATTGCCGCGCGTCGGTGCGACGCGCGTGTCCGCGGCGCTGCCACCAGGCGTGCCGCGTCCTTGGCCCTCAGGCGCCGCGCTGCCTGAACCGCCCGCTCGTCCGGCTGTCGTATAGTTGGGATTCGAAAGCTCGCCCGCCGCGGTGCCAGAGGTGGTTTCGAGTCCGCCGGCGCGCGACGTGTCGCCGTTCGTGTTGATTATCGCCACCTTGCTGCCGGGATTGAGTCGCGACTGGCCGTCGATCACGACGCGCTCCCCGGCCTGCAAACCGCTTCGCACGACGGTGAGATCGTTCACCTGCACACCCGGCGCGACGTTGCGCGTCGTCGCCCTTCCCGTGTTGTCCACGACATACACGTACGCGCCTTGTTGGCCCGTGAGCACCGCGTCCGTCGGAACTCCGACGACGCCGCGCTGCACGTCGAGCTCGATGGTGAGGAACACCAGCTCGCCCGGCCACATGCGCCGTCCGACATTCTCGAACCGGGCCTTGCCCGTGACGGTGCCGGTGAGCGAGTCCACGGTGTTGTCGAGAAAGCTGAGCTGCCCGCGCTCGCTCGTCGGCGTGCTGTCGCTGGCATTCGCCGTGACGACGAGTGGATGCGCCGCGACCGCGCGCTGCAGCCCGTCGAAGTCCTGCTCGAGCACCGGAAAGCGCACGAGCACGGGACTGAGCTGATTGATCACGACGAGCGGACCGGTCGACGGTCCCACGTTGTTTCCCGGCCGAACCAGCAGACTTCCTGTGCGACCGGCAATCGGCGCGCGAATCGTCGCGAAGCCGAGATTCACTTCGGCGGAGCGTAATGCAGCGCGATCAGCTTGCGCGGTCGCCGCCTGCGCGACGGCCGTTGCATGCGCTTGATCGGACTGCGAACGACTGACGTATCCCATGTCCGCCAGCTTCTTGTATCGTTCGTCATCGCGACGTGCGGCTTCGGCCTGTGCTTCATCGCGTGCGAGCGCCGCGCGCGCTTGATCGACCGCCGCGTCTAGCGGACGCGGATCGATGTGAAACAGCACCTGTCCCTTCTGAACGAAGTCGCCTTCCTTGAACGCGCTGCTCAATAGCGAACCGCTCACCTGCGCCGTGACGGCAACGGTTTGCATGGGCTCGACGACGCCGCTCGCCAAGATGTCGATGGGCGCGTTGACGAGCGTTGCCGTCGCGACGCGCACCGGCGTCGCGGGCGGTCCCTTTTTCGCCGGCGCACTACTGCACCCGATAGTTCCCAACGCGGCGGCCGTCAGCGCGGCGAGCCCCACGCGTCGAATGATCCTCATCATCTGCCATTCACCAGAGGTATGTTGGGCCGCCCAAGGCGGTCGAGCGATCCCGTATCGTGCGCCAGCTGCGCGAGCGCAGTCTGCCATTCCCATCGCGCCTGGATCTCATCGGCGCGTGCACTCACCAGCGCACTGCGCGCGAGCAACACGTCGACGATGGTGCCCACGCCCTCGCGATACCGCCCGAGCGCAACGTCGGCCGATTGCTGCGCGCTCGCGAGCTCGTCGCCCGCGGCGCTCACGCGCTGTGTCGCGGTCTGCAATGCCGCATACGACGTGTACACCTGCAATGAGATCTGTAGCTGCGTCGACGCGACGCGCGCGAGTCCCGCATCGTACAGCTCGCGCGCGGCGCGCACGTCGTATTGCCGTGAGAAGCCGTTGAAGACCGGAATCTGCAGGCCGAGCACGAGCGACGTGGTGTGCGAGGTCGTCAGGTTCGTTCCCTGAATCGGCTGCACGAAACTCTCGGCGGAGCTGAAGGTCAGCGCGGGATAACCCGCCGAGCGTGCGATCCGAACCTCCGCCGCGAGCACCTTGGCGTCGGCGCGCGCTTCCGCCAGCTCGGGCCGCGTCGCAATCGCGCGATTGACCAGCGTATCGACGCTCGCGGCGACCGTGCTCACCGAGTCCGTCGGCGTGAAGCTCGGAATGTCGAATCGCGCGTTGGCCTGGAGACCCATCGCCGTCGCGAGATTCGCGCGCGCCGACAGGAGCTGGCCTTCGAGCGTCGCCAGTTGAAAGCGCGCCTGCGCGAGCGCGGTCCGTGTTTGCAGCACTTCCTCGAGCGTGCCGACGCCGACACGCAGTCGCGCTTCCGAGGCAGCGGTATCGGCCGCCGCTTCCTGCACCGCGACTCGCTGCGCATCGCGCAGCGCGCGCGTCGCGACGAACGAAAAAAGCGTGGATTGCGCCTCCAGCACGACGTCCTGAATCGTCGCGTTGTGCGCGAGGTCCGACGAGATCGCGCGTTGCCGTGCGGCTTCGATGGTTCCGGCGCGGCCACCGAAATCAAAGATGAGATATGAGAGCGACACGGACGGCGTGAGCTGGACTCGCGTCGCGCCGCCGCCACCACCGGATGTCGTTCCGGTTCGCGTGCCGCCGGTGGAGTCCGTGCCGATGCCTGTCCCGCCGTTTCCGCCGATTCCGCCGTTTCCGGAATTCGAAACGACGGTGCCGCCGCTCCCCGACGTGCGAATCGCGTTGACGTTGGCGTTGATGCTCGGGAACAACTCGCCGCGCGCCGCACCGTATTCGTCGGCCGCGGCGCGGGCATTCGCCCACGCTTCGCGCGTTGCCGGATTGTTCCGCAGCGCGAGATCCACGACGTCGGTGAGCGACAGCATGCGCGCGGACGCGTTGGCCGCCGAATCGGCGCGCAGCGCGTCCGTCGCGCCGGGCGCCCGCGGCGGGTCTGCGGGCGGCGGCGGCGTGCGGGCTTGCGCCGGTACCGTCCACGGCGTGGACGGGTCGGGTGAGGCGCCAGGGACGCCGTCGATGTGCGGCATTCCCGGTGTGCATGCGCTCGCCATGAATATGATCGTTGCCGCCGCGGTGGCCCAGCGGGCCAGCGTGGGGCTAGGACACTTGCGCCGATAGTTCATTACGGCGCTCTGAAGTGCAGAACTAGGGCCGTTGCGCCCGCCGTCGCTTGGACGCAGAATGAAGAATCGTGAACGCACCCGTGTTCGGTTCGCTTCGCCGGGGTTGTCTCGGCCTCGCCCTCGTCTGCTCGGTCACCGCAGCGCGCGGCCCGGTGCTGCCCGCACAGCAGGGAAGTGCTCGTCCGACCGACGAGACGCTCTACGCGAACGCGGTGTCGCTGATCGCCGACAGCGCCATTCACCGTCTCGACTTCTTTCCGCCGCGCGCGCAGCTTCGCGTGCAGCTCCTTTTCCTTTCGCCGCGCGATTCGTCCGCGGCGGTGTTCTTCGAGATCGCGCGGCGCAGCGACGTCTCCGCCATCCAGATCGACGCGACGATGAGCCGCTTCGAGCACATGCCGGTGCCGGATGATCTTCACGAGCTCAACCGCGAATTATTGACGTCGCTGCGCACGGCGCGCGGCGCGCTCGATCATTTGGGGGCGGCCGCAAAGGCGTGTCAGTTGGACGCCACGTCGGTGGCGCGTTGCCAAGGCCCGTTCACGTCGGCGTCGCGCGCGGTGGCCACGGCGTACGACCATTATCTGTCGACCCGAGCGCGCATTGCCCGCCAGATCACCGACACGCAGACGATTCTTCCGGCGTTCGTGGTGTCGTCGCGGCGGTAGGGGCGCGGCGGTGCGCCTCACGTGTCGTCCCGAGCGGAGGCGCAGCTAATGTGTCATCCCGAGCGGAGGCGCGGAGCGCCGGAGTCGAGGGACCCCCGTCCGGTGGAGGAGTCGTAGGCAAGGGTCCGCTGAGAAGGGGGTCCCTCGACTCGCTCGCTCGCGATGACACCCGAAACGCTTACATCCCCTCCTGTTGAATTCCGACAGGAGCGTGATATCTTCTGTCGGAACCCGACAGAAGGCAGCGCGTGGCACACGACCAGTCCGACGTACTCCGCGGCACCCTCGACCTGCTGATCCTGAAGACGCTCACCCTCGAGCCCATGCACGGCTGGGGCATCAGCGCGCGCATCCAGCAGTTCTCCCGCGGCATTCTCGACGTCAACCAGGGCTCGCTCTACCCGGCGCTCCAGCGGCTCGAGCAGAAAGGGTGGATCGTCAGCGCGTGGCAAACCACCGAAAACAATCGACGCGCGAAGTACTACGCGCTCTCGGCCTCGGGACGACGCGCCGTCGGCACCGAGACCACGAACTGGCGCCGGTACGTCGAAGCCGTCGAGCTCATTCTCGACATCGCGTAGCACCCTCAGGAAGCCAAGGAGCGACGCATGGGCATTCTCTCCGGCATTCGCGCGCGCCTCCGCGCGCTCTTCAAGCGCACCACCGCCGATCGCGAGCTCTCCGAGGAGATTCAGTTCCATATCGAGCTCGAGACGGAAAAGAACGTTCGCCTGGGGATGCCGCCCGCCGAAGCGCGCCGTGCGGCGCTGGCGCACTTCGGTGGCGTGCTGCGCGTGCGCGAGGACCATCGCGACGTGCGACGGCTGCAATGGATCGAGGACTTCGTGACGGACGCGCGCTTCGCGGTGCGCTCGCTCCGCCGCAGTCCCGCGCTCGCGGGCGCCGCGATCGTCACGCTGGCGCTTGGCATTGGCGCCAACGTCGCGATCTTCTCCGCCGTGAACGCGGTCGTGCTGCAGCCGCTGCCGTTCCCGGACCAGGATCGGTTGATGGTCATCACCGAGGAGAATCCGGAGAAGCATTGGCATCTCCAGGTCGCGGCGCCGGCAAATTTGCTCGATTGGCGCGCCGGCGTGTCCGACTTCGCCGACGTCTCCGGCCACGTCGACGGCGTCGGACACGCAACGCTCACCGGCCGCGGCGATCCACAGTTGCTCATGAGCGGCTACGTCACCGGCAATTTCTTCTCGACGCTTGGCCAGCGCGCGGCGCTCGGGCGCGTGTTCGATTTCGAGGATACGTGGACGCACGGCAAGCATCACGTCGCCGTGCTGAGCGATCGGGGCTGGCGCAGTCACTTCGGCGCCGATCCCTCGATCGTCGGCAAGTCGATCGTCATCGATGGACAGTCGGTCGAAGTCGTCGGCGTTACGCAACCGGGATTCGCCTTTCCCACCGACAACGTCGATGTCTGGCAGTCGATCGAATGGGACAAGACCAAGACGGGAGACATCGGCTTTCGCCGCGCGCACTACATGCGTGCCGTCGCCCGCCTCAAGCCGGGCGTGACGCAGGAGCACGCGAACGCGCAGTTGCAGGCAGTCGTCGCGCGCCTCAAGCACGACTATCCCGCGACGAACAAGGTGATGGGCGCCGCGATGATGCCCATGCACGACTTCCTCGTCGGCGATACACGGCTGCCGCTGCTCGTGCTGCTCACGTCTGTCGGTTTCCTCCTGCTCATCGCGTGCGCGAACGTCGGCAATCTCCTCCTCGTGCAAGCGGCCGCCCGCTCGCGCGAATCGGCGTTGCGGCTCGCGCTCGGCGCCGGTCGCGCGCGACTCGTTCGGCAAGCGATGGCTGAAAGCGTTGTCTTGTCGGCGGTCGGCGGACTGTGTGGCTTGGGCGTGGGCTGGGCGGGAACGCGCGCGTTCGTGCGTCTTCAGCCGGCGAACATGCTGCGCGTCCGGGAGTTCGGCCTCGACGGCCCCGTACTCGGCTACGTCGTGGCGATCACGCTCGTGAGCGCGATGGTCTTCGGCATTGCGCCGGCGCTGTGGACGCGCCACCGGAATCCGGCCGATTCACTGAAGGAAGGCGGCCGCGTTGCCGTGACGGGTGGCCGCGCGCGTCGCTGGGGGGATTTGCTCGTGATGAGCGAGGTCGCGCTCGCGCTGTTGATGAGCGTCGGTGCGGGCTTGCTCGTGCGCAGCTTCATGGCCATTCGCGACGTCGATCCCGGCTTCGACACGCACGGCGTGCTCGCCGCCGCGGTACAGCTCAACGCGAAGTATGACACCGCGCCGAAGATCGACGGATTCATGCGGAGCTTCGAACAGCGTCTGCACGCGATTCCAACCGTCACCGCCGCCGCGCTCTCGTCCAACGTTCCGTTCAACGGCACGTCATACACGACGGACTTCATCGTCGCGGGATGGCCGGACGGAAAGTACGGCACCGAGATCGGCAACCGGACCGTGACGCCAACTTACTTCGCGACGATGAAAGTGCCGTTGCTGCGCGGTCGTGTGTTCGGGCCGGAGGATCGGGTTGGGTCGACGCCCGTGCTGCTGATCAATCAGGCGCTCGCGTCGCAATACTTCGCCGGGCAGGATCCCGTTGGACAGCGGCTCGCGTTCGCGAAGGCGGTGACGAAGGACACGCGGTGGTACACGATCATCGGCGTCGTCGGCAGCGAACACGTCGATGCGCTCGACGTCACGCCGCGGATCGAGTGCTTTCACGCGGAAGCGCAGGAGCCGTCCCCATACATGGTGGCGTTGCTGCGGACGAGCGGCGATCCGACGTCCCTCGTGCCGTCGGTGCGCGCGACGCTCCGCGATCTCGATCCCAATCTCACGCTGCTCGAGGTCAAGACGATGGACGCCATGCGCAGCGCGTCGCTCGCGCGGGCGCGGTTCCTGACGACCTTGCTCGTGGCATTCGCGGTGATCGGTGTCGTGCTGTCCGTCGTCGGCGTGTATGGCGTGCTTGCGCATACGTCGCGCAATCGCACGCGAGAGATGGGCATTCGCGTCGCACTCGGCGCGCAGGCGTCGCAGGTGCGCTGGCTCGTCGTGCGGCAGGGATTGCGGCTTGCCGTGGGCGGGTTGTTCGTCGGGCTCGTGATCGCGCTGTTCGCGACGCGGGTGATGACGAAACTCCTATTTCATGTCGCGCCAAACGATCCGGGAACGCTGGTCGGCGTGATCGTGCTGCTGGCGGCAACGAGCGCGGTCTCGGCGTGGATCCCTGCGTCCGCGGCCAGTCGCGCCGATCCGGTGGTGGCGTTGCGGGCGGATTGACAAGACTGTGTCACTCACGTCACCGGCGGCACCCGATCGTCCGGCGGCACGAAGTTCGACAGGAACAACCGCTCCTGCGGCGTCAGGCTGTTCAGTCCCTTCGCGCTGATCTTGTCGAGAATGCGATTGACCTCGTCGCGATTGACTTCGTGAATCCGGTTCAGGTCGACGCGTTTCCAGTTGCCGAGCGTTTCCTTGGGGACCGCGGCGCCGACGGCCTTGGGGCGGAACCGCCGCGTGCCCGAGGCGCGACTCAGATAGAACAGGTAGGCCGCCGCTCCGACGAAGCCACCGAGATGGCAGAAGTCAGCGACGCCCGATTGTGAACCGTGCAGGCCGCTCCAGAGCGCGAGCATGACCTGAATCCCGATCGCCAGGACGACGGGGACCGGAACGAAGAAATACAGAAGGATCTGTGCATCCGGCCAGAAGCGCGCGAAGGCGAGCATGACGCCGAATACGGCGCCTGATGCCCCGATGACTGCCGAGTTGAAGGCGAAGAGGAACGACGCGGCGGCGCCGGCCAAACCGCTGATGAAATAGAGAATGAGAAAGCGCCGCGAGCCCATCCGTTCTTCGACGCGCGGGCCGAAGAAGTACAGCGTGAGCATGTTGAACAGGATGTGCGTGATGCCGGACGGGTCGTGCAGGAACATGTACGTCACGAGCGTCCACGGGCGCACGAGGATGAGCGCGGGCACGAGGTCGAGCAGCCGCGTGATGCCCGGCAGGACCTGCTCGAGGAAATACATGATCACGTTGGCGATGATCAGTCGCCGCACCCAAGGCGTCACGCGAATGGCTCCGTTCGGTAGAGGAGAATCCGGCAGCCTGCAACTTAGGACGAATGCGGGGTTCGGGGAAACTGCGCCCGCACATTAGTTTACAACATGTGGCCACCGACCTCGACCATCGCTTGCAGAACCTGCTCAACGCCGTGCAGACACGGCGGACCTTCGCCATCATCAGCCATCCGGACGCGGGCAAGACGACGCTGACGGAGAAGCTGCTGCTGTACGGCGGCGCCATCCACCTGGCCGGATCCGTCAAGTCCCGGCGCGCCGCGCGGCACGCGACGTCGGACTGGATGAAGCTCGAGCAGGAGCGCGGCATCTCCGTGACGTCGAGTGTGATGCAATTTGAATATGAAGGATATCATATCAATTTGCTCGACACGCCGGGGCACGAAGACTTCTCCGAGGACACCTACCGCACGCTCGTCGCCGCCGACAGCGCGGTGATGCTGCTCGACAACCGGCGCGGCGTCGAAGATCGGACCCGGCAGCTCTTCAACGTCTGCAAGATGCGGCGCACGCCGATCTTCACGTTCGTCAACAAGTGCGACCGCGTCGGCGAAGATCCGCTCAAGCTGGTGAGCGACGTCGAGGCGGACCTCGAGATCCAGTGTCATCCCGTCACGTGGCCCATCCACAAGGACGGCGCGTTCGTCGGCGTCTACGATCGACGGCTCGGTCAGGTCTATCTCTTCGAGCGCGGCGAGGATCACGGCGCCACCCGCGCCGCGGCGCACTCGGGTCATTCGGGCGCGCTCGAGGATCCGGCGCTGCGCGAGATTCTTGGGGCCGAGGCGCACGATCGGCTCGTATCGGACATTCATTTGCTCGACGCAGCCGGGCATCCGTTCGACGAAGCCGCCGTGTTGGCGGGCGAACTTTCTCCGGTCTTCTTCGGCAGCGCGCTCACCAACTTCGGCGTCGAGCCGTTTCTGCGCGAATTCCTCGAGCTCGCGCCCGAGCCGGCCGCGCGTGAATCGTCGGCGGGCATTGTGACGCCGACCGACGAACAGTTCACGGGCTTCGTGTTCAAGATCCAGGCGAACATGGACGCCAAGCATCGCGATCGCGTCGCGTTCGTGCGCATCTGCTCCGGACGGTTCGAGGCCGGCATGCAGGTGAAACAGGTGCGCACCAGAAAGCTCATGCGATTGGCCGCGCCGCAGCAGTTCATGGCGCGCGAGCGCACCGCGGTCGAAGAGGCGTGGCCCGGCGACGTCATCGGCGTCATGGATCGCGGCTCGCTCCGCATTGGCGATACGCTCACCGAAGGCACCGATCTGGAATTCAGCGGCATTCCACGCTTCGCGCCGGAGCACTTCGCGCGGATCATCATCGCCGATCCGATGAAGCGGAAGCAGCTCGATGCGGGTCTGCGTCAGCTGACCGAGGAAGGCGCGGCGCAGGTCTTCTTCACGTCGGGCACCGAGACGACGAGTCCCACGCCGATCGTCGGCGCGGTCGGCGTGCTGCAGTTCGACGTGTTGTTGCATCGCCTCGAGCACGAGTACGGCGCGCCTGCCCGCCTCGAAAAAATTTCCGCGCGCTATCCGCGCTGGGTCACGGGGCCAATGTCCGAGATCGAGCGCATCTCACGCGATCGCGGCCGCATGCTGCTCTTCGACGCGAAGGGTCATCCGCTCATCCTCTTCGAGGATTCGTGGGGCTTGAAGTGGGCGCTCGAGCGCGAGAAGGACGTGTTGTTCCACGAAGTCGCGCCGTAGGGTGTGCCGTAGTTCTCGCATCTGATCAGGCCTGATCACACCCGCTCGTCGTAATAGGCCTTGATGCTCCAGGCGATCACATCTCGATACAGGATCGCGTCGGGCCCGAACGCCTCCGCCGTATCGGCGCTCGTATACGTCGGCTCCAACCCCGCCTCGGCGAGCACGGCCTTGATGTGCAGCAGCGTCTTTTCCGGCGTCTGTTGGCTCGCGCGCAGCTCGCGGACCATCTCGCGCGACGCCGCCTGCAGATCGTCACGTGAGCTGCCGCCCGCCATCGCGGCCGCGACTGCTTCACGCATGCGCGCCGCCGCGCCGGCACCGCCGCCGTTCTCGCCTTGCTCCCCTTGCCCCGCTCCGCCTCTTCCCATGGCTTGCATCGTCCTGTCGTCGCCTGGCGAAAAAGCAAGCAGCGGGCCGCGCTTCTGTGCGGTGTAATGCATGGGGCTGGCTCGTGGCCCGATTCTTTCAATCATACGTTTGCGTCGTCGTTCGTACACTCGCGTACTCTCGCTGACCGTATCATCATGGCCGACAGCACTGCCACGATTCTCCTCGTCGAGGACAACGAGGACAATCTCGTGATCTACTCGACCATTCTTCGCCACGCCGGGTTCGATGTGCTCGAAGCGCGCGACGGCGAAGCAGGCATCGCCACCGCGAAGGAAGCGCAGCCGTCGCTCATCCTGATGGACGTCTCGATTCCCATCGTCGACGGATGGGAAGCGACGCGCCGGCTCAAGTCCGATCCCGCGACGTCCCACATTCCGATCATCGCGATCACCGCGCACGCGATGCCGAGCGATCGGCAGATCGCGATGGAAGCGGGCTGTGATGGGTACATCGCGAAGCCGGCCGAACCGCGCACGGTGCTCGCCATCGTCAAACAGCAACTGGGGCAGACCGCCGTGAAGTGAACGATTGCTTCACCTGTGTCGGAACACTCCGTGCGCTAATTGCTGCGCAGTAGCGAATCGGTTGAATTCGCCTGCGAATACCCACCCACGGAGGAACCATGGCCGACGAATCACTGCAGGACATTTACGTCGAGCAGCTCAAGGACCTGTATAGCGCCGAGAATCAAATACTCAAGGCGCTGCCAAAGATGGCGAAGGGCGCCGCGAGCAAAGAGCTCTCGAGCTCCTTTCAGGAGCACGAGGTGCAGACGCGCACGCATGTCGAGCGTCTCGAGAAAATCTTCTCTCAGCTCGGCGAGAAGCCGGGCGGCCACAAGTGCAAGGGCATGGAAGGCCTGCTCGAGGAAGGTGACGAGGTGCTCGAGGAGCATGATGAGAGCCCGGCGCGCGACGCGGCCATGATTGCCGCCGCCCAACGCGTCGAGCACTACGAGATCGCCGGCTACGGAACGGTGCGTACTATGGCGAACATGCTCGGCTTCGCCGATCAGGCGACGCTTCTGCAGCAGACGCTCGACGAAGAAGGGTTGACGGACAAGAAGCTCACCACGCTCGCCGAGACGGTCGTCAACGTGCAGGCGGTCTCCGAGTAATACGCGGTCGTTCGATGCAGTGCTTTGTAGTACTGTGTCGTGCATGCTGTCGGCGATGGCGGTGCGCGAGCTGGAGCAGGATCCGTTGCGTGAAGCAGCGCAATTGTCATCCCGAGCGAAGGCGCGCAGCGCCGGAGTCGACGGACCCCCGTCCTGACGGAGGAGCGCTATGCAACGCTCCGCTGAGACGGGGGTCCCTCGACTCGCTGCGCTCGCTCGGGATGACTAGCCGGGGGCGCCTTCGCTCGCGATGACAAAAGGCTTCCCCAGCCCCATCCGCCGCCCCAGTTTGAACCGCATGCCCAACCGCCTCTCCTCACTCTCGTCGCACCTCAAAGGCTCCGCGATTCTTCGCATCGCGGGCGAAGTGCGCGCGCTGGCTCGCGAGGGCCGCGACATCGCCGACCTGACCGTCGGCGATTTCAGCTCGAAGTACTTTCGCATTCCGAAAGCGCTCGAAGACGGCATCGTCGACGCGCTGCGCGCCGGCGAGTCGACCTATCCGCCGCCGAACGGGCTCGAGTCGCTGCGCAAGGCGGTATGCGAGTTCTATAAACATCGCGTCGGACTCGAGTTTCCGATCGAGTCGATCCTCATCGCCTCGGGCACGAGGCCGGTGATCTACGCGGCGTATCGCGCGCTCGTCGACGAAGGCGACAAGGTCGTGTTCGGCGTTCCCTCGTGGAACAACGACTACTACTGCGACATGCTCGGCGCCCAGGCCGTGATGATCGAGTGCGACGTCTCGACCGGTTTCCTGCCCACCGCCGCGTCGTTGCGTCCGCACGTGCGCGATGCGCGCTTCCTCGCGCTCAATTCGCCGCTCAATCCAGCGGGAACCATGTTTGCGGCCGAGCAGCTCGGCGCGATCTGCGATCTGGTGCTGGAGGAGAATGCACGCCGCTCGAGCGACGAGCGGCCGCTGTTCGTGCTGTACGATCAGGTGTACTGGATGCTCACGCACAGCTCGGCGAAGCATGTCGACCCGATCGTGCTGCGTCCCGAGATCGCGCCGTATCTGGTGATGGTCGACGGCATCTCGAAGGCGTTCGCGTCAACGGGCCTGCGCGTCGGTTGGGCGGTTGCACCGACCGACATCATCCGCCCGATGAACGACGTCGTCGGCCACGTCGGTGCTTGGGCGCCGCGCGCCGAGCAGGTGGCGACCGCGAAAGTGCTGAACGATCACGCGACGGTGGATGCGTACATGACGACGATGTGTCGTGAAGCCGGTGCGCGACTCGACGCCGTGTACGACGGCCTCACGTCGCTCGCGAAGGATGGTTTGCCGGTGGAGTGCGTTCGGCCCCAGGGTGCGATCTACGTGAGCGCCCGCTTCGCGCTACACGGCATGCAGACGCCCGATGGCCGTACGCTGTCGACCGACGACGATGTGCGGGCGTATCTGCTGAACGCCGCCGGTCTTGCCGCAGTGCCGTTCGGGGCGTTCGGTTCGAAAGGGGATAGAGGGTGGTTCCGCTTGTCGATTGGGGTGATCTCGGTCGAGCAGATCGCGGGGTTGATGCCGCGGCTTCGGTTGGCGATAGAGGCGTTGAGTCCGGCTTTGGTTGCGCGCTAGACAGTCGCGGGAGTGGTTCAAAAAAAACAAAACGACGAGATCAGACAGAATCTGACCAGATCGGTGCGGCTTACCGACGTTGTCAGATTTTGTCCGATCTTGTCGTAGTTCAAGTTGATACCCCCTCCACCACCCTCTAGAACCCGATCGACCACCCAACCCTGACCGAGTTCTTCGGCAAAAACACTCTATCGACGGGCGTCCGAGGATGCGCATGCGAGTACTCCACGATCCTCCATCCATAGAACGTCCCCAGGAACGCCCCCGCGAATATGTCGCTCGCCCAGTGCTGCCCGAGATACATCCGTGAGAGCCCGGGAGTGAGCGCCAGCGCGTACGCCGGTACGCCCACCCACCACGTCGCGCCAGGCGCACGCTGTTTCACCTCGGCCACCAGCGCCGACGCAGCCGCGAAGCCAGACGACGAGTGAATTGACGGGAACGAGCGCTGCGCGAAGTGCGTGAAGCCTTTCATGAAGTGGAATTCGTACGGATCCGCATAGGGCGTCGCTGTATCCTTCGGGCGCGTGCGGCCCAAGGGGCCGCGAATCACCTGCGCGGTGAGACTCGCCGCGGCGACCGACTCCGCCGTGTGGAACGCGACGTCGGCGACGTCGTTCGCGCCGAGCAGGCGTGCAACGGCATAGATGCCCAAGCTGCCGACGGTGAGCGTCGTCTCGTTGATGTGGGTGAAGTACTTGTCGAGACGATTGCCAATGCGAACGTGCGCCCAGCTCGTGTCCTGAAAGCCGCGCGCGAGCTGGGCATCGAACAGACTGAGTCCCGCGCTCGCCGCCAGAATTCCAGCGCCGATCGCGGCGTCGCGGCTTCGAAAAAATCGGTCGTCCTTCGTGTCGTCCTGTGCGTGTGCCACGCCCGCGCAAACGAAGACGAGGGCTAGCACGTTGTACATTCGTCTCAGCCGAACACCAATGTTCATTTTGCCCACATCGTTGCACCCACTGTGCCTTGAATGAAGGATCTGACAACCTACCTTGGGCTGGCGGCCATCTACCTGCTGAGCGTCAACGTGCTCCTGGGCCTCCTGATGGGAGCCCGCTACAACACCTACAAGCGATGGCCGCATCGGCGAATCAATGTACTGAAGCTGCATAACTGGACGGCGTACGTCGCGCTCGCGTTGGCCGTGGCGCATCCCATCCCGCTCTTGTTCCTCGACAAGCCGCAGTTTCGATTCCTCGACGTCGTCTGGCCCATCTCGTCGCCCGAGCAGCCGGTCATCAACACACTCGGCGCGCTGTCACTGTATCTGCTCGGGTTCACGGTGATCACCTCGATCTATCGCGCTGAAATCGGGCGCCAGCGCTGGAAGGTGCTCCACTATCTGACGTACGCGTTGGCGCTGATGCTCGTGATTCATGGTAGCGTCACCGATCAGCATCTCGACAACTCGCCCATGGACTTGCTCGACGCGGAGAAGGTCGGGATCGAGCTGTGCGGGCTGGTCATTCTGATCGCGACGTATTTTCGGTTCCGCTGGACGTCGCGCCATCCAAAGTATCAACCGCCGGTGCGCGCTCGGCAGGGCTCGCCCTCGTAGCGGGCTCGGCCCATGTCCCGCGACGTGACGGTTGTCACCGGCCGCGACTGATGGAACGAACCGTGCGGGGCTCTTCCGACGATAGCTAACGCTCGGCTCGCCGTCGCATCGGGTCACGCCGCACGGGAGGTCGGATGTCACTTCGCACTTTTGTCGATTCCACGGGACAGGAATGGCACGCCTTCGACGTCATTCCACGTGAGCAGGAGCGCCGGCGCGAAGACCGGCGGTCGTCGAGTGAAATCGTGATTGACGACGCGGAAGGAAGGCGGGAAGGGGATCGCCGCTTGTCAGTCGGCCGCGCGCCGCGGCTTGCTACGCCCGCCGGCGGATGGCTGTGCTTCGAGCGCGGCGCCGATCGGCGGCGTCTGTCGCCGATTCCCGCGGACTGGAGTCACTGCACCGACGCGCAACTCGAGGAGTACTGCCGCTCGGCGCGGCCGGTTCCGCAGTTGCCGACGTCTCCGCGGTTGGCGCGCGTCGAGCATTCGGAGCATTAAGAGCGAGTTCAAAACCTCTCGTCATCCCGAGCGAAGCGAGGGATCTAACACGGTAGGTAGAGGGACGTCACTCTACCGGGACAACAGATTCCTCGCCTGCGGCTCGGAATGACTGACGCCTAAAAACGCACGCCAAAAAGCAAAACGCCGCGGATTAGACCGCGGCGTTGACCAACATCGAAACCCGTTCCCGTACCGCGCGTCCAACCGGTCGCGCCACCCGGGCCGCCACCTGGCGAATGCGCCGTGTTTCGCGCGCCGTGTCGGCGGCTGAGAGAATCAGCGCCCGAAGCTGACGGCGACGGCCGTCCTGCCCTTCGACGCGATCGATCGCTTTGCTGCTGTTCTGGTCCGACATACGGCGCCTCAGCCGGTTTGGCTCATTCGATGTTGACGTGCTGCGCCATGCCTAATGGCAAAGGGAATGCCGCTTCAGAGTATCGGCCGAAAACCGCTTGGGATTAACTTCCCAATACCATGGAAACTCGCGCCTCGAGCCCTTCGCACCCGTCTCACCCGTCGCCTGCGCCTTCCGCTACGCCCGCCAGCCCAGGCACGGCCGGACGGCCGTCGAGCGCACCGAACACCGGTCCAATCGCACATCCGCCCGAGACACTCGAGGGGTGGTATGTGCTGCATCAGATCTATTCCGTGGACAGCGGCGTCGATGAGAGACGCGTCGAACCGACACAGGCAACGGCGGTCACATCGAATGTCCCCTTGCCGTCGGCCCCCGCCGAAGGATGGTCGGCCTGGGCGCGTCTCATCGGATCGCGCGCCGACGTCATGGCGTTGCACTTTCGTCCAACACTCGACGCGATCGGCGACGCGCAACGCGAGTACGCTGCCTCCGGGCTGACCAAAGGCCTGCGACTCGAGTACTCCTTTCTCAGCGTGACCGAAGCCGGCTTGTATCACCTCACGGCGCAGCTCGCGCGCGAGGCCGAGGAGCGCGGTGGCGCCGTCGGCGACGACATCTATACGCGAGATCTTCAACAGCGTGCGGCGGCAGAGCGCGAGACGGCCCACGTTCGCCGGCGGCTGTATCCCACGCTGCCCGAGGACATGCCATACGTCTCGTTCTATCCAATGAACAAGCGCCGTGACGCCGGCCAGAACTGGTACACGCTCACGCTCGAGGAGCGGAGCCGCTTGATGTGGTCACACGGCATGACCGGGCGACGCTACGCAGGGAAGGTGCTTCAGGTCATCAGCGGCGCCATCGGATTCGACGCGTGGGAATGGGGCGTGACGCTGTTCGCGCGCGATCCCCTCGAGTTCAAGAAGCTCGTCACCGACATGCGCTTCGATGAAGTCAGTGCCAAGTATGCCGAGTTCGGTGATTTCTACGTGGGCCGGCTGATGCCGGCCGGCGACGTCGCGCGGCTTCGCGAAACTCGCTGATACCGCCCGCCGTACGAGCTAACAGACACACTCTTCGAGGCGGCGCGTCATGTGGTCGGTACTGAGTCGGTTGGTCATGCAGCTCGCGGCAATCCGGTGGCTGTTCAAGCTCGGCGGACTGGCGCTGCTGCTGCCGATCGCCGCGCTGCTCAAGGTCATTGGCGTGCCGCTGCTCGCGGTACTGTCGATCGTCGGCGTGCCCGTGATGATCCTGCTGTTCCTCTTCGGCCTGCCGATCTTCCTGGTGTTCATCGCCGGCGCGGCGATCGTCGCGGTCATCATGGCCCTGCTCACGCTCGGCCTGTTCGCGCTGAAGATCTTCATCTTCGTGGTGCTGCCCATCCTCGTGCTGTCGAAGGTCGTCGGCTGGACCTGGCGTTCGATTCGCGGGAAAGGGCGCTGCAAGCCGAAGGATGATACGCCGCCCGAGATCTCGATCGATCCGAGCGACGCCAGCCCGAGCGATCCGATCGTCGACCCGCTCGACTAGCGAACGCCGGCGAAATTCAGGACGCCATCGCGCGGAGTAGCCCTAAGCGATGCACCGCGAAGCGCGATCGCCCCGTTCGTCTGATCGCTCCGGCGTCGACGAGCGAGGCGAGTCCGCGCACGACGACTTCACGTACGGTGCCCAGCTCCGCGGCAAGTGCTTCCTGCGACATGCCGAGCGTGAAGTCGTTCGTCTCACTGTCGTTGTTCGACGCGCGATCGAGAACCCATCGCGCGAGCCGTGCGACGATGGTCGTCGTCGTCAGCTCGTCGATGCGATTGAGCAGCGATCGTGCGCGCGTCGCCAGGCGATGCACCGCGAAGCGCGCGAAGTCGGGATCGTCGCGCAGCAGGCGTTCGATCGCGCTCGTGGCGAGATGCGCGCAACGCGACCGCTCGACGGCGATGGCCGTCCCGGGAAATGGACCGCCGCCGAAGACGGGAATCTCGCCGAGGACGCCGCCGGCGGATTCCATGTGGAGCAACTGCGCGCGCGACGAAAGCTCTCGCGAAACGCGCACGCGTCCCTCGAGCAGGAAGTACAATCCGTCGGCTTCGTCACCCGCGCGAAAGAGCGCGCGATTCGCCGCGTAGCGCCGTTCGGTCGAGGCGCGCGCGATTCGCTCGAGCGTTGCATTCGGCAGCGATTCGAGCGCGGGAAGGCGCCGTCGGAGCTCGTCTGCGGATATCGTCGTCACGAATTGGAACCTCGGTTCCAGACGTCGTCAGTGTAGTGCCGCATTCTACACCACATGCCGGGCCCACTGGAGCCGTTCATGAACACGTTGAAGGTCGCGGCGTTCGCGACAAGTACCATGCTGGCGGTGTATGCATCGAGTGCGTCCGCGCAGGCCGCTCCCGCCAGGAAGGACACGGCGCACGCGCGCGACAGTGCCTACGCGGCGCTGCAGGAGCGTGGCAAGCACGCCATGGGCGTCGATCAGTACACGTCGACGCACACGTTCGACAGCTATCCCGACGGCGGCCGCGTCGCGCTGGTTCGCGACTCGGACGACAGCGCCGGCGTCGCACAGATTCGTCGTCACCTGCGCGACATCAAGAAGGCGTTCGAGGCGGGCGATTTCTCGACGCCGGAGTTCGTGCACATGCGCGAGGTTCCGGGCACCAAGATCATGGCCGCCAGGCGCACGGCCATCACGTACGAGGTGCATGACATTCCTCGCGGCGCGGAGTTGCGCATCAGGAGCACGGATGCCGAGGTGGTGAAAGCGATTCATGAGTTCATGAGCTTTCAGCGGATGGATCATCACGCGGGTGGTCATGGCGATCATGGCGGTCATGGCGGCTGAGTGACCGCGGTAGCGCCACAAGTGTTTGTTGCACGGGTGTTTACGTCGCTTGCGTCCGGCACGCCGATTGCTTTCGGAACGTTGTCGAATGTTCATCGACGAGCTTGGCGCAATGAAGGTAGATGCACTCCAGTCGGCGGTCGCCGAATGACGCTCGAGCACGAACGTCCGGATGCCGCCGGTATGCCCGGCGCGGCCGGCGCGCCCACCGCGGGCGGCGCGGCCGATGCGCTCGAAGGGCGGCTCGATGTGCGCGACCTGTCCGACGCTCCTGACGTCCTGCACGCGGCGTTGGGCTCGTTCCGCTCGGTGGGCGGCCCCGATGGGCAGCGCTGGTTCGTGCGCGAGATCGTCGACACGTCGTACGACCGCCGGGCGTCGGGGAGTCTCGTGTTCTATCACGACAAGGCGATGCGGCGGGTGAGGTCGTATCCGGCGAACTGGCGGGAGTTGCCGGAAGCGGATCTTTACGAGGTGAGTTTGGGGAGGTAGGGCGGTGGGCGGTGAGGGTTGGGGGATGAGCGCTGGATGATGGCTGTCATCCCGAGCGGAGGCGCGAAGCGCTCCCCGCTATTGTCATCCCGAGCGGAGGCGCGAAGCGCCGGCGTCGAGGGACCCCCGTGCACCGCGGAGAGGCCCATCTGGTATGCACATTGCGGGCATTCAGGTATTCCCTCCGCCTCCCGCTACTCGCCGAGTGATTTCGCGTGTCGTTAGAAAAGAACCCTCTCAATCCGCCTGTGTTTGGCGCGGTGAAGCGCGCTGATCCGGCGCTCGATTTACGCCATCGCCGCATCGTCGGCCCCGACGGGCGTGAATGGCGCGTCCGCGAAGCGCCGATGCCCGCGTTTGACCGTCGAGCGGGCACCTGTCTGATCTTCGACACCATCGATGCGGCGCGCCGAGTGCGGCACTATCCCGCTGACTGGTTCGAGCGGAGCGATGAGGAGCTCTATCAGCTCACCGAGATGATGGCGCGGGAGACGTAGGTCGCGGGACTCGATGGCGGTCTCGATATCGCGCCGGCGCGGAAAGATCCCGCGCCGGGTGCGCGGGCATCAGAGAACTGAAAAGGCAGGAGAGAGCAATGCGTCACACCCTCAGTGTCGTGGTACTTCCGCTCTGCGTGGCGCTGCACACCGCCGCGTCTCAACTCGCCATTCCTGTGACTGTCGCGCAGGCCGACGCGGAGGCCGCGGGCTATTCGCGTTCTGATACGGCTTCCGCGCCGCAGGCATTCTTTGCTCGGCCGTCTGCCGGGACGAGCGACCGGCGGTGTGTCGACTCCCGCAACGCCGACGATCGACAGGCTACCGGTTCGTTGCGGTCGGGCGAAATGATCGTGCGCGGGAGGTGGAACGACTCGACCGGGCTGCATGCCGGCAAGGAGGACAAGTTCCTGTGGCTCCCGCTTCACGGTTCAGCCGACTTGAAAGCGCCGCTGGTCATTCGCGCCGATCGCGTCGGCGAACCCGCCGATTCGCTGCGCCTGACGATTGCGCATGTGGCGCGCGGGGGCGGGCACATGTACGGCTATCCGAGCCTTGTTTCGTTCCCGACCCCGGGGCGATGGTTGGTGGTGGCGACCGCGGGATCGGATTGGGGCTGCTTCATTCTCGATGTGTCGACGGCGAAAGCGAGCTCAAGCTGATCGAAGGAATGCGACGATTTGAGACGCGAACGACCGCCGAAAAAGCGGCCGTTCGCGCTAACTGTCGTACCACGCAGCGGTCCTACGCAGCGGTCCTACGCAGCCGTACTACTCGGCGGTGCTACACCCGCTGAATCAGCTGCCGCTGCCGCGGCGCTCGCACCGCGCGGGAGTCCGGCCTTCGCCGCGATTCGCTTCGCCACCACCCATGCCCGCCCGAGACCGGACTCGTTCGGCGGGATGGGCTTGAGCACCAACACGTTCATCACCTTGATCGCGGATCGCGCCTGCTTTTCGGCGTTCTTGAGTCCCGCCGTGGCGCCGGCGCGCTGGATGGTGAGCGTCGTTCGATCGTTCAACGACGCCTGGAGCGCGGCCGTCGCCGCGGCCAGTTCCTCGATGAAGCCGGGTGTCATCCCGCCGGCGAGCAGCGAGGCCTCGTGCCGCCTCGCCGCCTGACTCATGCCCGCCGCGGCTTTCAACAACTGCGGCACGGACGGTCGTCCCTTGGGCATGGAGAGCTCACTCAGATCGGGGGAGCCCGCGAGCGTTTGCTTTGCCGCATGCGCGATGCCTTCCATATGGAACTTGCGCAACGCCAGCCGCAGCGACCGCTGGTTGGACGTCTCGAGCTTCGCCGCCTGCGCACCGCCGGATTGATCGGTGCCGAAGCTCTCGAGATGCGTGCGTGCGACGTCCAGGTTGTTGCGCGCCGTCGAATCCTTCAACGACGCGAACTCCGGATGCGCGTCGAGGAAGGTTTGGATGGCGAGCAGGGCGGAGATGGTACTGCCTTGAGCGTGGTTCAACGTGCCTCCTGACGGGGAAACTTGGGCGCGTGAGAAGAAAGGCCGGCGTGGGCGCCTTCCACGACGGCAGAAGAGTTTTCAGAGTTGTGTGATGCCGACGCCGCGCGGCACCGCCGGATTTTGGGGCGGCACGACGAAGTTGCGTTCCGGCATCGGCCGCTTTGATGACGACAACGGCTCGTTCGAGTCGCGCGGTGCTCGCTTCGGTGCCGTCAGTCGAGAATGTTTGCGTGCACTGCCGCCTTGGCGGCACGCATCGCGTTCTTGCGAATGGGCAACCGTCGGTCGGAGTTGCGCTGCACGGCCGTCATGTGCAGCAGCGGTGCACTGCGTTGCGCGACAACGGAGTCGATGCTCGCCGCTGCGACCGGCGCGGCTCGCAGAGGCACGTTGTCGAGTTGAACTGCCTCGATTGACGCGAGCGGTGGATGTTCGCGGTCGCGGAGTGCGAATTGGCGAGCCGCAGTGTGGGATTTGAGCCGCGCGCCGGAGTGTTCGGACGTCGCGGTGCCGCAATTCGTCGACGCAGTGGCTGTTGGCGCGCCGGCAATGCAGAGATGGACGCGCGCAATTCCTGATTCGGTTTCTCCCTATCTAAACGAAAAAACGGACCTTCGTGTCAACGGGCAGATTCTGCCCGCATGGGCGGGGATCGAGGTCGGTTGGCGCTGGGGAAGGCTGGTGGTGAGGTTGCGGATCGGGATGGCTGGTGGGCCGTTGTGGTGTGGCGATTGTGAGGATGCGGTTTGGCGACTAGGATTCTTCTTCTGTCCGGCTCGCGCGAGTGAGCGGCGGGCGGGACGTAGCGCAGTCCGGTAGCGCACCTGAATGGGGTTCAGGGGGTCGCGGGTTCAAATCCCGCCGTCCCGATAAACTGACAATCGAGCGTAAGTTCAACGCCGACACCGTGTAAAGGGTTCTTCCCACCTTACACGGTGTCGGCGTTTTGCGTTGTTGGCTGGCCTACTTTTCTGGCCTACTTCGCACTCGGCGGCGCCACGGAGATCGATCCGTGCGCATGCAGTACGAGGATTTCTTCGAGCCACAACCGCCCCGCCGACCACGTGATCCGCAGCTCGTTGCGTTGATCGGTGTGCTCGTGACGATCGCGGTGTTCGCGACTTGCTGGGCCGGGCGATGAGACGCACGGTCGCGAAAGTGCCGGCAGTCGTGCCGAGCTTCCTTCGGCCTGGCTCCGATCAGGCGCGTCGCGTTGGCTGCATGTGCTCGATGATCGCGAACTACTACGGCTGCGGCTTCGGCGATCCGAACCATCCGCTGTTCGAGATCTCGAAAGAGTGTGTACTGCATCGCTCGTTGGCCGGATCCGGCGGCGAGGCGGTCCATGTCTGACCGTCATCCGCAACTTCCGGGTTTCGAGGCCTCGCGGCAGCTCGTGCCGAGTCACCCGCTCGCCTGCGACTGCGGCAAGCATTTCGTGATCGGTTGTCCGGATCACGGCGATGCGCATCTCGACGATGCGATCGCGCGCGCGTTCGAAGAGACGCCCCGGTTCAAGGCGTCGCCTGCGCCGGAGCGTGGGAAGCTGGAGCATCGCTGCGGGCGCTGCCGGCAAGTCCTTCCGCCCAAGCGCGGGCGTCCGCGAAGGTTTTGCGACGACTGTCTCACGCCCACCGAGCGCGCGCAGCTACAACAGAAGCGCGAGGAGAACGAGCGACGTCGAAACCGCGAGGGCGTCGAATCATGACGCTCCCGCTGTTCCCGCCGCGGATCGATCCGGAGCAGCCGCTCTCGGACGAGGCGAAGCGCTTCATCGCGCAGCACGGCAGCACGCTCATGCGCGCCGTGATCAACGAGCTCGATCACAAACAACGGCGAATCAATCAGCTCGAACGCGAACGTGATGAGCTGCGCCGTCGCGTGGGCGACAACCGAGGGCTCATCGATGGTTAAGCGCCGCGCAATGCGCCCACGCAAGGGCGATCTGTACGTCTGCGTTCGCGGACCTGGTGGCGAGATCCTACTCGCTGCGCTCGTCAACCTGTTCCGGGCGAGAAACAGCCTTGCAGCGCGATGACCATTCGCGTAGCGTGTCGAATATGAAAGTCTTCATAAGCTGGTCCGGAACGCAAAGTCGTCATGTGGCGGAAGGTCTTCGCGGATGGCTGCCGCTCGTACTTCAGAACTTGAAGCCTTGGATGTCAAAGAAGGATTTGGATGCAGGAAGTCGCTGGGGTGAAGAGTTGGACGCGGCACTCCAAGACACTCATTACGGCATCCTCGTCCTTACACCCCGGTCACATCGAAGAACCCTGGCTGATGTACGAAGCTGGAGCGATTTCCAAGCTCGTCAAATCATCGCGAGTCGTGCCATACTGCGTCGGAATGGAACCGACGGATATTCCGAACGGTCCGCTGAGCCGATTTCAGGGGAAGCGAGCCAATCGCGAAGAGACGCTTCAATTGCTTGAGAACCTGAGTGCCGCGCTTGCGGACGCCGGGGAAGGTGCGTTAGCGGACGCCCAGCTGCAGGAGATCTTCAGCGCACTCTGGCCAAAGCTGGACGCGGCTCTCCAATCGATCCCTGCCGTTGAGGCAAAGCCCAAGGCGCGCGGAGTGGATGACATGACGAAGGAAATTCTTGAGATCGTCAGAGGTATTGATCGAGCGGTGGCTGCCACCTCGTCGGCAACAGTTCCAGATCAATCAGTTAGCCTTTGGGCCTCGGGAATCGGAAGGCACTCCAAAAAGGCGGGCTCGAAGTCCTGAAGCAAAGTGCGCGTACGATCGTAAACGTCGAGTTCCCTGAGTTTGAAATTGCGAATATGTCCACTCACCGAAGCAAGGTTGTTGTACAAGCGAAGTACAAGGCGACGGGCGATTCGTACGCGCTTCCAATGATGACTTATGAAGATGCTTCGCTCGATCTCGCGGGGTTTCTGAATCAACTGCGAGTCCAGCTTAGGGAGTTACAGGAAGGGCTGGCGCAGAAATAGCGACCGAGCACGCGGCCGGATCCGGCCAACATATTCCGTCGACGGGCACCGCGCCCTCCATTCGAGCCTCGCTCGGATGCGAGGGCGCTTTCGTTTGGAGGTCAGAAGCTCCACAGCGCCGCCGGATGTTTCAACCACGTCGCGATCCAGAGCAGTGCCAGCACGAGCGCAGCCGGCACGAGCTGAATCGTCTCGGCGTGCTGAATGTGCGTTGCGACAGCGCCGCCCATGAACGCCGATGCGAACACGAGGCCGAACGAACGGGTGCGTGGCAGCAGAAAGAGCACGCCACTGATGATCTCGAGCGTGGCAACGAGCGGCACGGTGTGAACGAACCCGTACTGTTTGAGCGGCCCCACGACAGGTGGAACGGCGAGCATCTTGACCGTCCCGGACGCCATTAGAAGCACTCCAACAAGGATCGTAAGCCCGGTGCCGGTGCGGCGGCGCGCGACGGACATCGAGGTGGACGATTCAGTGTGATAGGATGTCATGGTTGTCAGGAAGACGGCAAAGAACGTTGATGAGGTTGCCGGTCGGGTCCCGAGAGAGCGTCGAAGATTGCCCAGGGCAACGTGATAGGTTCGATGACGAACGGGTCGATGATGCCGTCAAGGCGTCGACGTTGGGCATCGATGTCGGCGACCTCGAAGTCGAGGACGAGCGATTAGCCGACGGCGCGGCGCCGAGAGGACGGCGCCTGTGCGAACCCGCTAATCTGGGCTTCATCATACCCTGATGACCGGCATGGCCGCCTGGTTGTGACACGAGCGAGAACAAAGAGCCGAGCGTGAAGGTGATGTGGCAGTTGTCCGCGTGGGGATCGGAGATCCTCACGTCGATCGTCACAGCCGCGACCGCAGCTCGGTCAAGAACTCATGACCAAGCCGCAACGTCGTCATGCTCTCGTCACCGGTGGAACTAACGGCATCGGATACCAGATCGCGCGGCTTCTGGGTGCGCGCGACTATCAGATGATTCTTGTGGGCCGCGACCCGAAGCGCGGGGAGGCTGCGCGGCAAAGGCTTCGGGACGATGGCGTTGTGGCTGAGTTCATCGCTGCGGATCTCGCCTCCATGGCGGATGTGCATCGGGTCGCGGCGGCCATATCGAACCGCATTGATCGCATCGACCTGCTGGTTCATTCGGCCGGCGCCGTTCATGGAGGCCGACGCCTGACGCCAGACGGGATCGACGTCAACTTCGCGGTCAACTATCTGGCGCGCTTCGTTCTCATGGAGCAGCTCGAACCGCTATTGGTTTCGAGTCAGGATGCCGCTGAGCCGACCATCCTGTTTATCAACGGAGGACCAACCGGGGCACCGATTCGGTATCGTGATATAGAACGGGGCCGTGCTTTTGGTACGATCAAAGGAGTTCAACAATACTGCAGCGCGAACGATCTTCTCGCGCTCGGAATGCGTTACGACGGTTTGCTCGCGAGCAAGCGGCCCGTGCGTGTAGGGTGCCTCAAGCTAGGTCCGGTGAAGACCGATATTCGAAGAACCTTTCCCGTGTGGATGAGGATCCTTGTACCGCTTCTCCTTGATCCGTGGCTCACGCAGACACCGGAAGACGCGGCGTCGGCCGCTCAGACGGTGATCGACCGCATCCAGGCCGATCCCGCGATTGGACCGCTCTTTTCCAAACTGCGAGCGCTTCGCCCAATGCGATCGCCGCTCACGCCGGCTGACGCGAGCCAGTGGCGAACGCTGTTTACGTTCAGCCACCAATTGGCGAGTCGCAGCCAACCTTCATAAGAGCAGCGGCCGAGTTGGTATGTGCGCCGACTCTTATACTCCGCGCATGCGCGGATCACTGACAACTGGTTCGTCTGACGTGACCCCCGAAATCTGATCCAGCGATAATGTTAGTCCTCAGCCCGGAGAGGACTATGAAGCGGAGTCGGTCTCGCCGTCGTCCTGAGCGGCTGACCGAACCTTCCAAAGAGCAGCGACAACGCCAGCATGGCTTCGGCGAGGATCCCAGGCCACAGAATGTATGGATAGAGATGCGACGCGAATGCCGGTGAGATACACCGCGCCAGCGCGTTGGTCGAGTAACACACTCCAGCGATGCACAGGCCCATACCGACAGTGCGAGAGAAATCGGCGGAGCAATAGACGAGATACCCGAGCAACATGTGCCGGCATCCGTAAAACACCATCGCGATATTGTAGCCCTGATTGTGCAAGCGGATGTACGCGAATGCCTGTGCCTGCAGCTGCGCGAGCGTGAAGGCGGTTCGATAGTCCGGTGTGATGAGGAAGAGGAGTGCCGCAAAGTGGGCGAGCGTTGCGACGGCGAGCACCGAGTCGGCGAGCAGCTCGAACGCCGCCGATGTTTGCGAGATTGTCTTGCTGACCGGCTTGAGCAATTGATACAGTATCAATGTCAGTAGCACATCACAGGCGATATTGACGAGGTCCGCCGCTCCGCCCAGTCGATAGAGCGCTTGATGCGATAGAATATTTGCGGAGGTAGCGGCCGGGTCTGCCCGAACAATCAGTCTCCCGCGCGCAATCGCTTCCGCGAATCCCGCGGTGATGATGACCGTGACATAGAGGGTCCCGGCGATGCGAGCCTTTATCCTGTTCGTCACGCGTGGTGGCGAGTTCATGATGTGTGCGCCGCTGCAACAGGTTGCCTGACGCCCTTGACGAGCAGCCACGCGGCAAATGCAAGCTCGAACGTGATCAACGGAACGTTCGAATACCAAACCGCGGAGGCGCTGACGAGCCGCATGGCGCGCAGCAGGAACATCGGTAACGGAAGGAGAGAGCTCGCCATCCCTATTGCGGCGAGCCACGACGGAATGCGGCGGCCACGCAACAGCAAGAACGCGAAGATCGCGCTACCCAATGCGAAAATCGTCGAGCTGACAGCCATCACTAACGACGGCGCCTGAAACAAGAGCGACGCTTGCGCCACTTCGCTCGCACCGTCGCCGGCGGTTGACGAGATCGATGTCGCGATCCGGAGGATCCCGAGTCGCGCGGCCGCTGGTGCCGCGTTCGCCATCGCCTCGACGAATCGGCAGCCCATCGCGAACAGGGCAATGCCGGCGTTGACCTCGCGAGTGATCGTGTAGAGCGAAACCGCGAGGAGCAGCGCGTAGATGACCGTCGCCACGGCGAGAACGATCGAGAGTTCGAGCAATCCACCGTGCAGCGCAACCGACGCGAGCCTTGCTGTGACAGAACCGCCCGCGGTGGCGCGGCCGTACATGATGGCGTCGGCGATTGATGTCGACACATAGGCGATGTACGTGACCCCGGCGATCTGCGCGGCCCTCACGACAACAGACGCTCGAACGTGGCGAGGCGCCGGCGCCATGCCGTCATTTCGCGCGCCATGTGTCGACGCCCGGAACCGGTGAGCGCATAATAGCGTGCGCGGCGATCGTTCTCGCTGCGACGCCATTCTGAGCGAACCCAGCGGCGATGCTCGAGCTTGCGGAGCGGTTCGATCAGGTGCGCTGATGCAACACGGAATGCACCGTGTGAGTTGCGCCTGAGCCGATGCGCGATGCCGCCGCTGTGCAGCGGCTCATCGGCGAGCGAGCGCATGATCAACAATTCGAGTGTTCCTCGAATTAACGCGGACGCCACCCGTCACTCGGCGCGCAGCGCGATCGCCGGGTGCACTCGCGCCGCCCGCGCTGCCGGCAGCCAACACGCCGCCAGTCCGGCAACGCCAAGTGCGATCACGACTCCAACAAGCGTCAGGGGATCGTGCGGCGAGATGCCAAACAACAGTGTTCGGAGGAGGCGAGTCGAAAGAAATGTTGCCCCGATGCCGACGATGATCCCACCAACGAGTAGAGACCCACCTTCCGCAAGGATCATCGCGCGTACGCGCCAAGGGTCGGCGCCCAGGCTCATTCGAATGCCGAGCTCTGGAGTTCGTGAGTTCACGGAGTAAGCGAGAAGGCCGCCAATGCCGACCATGGCGATCACGAAGGCGAGTCCGCCGAATGACGCTACGAACAATCCTGTCGCCCGCCGCGGCGCCATCGCCTCATCACGGATTTCATCGATCGTCATCATGCGCTCGACAACTTGCGCCGATTCGACATCACGAATCGCCCGGAGAATTGCTGACTTCACGGCGGTGGGGTCCGACGACGTTCGCACCACGAGTGCCGGTGAAATGATCGCCTCCTGCGCGAACGGTCGATATATGGTGGCCGTGAATCCGGCATCCAGTCCGCGGTCGCGCGTGTTCCCCGCGACGCCGACGACCGTCACCCATTTCGCCGGACGATCCGTGGGGAGTTGGTCACCCATCGCAATGTGCTGACCTATCGGGTTGCCGGTGCCAAAGAGTTGCTCGGCGAGTCCCTTGCTCAGAATCGCCACGGGCGCGCTTTCGAAGCGATCAGTCGTCGTGAAATCGCGGCCGCTCAGGAGCGGGACCGCGATGATGTTGAAGTAGCCTGGGTCGACCGCGCGAAATGCGCTGCGTGGCGCGGGCTGATTTGCTGGAAGGTCATGTCCCTCGACAAGGATGCCGATGTCGTTGCGGGATGCGCGCAGCGGCTGTGCCGACGCGAGAGCGATGCGAGCCACTCCGGGTACTGTCGCGACGTAGTCGCGCATTCGCTCGTACCGGACGAGATTCTCTGCCCGCCGCCCGACTTCGCGAACGAAGTCGCCCTTCAGTGGAACGTCCATCGCGAGCACCTGATCGCCGTGGACGCCGGTTTCGATCGCGCTGAGCCCGACGAGAGTGCGGAACATAAGACCCGCACCGGCAAGTAGGATCACGCAGAGCGCGACTTGAGCGACGACGAGTCCGCGCTGAAAACGCTGGCGGCCGCGTGACATTGTCGCGCGCCGCGCTGCCGACGTGAGTGATGGACCCAGCTTGCCGCCGCTGGGCAACCGCGGAATGAACGACAGCACGAGGGCCGCGCCGATGCTCGTCAGAAGGCACACGGCGAGGACGATGCCATCCACGTGAACTTCACTCGCGCGCGCCGAGAATTGAGCCGCGAACGATACCAACGCTCGTGTTCCGGCGACCGCAATTGCGACGCCCAGGCCACCGCCAGCCAGCGCGAGAATCAAGTTCTCAGCGATGAGAAGCCGGCGGAGCCGTGGTTTGCCTGCTCCCAGCGCAAGGCGGACCTGAAGTTCTCGTTCGCGCGCCGCGCCGCGGATCAACGTGAGGTTCGAGACATTTGCGCACGCGATGAGGAGCACAAGGACGGCCGCGCCCATCAACAACCAGAGCGTGTGCGCGGCGCGTTCGTTGACGGCGTCACGCAGCGGAAGGACGGACACCTCATAGCGCGCGGATTTCGCGTACGCGTCCGGATGGGCACGGTAGATATTGGCCGCAATGCCGCTCAATTCGCGCTGCGCCTGCTCGACCGTAGCACCGCGAGCGAGTCGCGCGAAAACCTGCGACATCCGGTGCGTGCGTCCATTGGCCATCGCCGCACTCATGTGATGATCGCTGGATGAGGTATTCGCGAAAACGTCGGTGCGCTCCGGATACGGCGCGGCGGGACGAGCGATGCCAATCACGGTGACCGGAGCGTCGTTCAGACGGACGGTGCGACCGATGATTCGCGAATCCGCAGCGAAGTGAGTCGCCCAGAACTCGTGTGAAAGGACCGCAACGGCGGGCGCGGACGGACCATCGTCGCCTGGACCGATCAATCGGCCGCGCTCCGCGTCGAGGCCCATGACGCGAAAGAAGTTGCCGCTCACGATCGCCACGCTTGGGCGGAGTGGCAGCTCATTTCCCGCTGCGAGCGTAAACGGGAGCGCGGACGTCGCCGACCACGAGTATTCGGCAAACTCCGCGACGGTCTTGCTCGCCGCCCGGTAATCACGGACTTCGGGGACAGAGAAGCCGAGATCCCTCGAGCGCGGCCCGGTCGTCGATTGCCGTAGCAGCAACACACGATCGGCGTCACGATTCGGAAGATCGCGAAGCAGTGCGCCGCGCAAGACCGTGAACATCGCCGTGTTCGCGCCGGTGCCGAGCGCGAGCGTGATCACCACGGCGGCCGTGAACGCCGGTGCGCGGCGCAGTGTACGCAGCGAATACCGAACATCGGCGACGAGATCTTCCACCCAGCGTGTGCCGCGGTGGTCTCGCGCCTGATCTTTTTGGTATTCAACGCCGCCGAACGCTCGCAGTGCCGCCGCCCGCGCAGCGGCCGGAGACATCCCCAACCGTATGTTCTCCTCGGTCTGTCGCTCGATGTGATAATGGATTTCCTCGTCGAGGTCGCGTTCGACTTGACCTCTTCGCGCGAGGGAGCGAATGCGCATCGCGATGATCCGAACGAGGCGATCGATGGTCACGTCATGCCTCCTGAAGTCGTACGAGACAAGTGATCGCCGCGGCGAGTCGCTCCCAGTTGCCGGCTTCCAGCTGGAGTTGCTGCCGGCCGGCACGGGTGAGCGAGTAGAACTTGGCGCGCCGGTTCTTCTCGCTCAGCTGCCACTCGGACGAGATCCATCCTTGGTGTTCGAGCTTTTGCAGGGCAGGGTAGAGCGAGCCGTCGCTCACCTGAAGCACCTCCGCCGACAGCTGCTTCAGGCGCTGACCAATGGACCAGCCGTTCAGCGGTTGCAACGCCAGGATCTTGAGCACGAGTAGATCGAGCGTCCCTTGAACGAGGTCTGTCGGCTTGCTCACAGTTGATCCCCTAGGTAACCGAGTGGAAGATATGTTCATTCCACTCGGTAAGCAAGGGGAAGGTTGCTCACTCCTGCCGCAGTATGGACGCTGGCGAAATGCGGACGGCAGCGAGTGCCGGCACGAGGCTCGCGACGGCGACGTGTTCATCGACAGCGCATTTGGCATCCCGCCGCAGGCGCGTTTCATGCCGCGAACGACGTTGCCGCAATTCGGGCTCGGCGAAATCACGAAGGTCTTCGCCGAATTCTGTGTGCTCGTGGGTGCTGAAGGGGGAAGAGGACGCGCCTCGGATTCGACGCCGGCCGGAGGCCGCGCGCCATCGGGCCTCGCGTCGTGCGTGCCACGTATCGCGCAGCCGATCGGCGCCTATCAAAGGTCGGTCACCGCATCGCAAGACGGCAGTCCAGCGTCGACGAGCTCTATCGCTTTGCGCTCCTGATCGACGTCCCGTCTGGCCGCCGGTCAAGGCGTGGACGATCGATACGTACAAAGGCCTGACGCGACGGGCCGCGTACGCGACAACCGACGGGAAGCGGGCGGCCATCGTGCTGATACCCGACAAATCGTGGTGTATGTTTCGCGCGGTTTTGGCGTCGAATCGGTGATTCTCGCGCGCTGCTCACGAGTATGGGCGAGTGCAAGGCGTTGCCGGATGCCGCGTTGCCCCACAGGAACAAACTTGAACGCTGGCTCCCCTGAACGATGATCAGGTGGCCTCCGCTTCGGCCAGAGCGTTACGACGTAGCGTCGTTCGGTTTCCCTGGGTCGATTTCAGACAGGTCGATGTCGCGCGACGACTCACGCTCACGTTCAAAGACGTCCGGCGAGATCTCGCCATCGGCGACCGCCTTGGTGAGAGGCGACTGCCGAAGGAATTCGACTAAGCCCTCAGGCTCCGCGGCGTCTTTCATCCCGATGTCCTCAGCGGAATCCTGCGACCTATCCGACATGGGGCCTCCTTCCTCTCGCTTGCCGTCAGATCGACGGCACCAGGCGATCAGATTCGCTGCGTCGAGATCGAGTAACCAAGAGCACGATAACCTGCCTGCCGCTTCGCGCTCATGCGAGCGAGCACCGGGACCAGGCCGTCAACATAGTCATACACCACGACGTCGCGTTTCCCTTCGCGGTCACGGTGCAAACGTCCGACGTACTGTGCTAGCGTGCCCTTCCAAGCAATGGGCATTGCCAGAAAGAGGGCGTCGAGGCGCGCATTGTCGAAGCCTTCGCCCAAGTACCGACCAGTCGACAGGATAACGCGGGGTCGATTGGAGTCGCCACGTAGAGCAGCGTTGACAGCATGACGTTCAGAGGCCTTCATGGCTCCGCGCAGCACGATAACGTCACCGATGTCTTGCAGCTGTTCTGCGAGGGCGTCGAGATGATCGCGACGCTCCGTAAGGACGAGGGGTGACCGGCCGCCCGCCACGGCCGCCCGGACGTCTTCGACAATTTGGGAATTCCGTCGTGTGTCAGACGCGAGCGCGCGGTACACATCGGTTATCGAAGGACGGTCCTCGGCAATCGTCGTTGGAAGGCGAAATGCCGTGTCCCGCACGAGCACACGATGGTCGAATCCACTCTGCAGCACCTGTGCTTTGTGCTCGACTCTGTACCTCACTGGGCCGCATTGCATCAGGATGATTGGGTGATGACCATCACGTCTCGCGACGGTCGCGGACAGTCCAAGGACGTAGCGCGCTTTTGAGCGACGCGCGACGAGCTCGAAGCTCGCAGCCGAAACGTGATGGCATTCATCGACTACGAGGTGACCGTATCCCGCGATCTCGTCCGATACGACGCCGCGCCACACGAGACTCTGAATCACTGCCACGTCTATCAGGCCTGTAGGCCTACGTCGCCCACCACCAATGACGCCAATCTGCGAGCGGTCCACGGATAGGAATGAGGCGAGGCGCTCCACCCATTGCGCCAATAGCTCGCGCCGGTGCACGAGGACCAGCGTGCTGCGTCCGCGGGTGGCGATCAGCGAGGCCGCAACAATCGTCTTGCCGAAGGCTGTCGCGGCCGCCAACACTCCGAAGTCGTGATGCAACAGAGCGCCGGCGGCGAGCGCCTGCTCTGCGCGGAGTTCTCCGGCGAATTGTACATCGAGCGTTCTGCCAGGCTCCCGCTTGTCGTCGAGCTGCGGTGCGATGCCATTCGGATTCAATACACCGACCGCCTCGTCAAGACACCCGCGTGGAAGGGCAATGTGCTGGTGATGAATTTCTGCGCATGAGATGATCCGCGGCTTGCCGTTCGTGAACAGCCGCATCGCTTGCGCGCGGAAGAACTCCGGATTCTGAAATGCGGCGAGACGAATCAGCCGAGCGACTAGGGCTGGCGGAAGGGCAGTGCGGTCGACGTAGATGCCGTCGGCGATAACGACTTGGACCGAATGAGGCAGTGGCTCGGTAATGGGCTTGTCCATTGGCCGTCGTGATGGTGGCGCAAGCCACGGCTCGTCCGCGTCGTCGTCATCCACCGGCATCCGCACGCCGACAACGCGCTCATGTGTTTCGGCCTCGGCGACGATGCGCTCGACGGTGGCGCGCGAGACGGGTGCGAGTGACGAGAGGAATGCCCATTGATCCTCGAATGGGTGCAAATCGCTGTCGACAAAGAGCGTGTTGCCATTCTTTCGCGCGTCTGCTTGAAGAGGAAGGGCGATGAGATTGCCGAAACCTCCCGCCGGCATGATATCCTGCGATGGGAAGAACCGATCGTAGGAGTCGAAGCCGATTTCAGGACGCCGGTCCATGGTTTCGGTGAGGACGACGAAACCGAGTTGGCGCGCGAGCCGAGCAGGCAAGGACTCCTCGAAAAACAGCCACACGTGACCGCCCGCGCCGGACCGCGATCGTTCAAGGCCGACTGAGATGTTCAGCTTCTGGCATGTCTCGACGAAGGCGATCGCGTTGGATGTCCAGTTGTCGCCGTCGAAGTCGACGGCCAGGAAATGGCACGTATTGTCTGAAAGGAGCGGATATACCCCCGCGACAAAATCCGTGAACGCTGATTTGTTCGACGGCCCGCCCAGATGACGGCGAATGATTTCATCCGAAATCGGAATGAATGCCTGGTGGGGACATTCACCGCACTTCACGCGCGGTTTGTGACAGATGCCGGGCTTCCATTCGTTATTGCAAGCCGGAGCATATCCGGACTTCCCGGTCTTGGCATTTTCCCAGCGAACCGGGAAGACGTCGCCTCGACCCGCGAAGAGGCGGCGGAAGAGCGCGATCTTGTCGGCCGACGGTGATTTCTTTGTGACGAGTGGCCTTGTTGCGCGTTTCCGGCGTCGAACGTCGCGCGCGGGCGTTCGGAACACGACGTTCCAGCGCGACGAGTTCTTCATTCAGCGCCCGTCGTTCCGTCGCGATCGCGTCGAGGCGTTCGCGTATCTCAGCGATTCGCCGATGTTCGTCCGGTTGTGTCATTCGCCCCGGGAAGTTCCGTTGGCAATAATATTCTCAGACATTATATTATTGCCACTCCGGCACTGGACCGATGAGATCGCGTCAATGGACGACCAAGCTCTACGACATAGCTGAAAGCCAGCTCGGCTACTTCACCGCCGCGCAGGCTCGCGCCGCTGGCATTCATCAGGTTCGGCTCGTTCAACTCCATCAAAGTGGCGACATCGAGCGCGTGAGCCGCGGCGTGTATCGGCTCACTCGGTTCCCGGTGTCGCCGCTCGGCCAATATATGGAGGCGGCGCTCTGGCCACAGGTCCGCCGCCCAGACGCTCGCGCGGTTGTTTCTCATGTCTCCGCGCTTGCACTACATGAGCTATCGGAAGTCAGCCCCGCGAAGATCCATATCACACTGCCTCCTGAGCTGCGGCTTCGACGCGCGGTACCGCCTCAGCTCGTGCTGCATTTTGCGCCGCTCATTCCGGAGGACGTTCAGGTTGTGGAAGGTGTGCCGGTGACAACGCCTGCTCGGACGATTCGTGACGTCCACGCCGCGCACATCGGTCCCGCGCTGATTCGGCGCGCTATCGCCGACGGCCGCCGCACGGGGCGGCTGACACACGACGAGGCCGACGGTCTCACGCAGGAACTGCTCGCCGAACCACCGTCGCGGAAAAGGAGTTCACGCAGCGCGGGGGCGGAGGCCCACACAGCGCCGAAGAAGACGCGTTCGGCGCGAGGCAAGACTCCGGCGAAGCGAGGAACGCGGCATCGGTGATCAGTCCACGACAGAAGCCGCCAACCGGGCCACCACCATCGGCGGGTGTCCTAGCTCGGTACGCGCGCGCGTACGCGAAAGAACTCGCCGTCAGCGAAGGCCGCGTTCGAGCATGGATCTCGTACATGATCCTTGCGGGCCTTCTCGAACAGTCGAGCAAGAACAGCGATGGCCACCGATTCACCATCAAGGGCGGCGTTGCGCTCGAGCTCCGACTGAAGGATCGAGCGCGCGCGACGAAGGATATCGATCTCGTCTTACATCATGATGAGGCGGACCTCGCGCGTGCTCTCGAACATGCCATCAGCACAAATGCCGGCGGCTATCAAGGCTTCCACTTTCGCCGAAAGAGCGAGCCCCTCGTTCTCGAGAACCGCACAGTGAGTGTCGAGTTTGCGGTCACCTACAAGGGCGGTGCGTGGACGAGCATCATCATCGACGTTGCTCGCGCCGAAACCGGAGAGCGTGAGATAGAGCTGATTCCTGCGGTACCACTCGAGGAGGCAACCGGGATCACGGGGCCGACCGAGCTGGCTTGTCTCCCGCTGCGCATGCACATCGCGCAGAAACTTCACGGAATGACACTGCCACCGCGGTCCGGCAAGCGGAACGAGCGATTCAAGGACTTGGTCGATGTCTTGTTGATGGAGGCGCTCGTCACCGACTACGCGGGGCTTCGCGAAGCGTGCGAATCAGTGTTTCGGACTCGCGGCACTCACGACTGGCCGCCCGTGCTGGAGCTGCCGTCGCACTGGGTCGAGCCTTTCGCCGCGCTTGCGAGTGACCTCGAACTTCCCGTACTTGACGGACGCGAAGCGATGGAACGCGTGAGGGCATTCGTCGAGAGAATCCGTGGTGCCTGACCGCCGGCAATTCTTCTCACGCGTTTTGGGGTATGTGGGGTATGTCGAATGCCTCAATCTGCGCGAAAACCATTCGTGAATCTGCAGGATGTCTGGTGAGGTAACGTGTCGAGGTGCGCGAAGTTGCAGGCGTTGAGCGCTCGGTTACCCCATAATGGGGTTCGGGGGGCCGCGGGTTCAAATCCCGCCGTCCCGATTTAAAACGTTGTGATTGACTGACTTACGGCGGCCTGTGCCGCCGTTTGTCGTTTCGGTAAACATACACCACAAATCGGCGTCCCTAAGTGATGTCGCTTCACACGATTAGAGAATTGTTTGCGCCGCTTACCAGCGACATGACCCGAAAGGTGCGCGAATCCTGGTGCATGTTGGAGCATTCTCGCACGAATATCCGCCGAGCCTGGCTATGCGCCATGCATTTTCTCCTCTTGATCTTCGCCCTAACGTCGCGTTGAGTGCTTTAGAGATCTTGAACGCTGCCGCGGCTTAAAGGTGAACAGCAGGTCGTGCGTACATCGTGAAGTGCAAACGCTTTCCGACCATCTCGAGAAGGCAAATGAGGCCCTCTCAACAGCACTCGAGTGGGCACCATAATGAGGGTGATCCCGCCGGGTTGCGATCCCATGCCACAATTCGCGTTCTACACACGAGCGCGTCCACTCAGGCGGCCCGCCTTGGTTTCCGGAGGGGAACCGCGTATACTTGTTCTGGTATAATGCTGTGACGGCAGACGAGACGCGAAAGGCTCGAGAACTGCTGAAGGCGCTGGGGGCGGATCCGCCGTACAAGCCGGTGTATTGGTGCGGGAGTTCGTACGACGACCTGATGGACATGCCTGACCCCGTACGCCGTGCATTCGGTGTCGGGATTCGCGCCGCCCAAGGAGGCCGGCACCATCCTTCGGCGAAACCACTCACCACGAAGAAGCACAAAGGGTGGAGCGTCGTTGAACTGGTCGAGCCGTACGACACGGACGTATATCGGGCGGTCTACACGGTGAGCTTCCCGAACCTCGTGTGCGTGTTGCATGTCTTCAAGAAGAAGTCGCACGAAGGCAGTGAGACGCCGAAGCGAGACAAAGCCTTGATCGAAACCAAGTTTACGGAAGCTCGAGACGAGAGCAAAAACCCCTCGGACGAGTTGCAAGGGAAGATCGATGAGTACAAGGCGGCGGTAGCAGCGGCCAAGGACGCCGGCAACGCTGGTACGAAAGCATCCAATCGCCCGCCGCAGGGGAAGCGGCGTTAACGGAGGTCATGATGGCACGCAAAAACGCGCACCGCGCCGAACCCAGCATGGGCAAGGTTGGGAGCGACAACATCTTCGCAGATCTCGGCTTCGCCGAGCCAGAAACGGAACTCGTGAAGGCCGATCTCGCGCTCGCCATCTCGGACCGGATCGAACGCCTACAGCTGAACCAGCGCGATGCCGCAGAACGGCTTGGTACCACGCAGCCAAAGGTGTCGATGTTGCTGCGGGGGCACACGAAGGACTTTTCCATCAGCAAGCTGATGGAACTGCTCAATCGCCTTTCATGTGATGTCCAGATCGCGATCACCCCGGTGGGGGAAGAACGGGCCCGAGGAGCCACGCGCGTGACCTTTGGAAAGAGTGTCAAGAGGGCCGCGGACACGATACTCGACGGCGTCCGTGAGTTGGGGCGCCCGGGTGCATTGGTGTTTACAGGTGCCGGTCCGCGTGTGTTGCGTGCCGCGGAGTCAAAGGCCCCGAACGGCGTGGCGTTCGTTCAGGCAAAGCCAATGACAAAAGGGAAGAAGGCCCGCGTGGCATCGACAAATGCGAAGGGCAACGCACGCCAGACGGGTAGTGTGGGACGGGGCCGCCGTTCGCGGTAGTCGCCGCGACTTGGTAGGCGTTGCCACGCACACATACCGATACTGATCTCGGACCCGGTTTTGCCGCCGCGCTCGGGTGACAGTGGCGACTAGACCAGCTTGCTTTGCCGGTGCGGTAGCTGCTGAATGCGGGCAGGATGCGCGTGACCGACGAGTCGCGATTGTGTGCGCGCGCGAACCGCGCGATCACCTCGTATGGCGCGACGGTGCCGGCGAACACGGGAAAGGCATTCGCTGCCGCGACGCGTTGAACCCTGTCGGTATCGGTCGTGGTGATCGTCGCCGAGTCGGCGAGCGATAATGCCGGATTCACGGCCTGCTTCCGGAGAACCGAGATCATTCGATTGAAGAGGTCCGCGCGCGCATCCACGGCGCCTTCGCACTTTCTGCTTGCAAGCAGGAATCGAATCGCGCTTTGGCTGCTTGGGTCGGCAAGATATTGGTTAGCCGCGTTGGCGATGTCCAAGCTCTTGGTATTCGCGCGAATCTCGACGCGTTCGCCGCGTTTCGTAGCGGCCGAAAGGTTTTCGCTGACTCTCGTCAGATGCTCGCGTTCGCGTTCGAGATGTCGAATCGCGAACCCGCATGAGCGGATTGAATCAGTACCGACGGCGCGCTTTTCTCGCAGTCGCAGTCGGCGACGCGGCTCGTACTGAAGGCGCATACAAGGATTTCACATTTCCGCCACATCTAACGCACGGCCGTTCCGGCGGCGCGTGCTATTGTACCGAGCATGCGACTCCTTCCCGTGACAGTCAGTCTGCTCGTCGCCACAGGCGCTCCCGCCGCCGCCCAGTCGTTGCAGCTCTCGCCATGTCGATTTCCCAATATCGATGCGGAGCTCAAGTGCGGCACATATCCGGTGCGCGAGAATCGGAACGATCCGCGAAGCCGCACCATCCCGCTCGTGGTGATCGTGGTGCCGTCGCGCACCGCGCATCCCGCCGCCGACCCGGTCATCTTCGTTTCACCCGGCGGCCCGGGCACCACGAACTCCGAGGCACTCGTACCGCGCGCGTGGTTCTCGTGGATGCGCGACGACCATGACATCGTCATCGCCGACCACCGCGGCACGAGCGGCCCAAGCCGGCTCGATTGCGACATGTCGAAACCTGCCCTCGGCGCCGCGGAGTATCTCGAGACGCTGTTTCCGAAGGACAGGATCGACGCCTGCCGCGATGGCCTGCGGAAGAAAGTGGATCTCCGATTCTACACGACGCCCGCGATCGTCGAGGACTTTGACGAGGTTCGTCGCGCGCTCGGCTACGCAAAGGTCGACCTGTGGGCGGCCTCGTGGGGAACGCGCGTCGAGTATCTGTGGCTTCGCACGCATCCCGAGACGGTGCGCAGCGCGATCCTCGAGGGAACGGCGCCGGTGTCGCTCCTCAACCCGTTGCCGCATGCCCGCACGGCGCAGGACGCGATCGACTCCCTCTTCGCTGAGTGCCAGCGGCAAGCGGCATGTCACACGAGCTTCCCCAATGTCGCCTCCGAGCTGGACTCGGTGATGAATCGCCTGAAGCGCGCTCCCGCGGCGGTGCGCGTTGTGGCGGGTTCGGGCACGGATTCCACGACCGTGCCGTTCACCTGGCCGCAATTTGCCGAGGCGCTTCGTGTCATGACGTATTCCGCACCACGCTCGCTGGCCGTTCCGATGCTCGTACATCGCGCGTTCGAGGGCGATTACGGCGCCTTCGCCGCCGCGGCAATTCAGTCCAATCGCCAACTCCGCTCGAGTATTCGTTTTGGGTTCCTGCTCGCCATCACGTGTACCGAAGACGTGTCGCGCATCGACCCGCGGACGATCGAGCGCGAGACCGCGCATACGTATCTCGGCGACAGCCGCGTGCGCGAACAGATCGCGGCGTGCGCCGGCTGGCCGCGCGGCAAGCTATCCGAGAATTACGGCGACCCGGTTCGGGCGGATGTCCCGGTGTTCCTGCTTTCCGGAAACGTCGACCCCGTTGCCCCCGCGAAGTTCACCGCCGATGCCGCGAGATATTTGTCGAACAGCATTCACGTCGTCGCGCCGGGCGGGCACGTCCCGCGCGGCGCATGCATCGACGCGATGGAGCGCGCCTTTCTCGACGCGGCGGATCCGCGCGCCGTCGATACGACCTGCGTCGCGCAGATGCGCCTTCCCGATTTCATCACGGCGCGTCCTGCGCCTCGCTGACCTTCTCGAGCGTCGTCGCCTGTCCCGTGCCGATGCAACTCGTTAGAGCAACTCGTTGGAGTCGAGCGTAACCCCGTTCCTGTGCGTGACGGCAGTCATCGGGCGATTCATGGATTGCGCCCGACCATCGTCGGCAGGGTCTAGGCTCGGCGATCGTTCGCCATGCAGGAGCGGACGGTCGACGCCGACGGATCGAACCTCGCCGATGATGCCGGAGACGAAGTCAGCGCAACGTGTCCGCGAGCGCGACGACGTGCCCCCGCTTCACCTGCAACAGCACGCCGCCCAGCGCGCGGCGATCGCCGAGCGAGTCGAAGTAGACCCGCCCGGTCGCGCCGATCGGCGCGGTGTCGTTGTCCAGCGCGCGCAAGTACCCGCGGATCGCCGCGCGATCCGGACCAACCGCGGCGAGCGCCGCAAACGCGGTAACCGCCGCGTCGTAGGCGAGCGCCGCCTCCTGCATCGGCGGATTGCCGAATGCCGCCTCGTAGTCGCGCTTGAACTCGCCGCGATCGCCACCATCACGCAGGCTGCTGAACGGCGCGCTCGTGTAGATGTCCTCGGCGCGCGCAACGTCGTGCTCGAGATCCGTGGATCCCTCGGAGGCGACGATCGCGACGGGCAGGTGCTTGTTCGCCAACGCATCGCGCAACGACGCGGGCACGTAACTCGGACGAGTGATCACGAAGATCACGTCCGGCGTGAAGCGCTCGTAGAATCGAACGAACGTCGGCAGGTCGGCGGCGTCGGGCACGATCGGATCGGACGACACGATGGTACCCGGAAAGACGCCGCTGAACGCGTCGGCCAGGCCGCGCCCATAGACGTCGTTCTCGTAGAGAATCGCGGCGCGATGCCACCCGCGCGAAGCCGCGAAACGCGCCAACCGCGCGCCGGTCACGGAGTCGCTCGGAATGACCCGAAACACCCATGGCGAAATGCCGGTGAGCGCGGGAGCCGACGCCGTCGTGGCGATCGCGACGAGATGCCTGTCGTACACGGGCGCGGCGGCGATCATCGCGGCGGACGTCGTGTGTCCGACGACAACCGATACGCGTTCGTCGGCGACGAAAGAGTGCGCGATGCGCGCGGCGAGGTCGCCTCGTCCAGCGTCGTCTTTCGTCACGAGACGAACGAGGTGTCCGTGAATGCCGCCGGATCGATTCACTTGGCTCACGGCGAGCTGGATGCCGCGCAGGTTTTCGCGCGCCGCCTCATCGCCGGCATACTGTCCGACGGCGCCGACCCAGTACGCATCGTCGCGACGCGTACAACTCACGCCGAGCAACGATGCGAATGACGCGATCAGCAGCGCCGCCTTATGCCGAGACATGCCAGGCTCCGGTTTCACGTTGGGTGACGGTGGCGCCGGCGGCGCGCGCGATCGAGGCGACGACGCGATCGAGATCGGCGACGTCGAGCGGCTTCGAGAGAATTCGGCACCTGGTGCGCTCGACGAAGGCGCGCACGTCCGCGCCGACGATGTCGCCGGTGAGGAACACGAGGCGGTTCAACAAATCAGGCTGCTCGCGCTGCAGCAGGTCGTGAAGCTCCATGCCGGACAGCACCGGCATGCGCAGATCGCAGACGATCGCGCCGTACGGCGAGTCCTCGATCACGCTTTCGTTGATCGCTGACCATGCTTCGTCGCCGTTCGACGCGACGTCGACGGTCCAGCCGCGAAGGCGGAAGAGGCGCTCGAGCACGGTCCGAATCGCCGGCTCGTCTTCAACGACCAACATGCGGCACGCCGCACGAGGTTCGATGCGCGCCGGCGCAGCGGATGCGGTCCGGTCAGATTGTGTCGCCGGCTGCGGAGGCGCTTCGGCAGACGCTCGAGGCGCGAGCTTCGTGTTCGGTCGATGGCGTCCGGACGGGATGAAGACGCGGAAGCGAGCGCCGGTGAGATTGCCGCCACCCGGCGACTCCGCGGTCAACGTGCCGCCCATGCTCTCGATGATGCCGCGAGACACGGAGAGGCCGAGTCCAGTGCCTTTGCCAACCGGTTTGGTCGAGAAGAACGGCTCGAAGATGCGGCCGTGCACCTCGGGTCGGATGCCGGGGCCCGAGTCGTCGACGAGAATCTCGCAACCGCCGCCGCATCGTTGCGCGGTCACGCGAATACGGCCGCCCTCGAGGGCCGCCGCACCGGCGTTGGCCACGAGGTTCGTGATCACCTGCACGAACCCGACGCGCTCGACGACGAGCGGCGGAAGCGGCCCGTTCACGATGAGCTCCACGTCCGATCCATACCGCGCGGCGATGGTCGAAAGCTCGCGCTCCACGTCGCGAAGCGTGCCCTCGAGCGGCGCGGCATCTCGTACCACGGTGTCGGTGCGCACCGTCTTGAGCAAGTCGGAGATGATCGTGCGCGCGCGCAGCACCTGCTCGCCGATCGCCGCGAGCTCCGCGCGCGTTTCCGAATCAGTCGCTTCGGCCTTGAGCAGCTCCGAGGTGAGCAACACCGCCTGGAGCGGGTTGTTCAACTCGTGGGCCACACCGGAGATGAGCGTGCCGATGGCGGCAAGCTTCTCGGATTGATGCAGGGCCTCTTCCGTGCGCGCGAGCGACGCGAGCGATTGCGACGCCTGATTCATCGCGTTGGCGAGCACGCGAAACTCGCTCGGCATTCCCTCCGACGCGGTGTGCATCTCGCGCTCGCCCTGTTGCAACGCGTTCGCGTGCGCGACGAGCACGGCGAGCGGGCGCGACATCGACGCACCAACCTGCCACGTGAGCAGGGCCACCAGACCGATGGCGCCGACGAGCAGCGCCATCAACACCGCCGAGCTGGCCATGGCTTCGCGCCGGACGGAATGCGCGAACTCCGTGACGCGAGTCGTCTCGTTCCTGGCGAGCACCGACACGTCTTCGCGCAATTGCGACTCGAGCGTGTCCGCGCGCCCGACGATGGTGGTGGCGGTGCTCCCGGCGCCGATGTCGACCAGGCGATGCGCTCGCGCGTAGACGCTTTCGATGACGGAGAGCTCGGCGTCGATGCGCGCGAGCAGCTCGGCGTCGGATGCGCTGTCGTGCGGCACGCCCGTTCCCTGCAAGCGCACGAGCGCGGCCTGCACCCGGTGCGCCTCTCGCCCGCGGGAGCGAAACGCGGCGTCGGAGACGGCATCGGCCGTGTGCAGATATTGGTCGCCCGCGCGAAGCTCGTCTGCCACGTCGAGCGCGAAGCGGCTGGTGAGATCCTGCACGCGCGCTTCGGCCGTTTCGGCGCGTTGAATGTCGCGCGCGAGCCGCTGCAGCGTGAGCACGCCGACCGTCGCGGCCGCGAACAACACGACCGCGATTCCCGCGGCAGCGAACCGCAGGCGAGCGCGAATGGAACCCAGCATCGGGGACCGTGGCATCGTTACCTGACTTGTGAGCGAGGAGCGTTATCGTAGGGCGCCGGGGACGCCGGGCTGCACGCTCACACGCGCGGACGAAGCCGTCGTGCTGCCTCTCGAGCCGGAGACTTCTGACCCCCGTAAGGGATTATCGGCCAGCGGGGCGCCAACTGAAGCGAATTCGCCTCAACGACCGGTTTCGAACCGGCGCGATCTGTCCGCTGGTTGCCGGCCTACGCCTCCCGCAACGCCTCGAGCACGTTGACATTGGCGGCCCGTCTGAGCGGCACGTACGTCCCGAGCAATCCCGCGAGCGCGGCAACTACAATCGCGGCCGCCAAACTCAGAGGATCACGGCTTCTCACGCCGTAGACGAGATCGTCCAACGCTGGGCTCACCAGCAACGCCGCGATCGTCCCCAACGGCAGTGCAACACCGAGCACGCCGGCGCTCGTGAGGAAATTCTCCCACATCACACGCGGCGCGGTCGCGCCAAGTGCGGCGCGAATCGCCGTGGAACGCCGGCGTTCGTGCACCACGAACGCGACGACGAGATAGAGTCCGACCGCCGAGAGGAGCCCGGCGGAAGCCGCGAGCACGGTCACCAATCCCGTGACGGCAACCAGGGTGCTCGTCGCCGCCGTCACGTTCTCCGTGAGCATCGCGACGTTCGAGACGGCGCGCCCGGGCCCCGCGTCGTGTATGGCGCTGGTGATGGCGGGGGCCAGCGCTCGTGCATCGCCTTGCGTGCGCGCAACCACGATTCCCGCCTGCTGGAACAGATTGCCTATTGGGCAATAGATCTGCGGCCGCACGGCGCGGCCGGGATCGATCGTGCGTGCGTGACCGACCACGCCGACGATGCGCGCGTTGGGCAATCCCCACCCGAGCCGCAGCGTCTTTCCGATCGCGCTCCGTTCATGCGGAAAGACGGTGCGCACGAGTGACTCGTCGACGATGATCACGGGCAGCGTATCGCGATCTTCCTCGTCCGTAAAATCGCGCCCTTGGAGGATTGGAATACGCATCGTACGGAAATATCCGGGCGTCACCCCTTGGTAGTTCGCGCCCTGCTTGAACGACGTCTCCTTGCTCAGATCCGCTTCGTAGCCGTCCATCATCGTCGAGCCACTGAGCGGCACATGCGTGACGACGCCGGCGTCCGTCACGCCGGGAACCTGGCGTACGCGATCACGAATGCGCTGATAGAGCGCGGCTCGCGCTCCGCCCGTCGGATATCGCTTCGAGTCATACGCAACGCGGAGTGTCAGCACGTTCGCGTCGAAGCCCAAGTCGATATGCCGCAGGCGAACCGCGCTTCGCGCCAATTGCACGCAGCCGAACGCCAGCACCACCGTGAGCGCCATCTGTGCGCCGACGAGCACGAGTCGCGATCGCGCGCTCTCCGCGGCACCGCCCTGCGCCGAACCGGATCGCAGCGACAAAAAGCCGCGTCCGCGAGCGACGCGCCAGAGCGGCGCGAGGCCCAACAACAGGAGTCCGACGACGCTGAGGGCCGCCGCCCACAGCAGCTGGTCCCAGCCGACGGCGACCGCTTGCCAACGCGGCACCGAGTGTGGAATGAGAGTACGTATGCCGCTCACCGTCGCGACGGCGAGCGCCGCGCCGGCGATGGCGCCGCCCACGGCGAGCAGCAAGTTCTCACCGAACGCATGGGCCACGAGCGCGCGCGGCGTGGCGCCGAGCGCGTAGCGGACGGCGAAGCTCGTCTCTCGCGCCCGCATGCGCGCGAGCACGAGCGCCGTGGCGTTCGCGAACGCGATGATGAAGAGCAGGATCACCGCCGCGCCCGCGGCGCGAAATGCCGGACGAGTGCTCTGCGTCATGTCGTCGAGCAGCGGCGTGATGGTGAAGTGAAGCTCGCCCTCGTAGAACTCCGGATGCTCGCGCTTGATGCGCGGCGCGATGGCGTCGAGCGCCGCCTGCGCCTGCTCGAATGTCTGGCCCGGCTTGAGCCGCGCGATCGTGGGAAACATCCACGCGTTCCAGAATTGCGGCAGCGGAAACGCCGTGTACACGTCCACTCGGCTCGGAGCGGCGCGTCCGGTGATCAGCTGAAAGCCCGGTGGCAGCACGCCAATGATCTGCGTCGGCGTTCCATTGATCGGCACGAACGTCCCGATGACGTTCGGATTGCTCGAGAAGTGCGTCTGCCAGGTGTCGTAGTCGATCATCATCCGCTGCGGCGGCCCCGCGGATGGCGCGCCCGGTGCCGAGCCGAACGACTGATTCTGCGCGCTCAACGGCACGAAATCTTCCGTCGAGAACACGCGACCGAGGTAGGCATGCACGCCGAGCATCGACAGCATCTCGGTGGAGACGCCGAGTTGCGAAAGCGGGACGAGCTGACCGGGCGGACCCATCGACACTTCGGCCTGGCGCGTCTCGATCGCGACGTCGTCGAAGATGCTGTCCTGGCGCATGGTGTACACTTCGCCCGGCGCGAGTCCGGGATGATTCCGTAGTTGCGCGAGACTCACGCGCAGCATGCCAAGTCGCTGCGGCGCTCGATAGTCGAGCGGCTTGAGCAGAACGTTGGTGATGACGGAGATCATCCCGGCCGCGGGACCGATGCCGACGGCGAGGATGCCGACCACGGCGAGCGAGTACCGCCATTCGCGGGCGAGGCGCCGGAGTGCCTGCCGCGTGCCTTGCGCGAGTCGTCTCAAGAGTTCCATCATCTCGGTCGATTGCTCCCGGCGGGCGGCGAGTTGGCGCATGCTGTCGGCGACGCGCCGCACGTTGCCGAACCGCTCACGCGCGGCGCGGCGGGCGTCGGCCTCGCTGAGCCCCGCGGCGCGCAGCTCCTCTACCACGCCTTCCATGTGAAAGTCGATCTCGTCGCGGACGTCGGCGCGGACGTTCGTTCCCCAGAAGCGGACGTAGCGATACCACGGCGTGTGGCGTCCGTCGTCGAGGCGACTCATTTGACCGGGGCGGGGGAAGCCGACGTGTTCGCGGCAAACACTTTCGCCACGGCCCCGACGAAGGCATTCCAGGTCACCGTCTGCTCAGCGAGCTGCCGGCGGCCGAGCATGGTGAGGGAATAGTATTTGGCGCGGCGGTTGTTCTCGGTCACGCGCCAGGTGGCGCGGATCCACCCGCGATTCTCCATGCGGTAGAGGGCGGGGTAGAGCGAGCCTTCGTCGAGCTGGAGCGCGTCGTCGGTCACGACGCGGATCCACCGGGCGATGGCGAGTCCGTGCGCCGGCCCGCCGGCCAGCGTGCGCAGCACGATGACGTCGAGCGATCCACGGAGGAAATCGAGATCGGTGTGGGTCACCGGGCCTCATTTAGAGTATCTAGTGAGAGCCTACCGGGCCTCATTTAGAATGTCAAGTGGAGCGCCGGGGCGTGGCGTGCGGGGGAGCCTGGACGAGCGCGAGCCGAGTCGGCGACTACGAGAAGGATTAGAGCGCTCTAATCCTCCATGGCGCGAGCCCATCTTGTGGCTCGCCCGTGCCTGATCGATTATTGCCTGGCATTCCTACGCCCCGGATCCTTTCGCTCGGGCGCCACCTCCTCAAGGAATCGCTATGCCCGACGCCCTCGTCCGGGAGCTCAATCGCCTCGGTTTCCAGCCCGTCTTTCTGCCCGAAACGGGTTTCGAACCGCCCGAGCTGTACAACTATGCGCCCGAAACTCAGCGTCTCGTGCGTCGTGGGCCGCTCGCCAAGTATCTGGCTGCGGCGAAGAACGTCGAGGTCGAGGAGGGCGAGCTGGCGGACATCTCGTACAAGCACACGTCGGACAAGAAGCTCGACGCGTCGATCAGCTTTCTCGAGAACGCGCTCCGTGCCATCGGCATTTCCGCCGTGCCGAAGATCGACCTGGGGTTTGCCGGCACGACGTCGTTTGCATTCTCATTTACCGGCGTGACGTACAAGCGGGTCGATCCGGCATCCCTCGATCCGATCATTCGCGGAATGAAGACCGCGGGCATTCCGCAGAAATATCTCGACGCCGGACAGCTCCATATCGCCTATCAGTATGCGTATGCGCGCGAGCTGCTCATGACACGAAGCGACCGGAAGGCATTCAGCACGGACATCATGGGCGACGTGGGCGCCTACATCGATCTCGGCGTGAAGGGAAGCGTCAGTGTCGCGAACGACTCGACGATTGCGTTCAAGAGCGCGAGCAGCTCGCCCGCAGCGTTCGCGTACAAGGCGGGACGCCTGCGGCAGGAGGAACACAACGGGCCGTGGGTGTTCGATCCGGAAGTCGTGTCCAGGAAGGGGCTGGTCGAAACTTCCCAACCGTTCATTCCGCAGCGGGCGATCGTTCTCTTCGCCGAATCGCAACCCGAGTAGCGCGCGCGTGCGTACCGCCGTCCTGCACATCGGTCCGAAAACCAACGACGGATTTCCCGTCGAGCTGCGGGTGATGTCGGCCGATGCCACGGTCCTTCCGGCCGAGCCGATCGCGACCACGACTATTCCGGCCGCGTTCTTCGCCGCCGACTACGCGCCGAAGTCCGAGGCCGGCCCGCCGATCGGCGCGAAAGCGGCCGTCGAGCTTTACGCGCACGACGAAGAGGAACTGTCGGAGTACGACGCACTCGGACTGTCGCTGTATCGCGTCCTCACGTCGGGCGGCGTGGGGCAGTCGTGGCACGACTTCCGTGACGACGCTCCCGGCGCGGGACTCTGCACGGTCCTGAACATCGCGTCGCACGCGAGCACGAAATCGCTGCATGACCTGCCGTGGGAAATGATGCGGGACGAGGACGGGAATTACCTGTTTGTCGATCCTGAAAACCCAATGCTGCGGGGCGAAGCCCTCACGCTCGCGGATCGCAATCCGCTCGTTCGCCCCGCCGCTCGAGGGCTCGAGTATCCGCTCGACGACTGGCCGCTGCGCGTCATCGTCGCGGTCTCGGTCGAGCCCGGAGGGAAAACGGCCATCGCGGCAGACGAGGAGCTGTGCCGGCTCGAGACGCTCTTCGGCAAGCATCGCTGCGAGATCGAATACGAGGTGCTCGAGAATCCCACGATCGCGGAGCTGACGATCCGCTGCGCGGATGCGGCGCCACACGTTCTGCATTTCATCGGTCACGCGGACACGGGCGGCGGCGCCGGCGATTCGCGTTTGCTCATGTATTCGCCACGCGCTCCTGGCAGAGCGGGATTGGAGGCGTGGTCGGCGCGCGACATCCAGAATGCATTGCAGCGCGTCCCGATCCGCCTGGTGGTTCTCAACGCATGTCGTACTGCTGCTGCCGTTAAGGGCGGCGCCAGCGCGTTGATGCCGCACACGAGCCTGAGTGACGGCTTCCTGCGGATCGGCACCCTTGGCGTCGTCGGCATGCAGCACGACATCCGCGGCGATCTGGCGGCGGCCTTCTCCGCGGCGTTGTACGAGGAGATCATCCAGGGCGCGTGTCCGGATCGCGCCGTCGCGAAGGCGCGGTGGGAGATTTCCAGAATCGCCTCCCTCGAGCAGCGCCGCGAGTGGTCGTTTCCCGTGCTGCGAACGCGCGTGCTGCCGAGATTCGTGCTGCCTCGCCCGCCGGCGGTTCAATGCAGCACGTTGCTGGTGCAACGGTTTTCGTCACGAGTCACGCAGCGACGCATCGTACGCGAGACGCTGCGCGGCCGCGCGTCGCGGCTCGCACGCAATGCCGTCGATGGAGCCACCGGAGCGTCGTCGCCGCATTTGACCCTCATCACCGGCGAGAGCGAGATCGGCAAATCGCATCTCGCGAAGTGGTGCTACCAGGTCGCCCAACGGCATGGCGCGAACGTCGTCTACGTGTCGTTCGGCACCACCGGCATCCCGGATCTTCTCGATGCGTTGCGATGGATTCGCGACGGCAAGCGGCCGACCGCCGACCGCGAGCTGAAACGCGACCCCGATTGGCCGTTGCCAGAAAAGGCATTCCGCGAATTCACGTGGACTCTGAATCATCGCATCCGCGGCGTGACACTCATTCCCCCGCTGCGCGAGGAGGACGTCGTGACGGACGAGGGGCGCCGCCTTGTCGGCAGCGAGCGGCCGGCGGAGAACTTCGTCGACGACACGCTGCTGCAGTTCCGTCTGGCCCTGGAGAACGCCGCTCGGCCCGGGTCCCTCGTTCTCGTGTTGGATCAGATCGAACAAATAGAGCCGACGGCGCTCACCGACTGGTTGCCGCGCGGACTGTTCGCGCCGATTGCGCGAGGCGAAGTGAAGGGTGTTCATCTCGTGTTGATCACGCGATCGAAGGACCTCGCCGCACAATTGGCGAATGTGGCGCCGAATGCACCCGCGAAGATCCCGCTGAACGAATTCGCCCCCGATGAGATGATCGCCGTTGTCCGGCAGCTCTGCTTTCAGTGGTCGGGCGAGGTGTTTTCCGCGTTGGACAAGGGCGGAATCGTGCAGAAGATGCTCGACCAGTTCGGTCACGGCGGGAATGTCCTACAACGCATCGACACCATTTGCGGGCAAATGAAATGACGCCCGCCATCGCCCTCGCCGCGACGGCTGCACGAATTCTCGACGCGCTCACGACGGCGAGCTCGCCGGCGGCGTTTACCGCGGCCCTCCTGGACGCGTCCGAGCGCCGGTTGCTGAGGCGGTGCGCGCTGGCGCGCCGCGTAAACGCGCAGCTCGTGCGCGAGGTCTTCGAGCGCGATGCGGGGACGCTGCCACTCGCGCCGTTCGATCGACTCCCTTCGCTGCCCGGTGTACAAGCGGATTCCGGCCGCGATGGATGGTTCTGTCTCGATCCTTCGGACCGCGCCCACTATGAGCGGGAGTGGCTCGAGACGGACAGCGAGACCGAAATCGACGACGAGCCGCTGGGCCGAGCACGATTCGAGCTCTTCAACGCGCGTCTGTCGGAGTGGTTCGCCCACCACGAGGTCGAGGCGACAGCGGAGATCGTCTATCACCGTCTCGTGACCGACCGTGTCGCCGCGAGCCAACAATTTCGCACACTGTACGCCGCCGCCGTCGACGCCTTCGATCTATCGGCGTGCGAGTCGTTTCTCGAAGTGCTCGATCAGCGCGCCGCGTTTCTCGACACCGACCTCGCGAGCTTTCGCACCGATGCGCGTGGTGCGTTGCGCGCACGGGCAGCGCTTGCCGACGACTACTTTCGTACGGCGCGCTATCTCGAGCGAGGCGCCCTCCTGCGCGCGTTCGAGGAAACTCTAAAACCCGACGACAAGTTCATTCTTCACATCCACGGAGGCGGCGGCCGGGGCAAGACGATGTTTCTGCGCTGGCTTGCCTCGCACTATTGCTTGTCGCGCAACATCCCCGTCGCGCGCGTCGATTTTGATTTGCTCGACCAGTCCGAGACGGGTCTCGAGCCCCGCTTTTTCCTCGGCAAGCTCGCCGCGCGACTGAACCCCCAGCTTCGCGGCGCGCCGCTGTCGGAGCTCGTCGGCGCCGTGCGCGAGATGCGCGAGCAAGAGTTGCAGCGGCGGCGTCGGCAAGCGAGTGAGGTCAAGCGCAAGGTCTCGACCGGCGATGATGAGCGGCAGCGTGCCGACGAAGAGAATGAGGTGCTGTCGAGATTGGCCGGTGTAATCGCCGAAAGTTGCAGCGGGCGGGTCATCCTGGTGCTCGATACGCTCGAAGATGCTGAGTTGAAGCACCGTGTCGACGTGCTCGCCGTCGTTCGTGCGGTCGCGAACCTCAGAGCGGCGGTGGAGTCGCTCGCGACCGGGCGCGGCCCGACGGCACCTGACCTCACGCTGATTCTCGCGGGCCGTTACCAGTTGGCGCAGCAGTTCCCGGCCGTCAACGCGGAGTTCGCGGCGAACGTCAACACCAGCGAGGTGAAACCGTTCGACCCAACCGAATCGCGCCGTTATCTCCTGGAGAATCGCGGCGTTCCTTATTCGGACGTCATCGACACGGTGGTCAGGAAAGCCGGCGGTGTTCCCTTCATGCTCGCGCTCTACGCCGACGTGCTCCAGGCCAATCCTGAGATCACGTCGAAGGAAATCGAGAAGAACTCCGAGCCGGAGGTGTTGTTTGTCATGGAACGTGTGCTGCGGCGGATTCCGAGCTATCCGCTGCGTTGGCTCCTGCGGTATGCCGCGTTCGTTCGCCATCTCAGGCGTGACGTCGTCGAGGACGTGCTTGGTCCGCACCTGCAACGCGCCATGGGCGGCGACCGCCGCTACGACCAGCCGAAGCGGGACGACGTACGCGACGAGCGCTGGCCGGCGCAGTGGAGTGATGGACGCCACGGCTCGCACGTGGCGCCGCTCGATTTCGATCAGCTGTGGGACGAGCTCCGCGGCTACGCGAGCGCATCGTCGTGGGTCAACGTCGACGCGGGCACGACCGAGACGCTTGCGTTACAGCCGTCCGTCACGCATCCGATGCGCCGGGCGTTGCGGCAGCAGGCGGTCGTCCGGCTGATTCATCGCGACGCTGTCCGTCGCCTGAAGCGCAGGCTCATCACACGCGATGCATGGCTCGACGAAACGCTCGCCGATTTGACGTTCCATGAATTCGAGCTCGACGCGTCGGCGGCCGGCGCACGCTGGCAGCGCCGCGTTCGCCAGTTCTGGAATGAGCCAAACGCGCTCGCGGCGCTCGGGTCCGTATTGTTGTCCGAGGATCTCAGCGAGACCGAAGCGGGTCCCGACGAGACGCCGCTCGTGTCGCGGGAGCTCGTCACGACGGCGCACCTCGTGCTCGCGCACTCGCGCGCAAAGGCCGCCGACACTGCGGCGCCCGCGGAACGTCAGCGTCTCATCGACGACGCGCGAATCCACCTGCGGCAGGCCGACGAGTGGACGGAGCGTGGGGCGCCCTGGGCCACAGTCGTCTCCGTCGCACAGAACGCGGTGCTGCGCTGGAAGCTCGCCGACGACGAGGCGTCGCGCGCATCGGCGCTCGCAGCGTTGCACAAAGCCCGGCGCGCGCGGTTGTCCGCCGACGAACGACAAGCCGTGCTCAGCGCGCTGGCCGAGGCGCCGGTCGCCGACACTCGTGACGCCGACTCTATCGATGCCGAAGCCGGCAGAGTCGCGCGGCGGCGCAACGATGCCGCCGCATACGTCGATGCCGTCCTTCGCATCGTGCAGCGCAGTCAGGAGAGCGGCGCATACGCGCGCGCGCTCGACGCGTGTGTGAAGGCTGAGAATGTCCTGGCGAACTGGCGCGGTGTGTCGCGGAGCGACCTGCGCGACGCGTACGCACGCATTCAGCGCGCCCAGCTCGAGGTGGACCTGCGGTGCGGCCTCGCCGCGAGCGCGCTTCGACGCGCGGGGCCGGCCGCCGCGTGGAGACGGGGGCGGCGTTCCGTCGATCAGGAGGAAGCTCCCATCCTCGCCGCCTTGCAGCTCGAGGCGGGCAATCCGAAAGCCGCGCGGGAGCTCGCGCGCAAGGCAGGCGCCGCCGCTCGAAAGCAGTGCCTGAGCGCACCGCGTGGGTCGCCCGAGTGCGCGAAGTGGAACGAAGTCGCGCTTGCGTGCGGGGTCGTCGAGTCGCACGCGCTTCGCCGCGGGATGCAACTGCGTCGCGCCGTAGACCTGCTGCACTCGCTGACCGACTCCACCGAGGAGCCCGCGCAGGTCGCGCGTCTGCTCCTCAGCACCGCGCGCATATTCCTGTACGATTTGGGCGACGTGCGCCAAGCGGGTGAGCATCTCGGTGAACGCGATGCGTTTACCCGTGCCTCAGACGCGCTGCAACTCGATCTCACTCTCCTTCGCGCGGCGTTTCAGGATCGTCTGGGCAATCGCGACGAAGTGCGGCGCCTGCTCGCCGCCGCGGAAGCAGCCGCGACGTCGACGCAGAATGATCATCCGAAAAACATGGTGTTGGTTCCGGTCGCGTCGCTCGAGCTCGGCGATCCGGACGATGACGCGCGACAGGTCGATGCGCTCCAGCGCGCTCTGGCCGCGTTCGACCATCCGTTGGCGCGTCTCGCGAATCTCACGGAACTTCGGCGCGCGCGCGTCGCCTCCGGAATTTCCCCCGGAACGGCCCAGCGCGTACTTCGGCTCGTCGACGCGTTCGCCGTGGGGCCGGCGAACATGAAGATCGTTCCTGCGGACCAGGTTCGGCTCGCGCTCAACCGCGTCGAACTGCTGCGCGTGCTCGGCCACCGTGAGCGCGCGGTGACGGAGCTCGACGAGATGCTTCCGACGCTCCGTCGAGCGACCACTCCGCTCGCGTGGCGGGGAATCGCACTCGCCTGCGATCGCTTGCGACTCGATCCAGTCGACGTTCTGCCGAAGGGATGGCTCGAGCGAATCCGGTCGGTCGAGGATGAATTTCCGACGTATGTTGCCGTGACGTATCTCGAGCACGCCGAGCGGGAGTTCCGCGGCGGCGCGGCGCAGGCGTCGTATTCGCTCGCGCGGATCAGCGGCAAGCTCTTCGAGGGCCCGGGTCGCGAGGATGCGGTGCGGTCGATCTACAACGCCCGCCTGTACGCGCTGCTCGGCAGTTTGGCGGCCGAGTCGAGAAATGCGAACGACCAAGCGCGATACGAGAGCCAGGCGCGATCCATCTACGCTGAGCTGGGCATGCGCATGGATCGGTCACCGAACCGCTTGTCCGCGGCGCGCGCAGCGGCGTGGCATGACGAGCTCGCGCACGCCGAAGGCGTGGGGATCAGGATCGACAGCCCGCGCGATGCGACCCTGGTGTCCGTGAGGACCTCGCACGACAGTCCGGTCACGACGCGTCGGCAGATTGGGGAGCCGCTTTCCACGCAACTGGAAATGCTCCAGGGCGGCCCGACCGGCGGCTCTCCTTCGCTCGACCTGGTCGAGCGCCTGCGACAGAACTGGGTCGCGTTCGGACGCGAGATCGCCGAGTCATTGCTGCCCGAGTCGCTGCAGCGTGCGATCGGTGACGAATCGGAGGCCCGCGCGGACCCTTCACACCTATCGCGCGACTTCATGTTCGAATGCGACATCCCGGCGTTTCACGCTGTGCCGTGGGAGCTCATACTGCTCGATCCGGCGTCGGCCACACCTCTCGTATGGAAGAAGAACCTTCACCACATGTGGCGCACGGCATCGGGCACGCTGCAGAACACGCGCGTGTCGTGGGCACAGGGGGCGCTCTCGCAACTCGGGGGCGAGCTCGTCGTCGTCGATGGCGTGTTCGGCGCGGTGACGCAGCGCGCTGTCGTGCGCTTTCAACGGATGCGACATCTCCCGGTGACCTCGGTGCTCGACGCAGGCACGAGGCAGGCGCTTCGCGAGGCGATGTCGCGCCGCCAGCATGAGCGAACCTTCCCACGAGTGCTGCTGCTCGAGCCGATGTTGGACATGCAAGTGAGTTCGCAGCGCGGTCAGCTCGCGCGCGGCACCGATCTGCGGTGGCTGTACCGGGCCAAAGGATTCGACGTCGATTCGCCGCCCGTCGAGAAGGTCGACGATCTCTATCGACTGCTGCGCCAGGGGTACGATGTCGTGCATCTCGCGGCGCCGATCGGCGAATCGCGTTCGCGCGACGAGCTGTTCCTCCAGTTCAATCCGTCGTTCTCCCTCGCGGCCGGCTTCGACGCAAAGCATCTCGCGTCGGTCTTCAAGTCCGCGACGGCCGAGGGGGCGGCGCCGTTCGTCGTCGTCGATACGCCGCGTCCACCGAGCGTGAGCGAAGCGGTGCGCCAGCTCTTACTGCGCAACCGATTCGCGGCGCAGTTGTTTCTGCTGGGCGCTCTCCCCGTTGTTCTGGCCGCGGGGCTCGGCACGCCGGCCGAACAGCACGAGCAGTCGGAGGCTCTGATCTCCGCGTTGCGCGCGCGGCACACTCCGGGCGATATCGCCCGGCTCGCGCGCCGCGGCGGCGCCGTCGAAACGCGTGGCGAGAGTGTATCGATAGAAGAGCGGCTCGGAAACGCGTGCATCGCCCTGTTTGCTCGCGACCCCGAGCTCGATGGCGACGACCTCCTCATGAGCGCGGTGCCGTGACGTATGGCGAGCAAAAAGACTCGTCGCGTGGTGACGGCGATCAAGCTGTCGAGCCTGCGATCGGAAATCGGCGCGTGGCGCGCCATCGCGGCGAGCGACGCATTCTCCATTCACCGCACGCAGCTCGAGGACGTGTGCCAAAGCCTCGAGGTGCTCTATACACGCCTCGCTGAATCCTTGCCGGCGAGCGCCGGTGATGATGACACGCTGGACCAAGCCGATGCTGATCGATTCGACACGCAGCTCCTCGGCGCCTTTCGAATCTGGGAGTTCTATCGCTCGAAGTTCGCGCTGCGACTCGTCGAGCCGCTCCGGACGGAGCTCGCGCCGTTTGACGAGCTGGCGTGGCAGGCCTACCAGCCGGCGCGAAATCGCGCGGTGGCGAGCGGCGTCGTCCATCATGTCGCACGACGCGAGCCTCCACTGGTCTTCACCACGCCGGAACGAAGCGCGTTTGCGAGGCCGCATGGTTTCGGGTACGAGATTGACGAGACCGGGGCGGGCGAAGACGCGACCGCACTGTTCGACGACATTCTGCGCACGCTACCTGTTCCTCTGATCGGCGTACCGCACTATCAACTTGCGCATTTGCCGCATGGCATCGTCGTCGCGCACGAAGCCGGTCATCTCGTTGAAGATGATTTTGATCTGACCGGCGAGCTTCAGACGGGCATCGCCGACGCGCTTCGCGCGGCCGCGGCCGGTTCCGTCGACGAAACACTCGAGGAGCGGATCGCCGCGTGGTCGATTCGGTGGAGAAGCGAAACGTTCGCGGACGTCTATGCGGTGCTCGTCGGCGGTCCGGCGTACGCCGACGTCTTGCTTGGCATGATCGACGCCGAGCCGAGCATCGTTGCCGAAGAGCGACAACCGGATCTGCACCGCGCCGGGAGTCGGTGGAGCACCTATCCGACGCGGGCACTCCGAGCCCTCGTGGTTTGCGAGGCCGTGCGCCAACTAGCCGACAGCGCAAGCGAGCCGGCCGGTTTCGCGGCCCTGGCCGACACTGCATACGGCGGTTGGGCGGCGCGTCACCCGACGCACGCGATGACCGCCTACGAGCGCGACGTCCCGCACGTCGTGCGCGCGCTGATGCACACACCGCTGCGCGCGTTCAAACAGGGCGCGGAGCGCAAACCCATTGTCGACGTCGTCTCGTTCACGCCGCAAATGGACCGCCGAGCGAGACGCCTCGCGGTGGACGCGAACGGGGGAATTGTGATCAACAGCAACAGCGTACGAACCCTCTTCGCCGCCGCGGTGTACGCGTTTTCGATCGATCCCGATGCCTTCGCGCAATGCGGGCTCGCACGCTTTCAGAAGAATCTCCAGAAGATCAGCGGCCTCGAGGTTCGTGATGCATCCGCGCCGCTCTCCGTGAAGGACCGCGACAAGCGGCACGCAGCCATCGGCCAGCGCCTGTACGAACGGCTTGTTCAGGACGGGCGGCGGAGTGAATGACGCTCGAGGTGCGGTGAGCTGCTGATAGGCGCATTGGCCAGAACGTGGCAAGGCCTAGCGGCGCAAGAACGCGCGCACCTGTTCGTTGTAGGTCCGAGCCGTCTGAATCCGCTTTCCATCGCGCATCGTGACGACGAACTCGCCGTGTTCCGCCGGCTCGAGGCGTTGAATGAACTCCACATTCACGATCATCGAGCGATGCACGCGGAGAAACCGCTCCGCCGGCAAGCGCTCGATCACGTGCTTCATCGTGTCCCGCACGAAGTGCACGCGCCCTCCGGCATGGAGGCGTACGTAGTTCGCCGCCGCGTCGATCCACTCCACGTCGGCCGTACGCACGAAGTACAGATGATTGGTGCCGCGCACGAGAAAACGCTCCGCCGTGAGAGGGCGCGGCAGCGTGCGCAGCACGTCACTCGTCGCGCTGGGCAACCGGCCGAGTCGCGCTTCAACGCGCTCGATCGCCCGGTCGAATCGCGATTGATCGTACGGCTTGAGCAGAAAATCCGCCGCGTTCGCGTCGAACGCCGGAACGGCCCGATCGGCAAACGCCGTCACGAACACGACGACAGCGGGATTCGACTCTGCCTCGAGCACCTCCAGGACCTCGAAGCCGTCGAGCGCCGGCATTGCCACGTCGAGAAATATTGCATCGGGACGCTCGGCGACGAGGGCGTCGACGGCTTCCTGGCCATCGCGGCACTCGGCGACGACGATAAACTCCGGATGACGCGCGAGCATCATCCGCAAACGCTGCCGTGCCAGCGGCTCGTCGTCGGCGATTACGACGCGTCGCATGAAGAGACCGCAGGGAACGTCCTGTAGGGAATGCGAATTGCCGCGCGCGCACCGCGGCCCGAATCCGACGCGGACAACTCGAGTCCGCCGCGCGCCCCATACAACTGGGTCAGGCGGGCACGCGTGTTCGCGAGGCCAATCCCGTTCCCCGCGGACGCCGACAAACCCGCGCCGTCGTCCGCGATCGTGACCTCCAACGCGCCGTCGTCGCGCCGTGCGACGATGTCGATGCTCCCCGCACCTCGCCGCCTTGCGATGCCATGCTCGAGCGCATTCTCCAGCAATGGCTGCGTTATGAACGGCGGCACCAACGCAAGACGGGCGTCATCCGACACGTTGACCGCCACAGACAGCCGGTCGGAGAACCGGTATCGCATGATCGCCAGATAGCGGTCCGCCAACTCGAGCTCGCGCTCGAGCGTGACCTCCGACTCCGTCCGCTCGAGCGAGATACGCAACAGACTCCCGAGCTGGGTGAGCATGTCGTCGGCCGCCGCCACGTTCTCGTGCATGAGCGTCGCCGCGGCATTCAGCGTATTGAACAGAAAATGGGGATGGAGTTGGCCGCGCAGCGCATCCAGTCGCGCTTGCACCAGCTGCGTCGTCAACTCGCCCGCCGCGCGCTCGCGCTCTTGTACTTCCCGATAGTAGCGCAGCGCGTGCGCCACGCCGACGATCGCAAGAAAGTCGAATGAGACCGGCACGGCGTTGTCGACGAGTGCCAGCCAATATGTCGCCGGCGTCTCGCCGCTCCACCACCGATACAGTGGCAACATGATCGCGTACTTCACGGCGATGAATGTGACGATCGCGATCACGAAAACGCCGACGTGCCGCTTCCAATCGCGCGGGACGAGCGGATACCGATCCACCAACCAGAACAAGGGCGCCACGAACAGCGCGCAGGTGTATTGCTCGAGGAATCGATTCGCGATGTACCCTCGCCAATCGATCACCGTATGCGTTGCGCCGAAATACGTGAGCGCCGACAGCGCGCCGAGCACGGCGATGGCCGTGTAGATGGCGAATCCGGCCAGGACGACCGTGACCCAGTAGCGAGACGTGCGCGCGATCATGCTTTGAAGATAGGTCGCGTGGGTGCTCGGCCGAGGCCACTCCATCCCCTCGCGCGGCCAGCCAGTCCCCTGGCACATGAGAGATGGCCTCCGCGATCGCGAACCTCCGTTCACTAACAGGAGAGCCAATGTTCGCGATCGTGTTGTTTGCCGCGCTCGTCGCGGGGAGTCCGTCCAGCATCGTTGCTCGCCGCTTGCCGCGACCGCCGGCTTTGAACGAGTCCGACGAGTCCTCGATTTGGGCAGGGATTCCGTGTGAGCGGTCGTTTCGCCAATGGAGCCCGCAAGAGAATGGCGAGCCGAGCTTCCGCACCGAGTTCGCGGTCGCGTACGATGCGCGCAATCTCTACGTGTTCGTGCGCGCGTTCGATCCGGCGCCGAACAGCATCGTGCACACGCTGTCCCGCCGCGACGGCACGAGCGCCTCCGACGAGATTGGCATCTACCTCGGCACCAGCGGCGACGGTCGCACCGGCTACGAATTCTACGTCAACGCCGCCGGTGTGCAGCGTGACGCGGCGATCAGTGCCGATAGCCGAGAAGACGTATCATGGGACGGCGTGTGGAGTGCGGCGGTCTGGATCGATTCGTTGGGTTGGGCGGCCGAGTTCAGCATTCCGTTCTCGCAGCTTGGCGTCTCGGGCGCCGCGGCGTCCCGCCTCGGCTTGTTGGTCAATCGAGCGATTCAGCGTCGCGGTGAGAATGACAGCTGGCCCGCGTATCATCCAAGCCGTCCGGGGATTGTCTCGCAGTTTGGTGTATTGACGGGGCTCGAGGGAGCGGGCAGCCCGCATCCGGTCGAGGCGACGCCATTCATTCGTACGATCTCGCATGCCGGCCAGTCGGAGCTCGGCGCGGGCGGCGATGTGCGTCTAGGCCTCGCGCCGGCCTTCACGCTCAACGCCACGATCCTGCCTGATTTCGGCCAGGTCGAGGCGGATCCGTCGGTCGTGAATCTGTCGCCGGCTGAGACGTTCTTTCCGGAGCACCGGCCGTTCTTTCTCGACGGCGCGGGGCCATACACGGTTCCGTTCAATTGCAACGCCGTGAATTGCGGCAGCGATGAATTATTCTATTCGCGACGCATCGGTCGCGCGCCGCAGCTCGCGGCATTGTACGGCGACGGCTCGGCATTCAACGCGGTGCCGATTCTCTCGGCAGTCAAGCTTACAGGCCGAACCGATGCGGGGCTGACGATCGCGGCGCTCGGCGCATCCACCGACGGCGCGACGGTGGACGGCAAAACGATCGAGCCGCGCAGTGACTACGCCGTCGCGCGGGTCCAACAGGATTTTCGCGGGGGACAGAGCGCCGTTGGATTGCTCGGAACGTTCGTTCGGCGCTCGATGAACGAGTGGACGTCGCCTTATCTCGCGCAGAGCGCCGCAGTCGGCGGCGCAACGTTCCGGCATCGTTTCTTCGACGGTCGATATGAGGTCTGGGGTTCGGCCACCGAATCACGAATCGCGGGGTCGCCGTCGGCCATCACGCAGTTGCAGCGGGACGGTGTGCATTTTCTTCAGCGCCCGGGAGCCGGCCTCGACTCGACGCGCGCGGTATTGACGGGCGATCAGGAAGAAGCGGCGGTAGGGAAGTACGGCGGCGCATTCATGTTCGAGTCGAGTTTCGAGCATCAGTCACCGGGCTACGATTCGAACGACATGGGCTACTTGCAGCGTGCCGACCAACGCACGGTGGCCACATGGCTGGACTACACGCTCCGCACGCCGCGCGCGTTCTACAACAATTGGCGTTTCAATTTCAACAAGTGGGATACGTGGAACGCGCAGGATCAACGGTTGGAGAACGCTGTGAACGCGAACACTCATCTCCAATTTCGAAACAACTGGTGGCTGCGCGGCGGCGCCACGATTGGTCACCTGGGCAGCGTGGTGTGCGACTTCTGCGCCCGGGGCGGCCCCGCGCTGCGCAGCGATCGAGAGCTGATCCCGTGGTTGACGATTCAGGGCGATCCACGCGATCGCATCGCGCCGACGTTGCACGGCAATTGGACGATTGCGGACGGCGGCCGCTCGCGCATGCAGAGCGTGAATCCCATCGTCGACCTCCGCCTGTCATCGCGCTGGCAGGCGACACTCGGAGCGGTGTTCGTGACGAACCACGACAACACACAGTGGCTCGGCAACTTTGGCGGGGACGTCGATACCGTACGTCATGCATTCGCGCGCCTGACGCAGCGCACGACCGCCATCACCATCCGCTCGAGCTACGCACTCACGCGGGATCTGACGTTTGATGCGTACGTCGCGCCCTTTTTCAGCAATGGCGCGTATTCCGATGTGCGCGCGTTGAGCGCCACGCCGGCGGCCGAGTCCTACGACGATCGATTCGTTTCGTTCACTCCGCCGGCGGCGGCGCTCGATGGCTTTCGTGTGAGGAACGAGAGCGTCAATCTCGTGGCCCGGTGGGAGTACCGTCCGGGATCGACCGCGTTTCTCGTCGTGTCACACGACGCGACCGGCACGGCGTTGACGATGAAGACGACATACCGGCTCACGGCGTTTTGAGGCCGCTGTCGGCCGGGGTGTGCTCGCACCGCGACGGCGCGTCCTGAGTGATTCCTCCTTTGTCCGGAAATGGTAAATCCGCTGGCGCGCCGCCGCACGCATTCGCACGTTCCTAGTACCTGGTACTTGGAGAGCGGATGCCGGATGCCGGCATGGACCTGCTGCAGGGCACACTCGACGTTCTCGTCCTGCGCGCGCTGACGAGGGAACCGATGCACGGCTACGCCGTCGCGCGCTGGATCGGCGACCGCACGCGCGGCGTGATCGCGGTGGAGTACGCGCCGCTCTACAAGGCGCTGCACCGTCTGGAGCACGACGACTGCGTCAGCGGGTCGTGGGGCGTTTCCGAGAATGGCCGCCGCGCGCGCTACTATCGCCTCACGGCGAAAGGCCGGTCACGGCTGAAGGCCGAAGACGCCGACTGGCGGCGCTACGCCGCCGCGATCTTTCGGGTGCTCGATCCAGCATGAGGCGGCCAGCCGACGGCCCACGCCCCGTCTTCCAATTGCCCTGGCGCAGCGCACACCAGATTCGCAGGGACTTCGACGACGAGATCGCGTTTCACTGCGACATGCGCGTGGCCGATCTCATCGCGCAGGGTATGTCCGAGGCCGACGCGCGTGCGCAGGTCGCACGCGAATCAGGAGATCTCGCCGACGCCAGACGCTACGTGAGCTCTGCCGATGCCGCCAGCGAACGCGCACGCCACCGGAGAATACGCATGGAACACGTCACTCAGGAACTTCGCCACGCACTGCGGCGGCTCGCGCGCGAGCGCGCATTCACGCTGACCGCGGTGTCCACGCTCGCACTCGGCCTCGCCGCGTGCGTACTCATGTTCAACATCGTGGATGCGGTGCTGCTGTCGCCGTTGCCGTTTCGGCAACCGGAGCGCGTCGTCATGGTCTGGCAGTACGTGCCGTCGCTCGGCGCCGGCGACGCGCTGCAGCCGATCGGCGGCAAGCAACTGACCGTGATGCGCGACAACATGCCGTCGTTCGAGTCGGTCGCCGGATTTCGCGCGCGGCCAATGAACCTCGGCGAGGACGCGCTCCCGGAGCGCATCGACGCTATTCAAGCGACGGGCGACTTCTTCGCGGCCGTCGGTGTGCGGCCCGAGCTCGGACGCTTCTTCTCTCGATCGGACGAGATTCCGCGAGAGACGCGACCCGTCGTGCTGTCGGATGCGCTCTGGCGGCGCCGCTTCGGCGGCGACACGCACATCATCGGCCGCACGATCGCACTCAATTCGGAGCCGTATGTGGTCGCCGGTGTGGCCCCGCCGGGCTTCGCCTTCCCGCGCGGCGCCGAGATGCCGCCGACGTTCGAGTTTCCCGCGCGCGCCGAGCTGTGGGTGCCCATCGCGCCGCCGGCCGGCGGACCGGAGGACATGGCCATCATCGCTCGCCTTCGTCCCGGAACGGCGATCGTCCGCGCGCGCGGCGAGCTGGATCAGGTGACGGAGACGATGCGCAAGATCTACCCGGGAGCGAAAGCGTTCTTCGGAACTGAAGCGGTCCCGCTCCGCGAGCAGCTCGTCGGCGAGTCGGCGCGATTGTTCCTGAGCCTCCTGGCCGCGGTCACGCTCCTGCTCCTCATCGCGTGCGTCAACACCGCGCAATTGCAGTTGGCGCAGCTGCAGCGGCGGCGGAGAGATCTGGCGGTCCGCGGCGCGTTGGGCGCACCCGCCTGGCGGCTCGTCCTCGGATCGGTCGTCGACGTGCTCGCCGTCGCCTTCCTCGCCGGGGTCGCCGGGACGGGGATGGCGCTCGCCGGATTTCATGTCGTTCGCGCGCAGCTTTCCGACAAGTTCCCGCTCGTCGCGAATGCGTCCTTCGATATGAGAACACTCATCGTCGCGCTGACGGCGACCATCGTCGTTGGACTCGCGGCGGGAGTCGGCGCGTCGCTGTTCGGGTCGCGGATTCCCCTCATCGAGACGCTGCGTCGCGGCGGCCGCGGCATGGGAGCGGCTGCCGGCGCCGAGCGTCTGCGGCGGATTCTCATCATCGTCGAAGTCACGATGGCGGTGGTGCTCGTCGCGATGGCGGGCTTGATGGGCAAGAGTCTCGCCCGGCAATTACGCACGGAGCTTGGCTTCACGGCACCGAACGGCGTGACGTTCGAGCTGACGCTGCCGCGCAACCGCTATCCGGAACGCCAAGGCCCGACGTACATGGAGCACCCGGCCGGCGCGCGCTTCATCGCCGCCGCCCTCGAGCAAATACGCGCCATCCCCGGGATCGACGCGGCCGCCATGGGAAAGCCGCTTCCACTCTCGGGATCTCAGGAATGGACCGTGTTCTCCGCGGAGAATCGGCCCCAGCCTGAGAATGGTCCGATTGTCGGCGCGGACTACACGGTCGCAAGCGACGGCATGTTCCGCGCGCTCGGCACGCCGATCATCGCGGGTCGCGACTTCAACACCACGGATCGCGAGGACGGATTGCCGGTGGTGATCGTGAACCGCGCGATGGAGAAATGGCTTTGGCCTGGCCAGTCGGGGGTCGGCAAGCGGATCAGGTTGGGCGGACCGAAGAGCAGCGCACCGTGGATGACGGTCGTCGGCGTCGCCGCGGATATGCGACGATACGCGCTCACGGACACGACGCGCCCCGAGATGATCGTGCCGTACACGCAGAAGCCGTATCCAACGTTCAGCACATTGCAATTCGTGGTGCGGAGCACGTTGCCGGCGGATCATCTCGCGGCGACGATCCAACGCGCCGTCGCGCGCGTCGATCCGACGATCCCCGTCTCCCGAATTCGGACAATCGATGATCTGATCAGCGACTCGAGTGCGAGCGCACGCTTCGCCTCGCGTTGCATGACGGCGTTCGGCGCGTCGGCGCTCTTTTTGGCGATGATCGGGTTGTATGGCGTCGTCGCGTACAGCGTGCTGCAGCGTCGCCAGGAATTCGGCGTGCGCCGCGCCTTGGGGGCCTCGGCCGCGCAGATCGTCGCGCTCGTCGCGCGCGAGGCGAGCGCGCTCACGCTCGCGGGTATCGCCATCGGCGTCGTCGTCGCCCTCGGCGCGGGTTTCGCGATTCGACATCTATTATATGGGGTGGCGTCGTACGACGTCCCGACGCTGGCTGGGACGATCGGCGTGCTCGGCGTCGCGGGACTGCTCGCCGCGGTGGCTCCCGCCTGGCGCGCCGCTCGGGTCGAGCCGCGAACCGCGTTGGAGGAACATTAAGCAGCGCCCTCTTGCGCTCAAGTGCGCTTGAGCTCTTAGCCTGTGTTGTCGGATTGGGGAGCGAAGCGTGATCGCCCCCGCGAACTCGCTCGCTCCGCCGGCGCGGAGGCTTCATGCATCGTTTTCACATCGTCGTCGTATTCGCCTTACTCTGTCCCGGCGCCCGGATCGCCGCGCAGTCGGATTCACTCAAAGCGTCTCGCAACAACGCCGGAATCGTGCTGTCGGCGCTCGAGCCAATGGCGAAGGGTGTACTCGGCCTCGCCCAGGCCATGCCCGCGGACAAATATGACTTCGTTCCGACGGCTGGCAGGTTCGCGGGCACACGATCATATGCCGAGCAGCTCAAGCACATCGCGGCTGACTTGTACCTCGATGGCGGCGCGATCCTTGGCGACCAGTTGCGCGGTAACGTGACGCGAGCCGAAGCGGGCGATCCGAACGTGCGCACGAAGGAGCAGGTCATCGCGTACGTTCGCGATGCATTCGACTATATGGAGCGCGCCGCTCGCACGATCGACGACGCCAACGAACTGGTGCCGCGCCCCAGCTACGCGCTGTACGGTCCGCCGCGTTCTTCACGGCTCCGCATCGCGATCATGAACATCGAGCACACCTACGATCATTACGGGCAACTCGTCGAGTATCTCCGGATGAACGGGATCGTTCCGCCCGGCAGTACGTGATCGTGGTCCGATCATCACGCTCTCAATGTGAGGCATCATGGGCGCCACGGATGACGTGATTCCAATCGGCGTGGTTGCCCGCCGCGCCCGGCTGCACGTGTCGGCGCTGCGGTATTACGAAGAGGCCGGGTTGATTCCGCCGGCGCGCCGGATCGGCCGCCGGCGCGTGTACGACGAGAATGTATTTTCGTCGCTCGCGCTCATTCGGCTCGCGCAGGAGTCGGGGTTCACCATCGCCGAAACGCGTCAGCTGATTTCAGGATTCGATCGGTCGACACCGGCGTCCGCCCGATGGCAGACCATGGCACGAGGAAAAATCGCCGAGCTGGCGCGGCGCATCGAGCAAGCCGAGCGCATGAAGGGGTTGCTCGAGGGTCTCGTCCAATGCCGATGCGAGACGCTGGACCAATGCGTCCGTTCGCGTTCGGAGGCGCTGCGTCGCGGGCGGATTTCCGAGGATGCGCTCCCGGCGGCGCGTGGGGTTCGCGCCTCTCGCGGTTAGCGCGCGCATTGGCCGCTTGACAGATTCCCCCCGCCGATCGATAGTAGTCTATCGACTATCGTATAGTCGATTGTCTACCATCGACCCGCCTCATGCCGCATCGCGCAGACGACGACAAACTCGAGCTGCTGCCGGGCACCCTCGACATGCTCGTGCTGAAAACCCTGATCTTCGGCCCGACGCACGGCCGCGGCATCGCCAACCACATCCGGCAGACGACCGAAAACGTGCTGTCGGTCGAACACGGCTCCCTGTACCCGGCACTGCACCGGCTCGAACGTAACGGACTCATTGCCGGAAAGTTCGAGGTCCGCGGCGAGATTGCGCGCGAGCTCAAGTACTATCGCCTCACCGCCGCCGGCCGAAAACAGCTGCGGCGCGAGCAATCGAAGTGGGCGCAGCTCATGACCGCCGTCACCCGTGTCATGCGGCCCTCGGAGGGATGAGCGATGCCCTGGTGGCAGCGACGCCCGCGACCGTCTGACGCCGACATCGCGCGAGAGCTGCAAGATCACCTCGCGCTCGAGGCCGACGAGCTCAGGACGGCCGGACTCACGGCGGCCGAGTCGCGCGATGAAGCACGCCGGCGATTCGGCAACGTCGGTCAAATCCAGGAAGACCTTCGCGACGGGTGGGGAAATCGGTGGCGCGAGCGCGCTATCCACGATCTGTCATTTGGGTTTCGCATGCTCCGCCGGACGCCGGTCGTGTCGGCAATCGCCGTCGCATGTCTCGCGTTGGGAATCGGCGCCAACGCCGCCGTCCTCGCGTGGACGGAAGGGATCGTTCATCATCCGTTCCCCGGAGTTCGCGACCAGGAGCAGCTCGTGGCGATCGCCGGGACGGCGAAGGGCGCGTCGGGCTACGACGACATGTCGTGGCCGGACTTCATGGATCTCGCAAAAGGAACGACGGCCTTCAGCTCGTTCTTCGTCAGCAAGATCACGGGCGCGACACTAACCGGCGGCGATCGCGCCGAGCGTCTCATCGGTCAGATCGTGACCGCAAACTATTTCGACGCGATTGGAGTCCGGCCCATCCGCGGCCGTGGTTTCATGGCGGGCGAGGACGTGGGCGACCGCGTGCATCCGGTGGTGGTCGTGAGCTACCGGTTGTGGCAAGACCGGTTTCATGGAAGCCCCCGGCTGATCGACTCCACCGTCGACTTGAACGGTGCGCCTCACACGATCGTCGGCATCGCGCCACCGGAGTTCCTCGGCACGTTCGTCGGCTACGCCATGCAGTTCTGGGTTCCCGCGTCGCAGCAGGCGGTGTTCAGTACTTCTGGCTACACGTTGAACGACCGATCGTCACGATGGATCGAAGGGTTTGCGCGACTCGCGCCAGGAGTGAATCTCGCGGCCGCTCAGGCGCAGATCGATGCGGCGGCACGCCGGCTCGAGTTAGAGTTTACGAATGACGATCGAGGCCGCGGCGTGCGGGTGCTTCCGCTGGACCAGAACCCATGGGACAACGCGAAGGAGCTCGAGCCCATGCTGCGCGTCGCGTCCGCGGTCGCGGCCATCGTTCTCTTGATCGTGTGCGCGAACGTGGCGAACCTGCTGCTCATGCGCGCGGTGGCGAGACGATCGGAGCTGACCGTCCGGCGTGCGCTCGGCGCGAGTCGATCGCGGTTGATTCGACAACTTCTCACCGAGGGGCTCATCCTTGCGGCGCTCGGCACCGGTCTTGGGCTTGCCGGTGCGTACGGTTCGCGAAATGCACTCCAGCTGTTCTTTGCGCCGCGCGGCGGGATTTCCCTCGCATTCGCCGCGGACTTGAACTGGCGCGTGATCGCGGTGAGCCTGGCGCTGGGCTTGGGCTCGACCTTGATCTTCGCGCTGGTGCCTGCGCTCCATTCGACGCGACAGGATCTCGCGAGCGCCATGCGCGCCGCGGCTCCGGGCGCGATCGGCGAGAGTTCGCGGGCTCGGCTTCGCAGCATGCTCGTTCTCGTCCAAGTCAGTCTCAGCGTGGTGTTGCTCGTCGGCGCCGGGTTGACCATGCGAAGCTTTCGCCGAATGCTCGGCGAAGATCCTGGTTTTTCGACGTCGAACGTCACCATGACGACGATCGATTTGTTCGGGGCGGGCTACGACACGGCACGCGCGCATCGCTTCGACGACGATCTGCTTCGGGGCGTGCGCGCTATCGGCGGAATCAGCAACGTGGCCATCAGTCGAAGTCAGCCGTTTTCCACGCGACCGTACGCCAACGGCCCGATTGTCACTGACACATACGTGCGGTCGCGCGACGAGCAGCCGACCGCCGACTACAACGTCGTCTCGCCCGGCTACTTCGCGACGCTCGGCATTCCGCTGCTTGCTGGAAGGGATTTCGGAGCCGCCGACGCCGATACGTCAGCGCCGGTCGCGATCGTGAGTCGTGCACTGGCCGAGCGGTACTGGCCGAACGCGTCCCCAATCGGCAGGCGGCTCAAGCTGCGCACGACGTGGATGCGCGTCGTCGGCGTGGTCGCCGACATGAAGTATCGGTCGCTCACGCAATCGCCGTCGATGCTCATGTATGTGCCGCTCGCCCAGATGCGGCCGACCGCGGCGGCGATCTTCATGCGCACGACCGGAAACGATCCCACCGGAATTGGCGCCGACGTCGTGCGCGCGATCCATGCGATCGATCCGAACGTGTCGCCCTACGAGTTTCTCACGTTACGCGAGCAAGTGAATCGCTCGACGTCGGGGCAACAGATCATCGTGACCCTGCTGACGATGTTCAGTGGCATTGCGCTGATTCTTGCGGCGATCGGTCTGTACGGAGTTCTCGCCTACATGGTCTCTCAGCGTACGCGCGAGCTCGGTGTCCGCATGGCACTCGGCGCCACTCCCTCGCAGCTCCTTGCTCTTGTGGTGTCATCGGGCATGCGGCTCACGGTATTCGGACTTGTGATCGGTGTTGTCATCGCGCTCGCGACCACGCGTCTCCTGGGAACCATGTTGTTCCGTGTCGGACCGCGCGATCCCGCCACCTTCGCCGGCGTGGTGGGCGTCATGGCGTTGGTGTCCGCGGTTGCGTGCTGTGTGCCGGGTTGGCGCGCGTCCCGGTTGGATCCGGTGCGCGCGCTGCGGGCATGAGTAATCGCTGATAGCTCAGGCGTCCCAAACTGAAGTCGCGCACGACGCCGACGCCGACTAGCAGGAGCAGAAACGCGGGATGGCTCTATCGAGCCATCCCGCTTTCTTGTATCCCGGATTTTCCGTTGCCGTTACTGGCGTTATTGGCGGAAGACCAGATTGTCGAACATGCCGACGCCCTCGATCGCCAGATACTTGGGATTGGCGAGCGTCGCGGGGAAGGTACCGACCAGCTGGCCGGCGATCGTCAGCGTCACCGACCCGTTCGTCGAGTACCGAAGCGAGGACGTGGGCCAACCGTCAAAATTGTCGACGCCTCCTGCCGCGACGAGCTGTCCGTTGGCGATACCGCCCGTGCGCAGCTGGTAGTGAAACCGCCAAGTCGAATCGGGCGAGACATCAAGGCGAAGCCAGAGTGCGCCCGACGTTGCGAGATTGCTGTGCAGCACGTTGGAGTTCGTGAAGCCCATCGCGACATATGTGCCCGGGAAGGGAGAAGGGACCATGTCGACATCCAGCTCGTAACCGGCGGTCGGCAGTGCGACCGTGATGGGCATGAGCGCCGTTGGATTGGAATTCGGCGGGTGGAACCACGGCGACAGTGCGCAACCGCCGGACCCTGGCGCCTGGAGCGGTGACGGCAGTTCGTGCGGATTATTGCTGCCGCAGAATTCGATGATCTGGCCGGTATCGGGCGCGATCCACTGCGACTTGCTCGATCCCGGGTATTCGATCCAAAAGCCGTTGAGACTCTTCTCGCTGAAATCGATTTTCAGTAGGCCGTTGCCGCCGGCGGGTCTTGCTTCCGTGAAGTCGGGGCCCAAGCCGAACGACTCGCGCATGAGAATCCCCGGCGCGGGTGGAGTGGTCGGGAGAATGGAAACGCCGCTCACGCCGCCGCTTCCGCCAGTTCCTCCGCCTCCGCCAGTTCCTCCGCCGCCGGCTGTACCACCGCCCCCGCCGGTGCCGCCAGACCGCGAGGCGGGATCGCTGGCGATCGGCGAGCCGGGCGCGGACATCTCACCGCACGCCGTTGCCAAAAAAACGGCCGAGAGAATAATGAGGGAACTCCAAGCGTTACGGTTCATGACAAACCTCTAAAGTATGACTGGGCGATAATCGCTGTGACAGAACGCGAAGGCGCGCCTCGTGCGCCGATATCGCGACGAAAACAGAGGGACCGCGAAAAGTTCACTCGGACGAAGATCGTCGCGATCATCGCGAAGAATCGCGGCATGAGCGTATCGAATCGGCGCAAGAGCGCATCGAATCGCTTCGTTCAGGAGGACCGACGCGCTCCACCCACTGCCCGCACCTCTGCCGGCAAAAGCCCGCGCCACGCTCCTTTCGCGAGATCGCCAAGCACGATCGGCCCGATCGCGACGCGCACGAGTCGCAACACCTCGACCCCGACTGTCGCGAAGATCCGCCGCAGCTGCCGATTCTTGCCTTCGTCGAGCACGACCTCGAACCACGCGCCGCTTCGCGACCCCGTGCGCAGCAACGAGATCGCTTTGACGTCGAGCCGCTCGCCGGTCTCTTCTTCGACAACGCTGGCCGCCACGCGCTGCATCACCGCGTCGAGCGCGGTGCCGCGCACCTGTACGTGATACATTTTATCGATGTGTGATGCCGGATCGAGCAGCCGCGACGACCATCGTGAATCGTTCGTGAGCAGCAGCAACCCTTCGCTCGCTTTGTCGAGCCGGCCGACGGGCGCGAGGAAGGGCAGTGACTCGTCGCGCAGACAGTCATAGATCGTCGCGCGGCCCCGCGGATCGTCGCGCGTCGTCACGAGCCCGCGCGGCTTGTTGAGCATGATGTAGGCGTGCGTCGCTTTCGCGACCGGCGCATTGTCGACTTCGATCGCGTCGCGCTCGGGACACACGCGCAGCGACACGTCGCGCACGATCGTTCCGTTCACGCGCACCTTCCCGGCCTGGACGAGCCGCTCGCCCTGCGCCCGCGAGCAGAAGCCCATCTTCGAGAGCGCGCGTGCAATGCTCACCGTTCCGCGTTCCGAATGCATCATTCCGTAAAATGCGGCCGGCGAGGGCGACACGTTAGCCGCTCGCCAAACGCGATTGGATCTCCTGCGACGACGAGACGTTAGGTTCACCGCATGTCGTCGCCGACGTTGCCGCCCGCGCAATCGCCGCAGTCACCACGCCGCGTCGCCGTCATCGGCGCGGGAGCGGCCGGCTCGATGGCGGCGATTTTCGCCGCGCAAGCCGGCGCCCGGGTCACGTTGCTCGAGCGGACGCGCGATGGTGGCCGCAAGATCCTGATCAGCGGCGGCGGTCGCTGCAACGTGTTGCCGATGCGCGTGGACGAATCGCGCTACGTCACCGACTCGTCGCCGAACGTCTTGCGAAAGATACTGCGCTCGTGGCCGTTGGCCGAACAGATCGCGTTCTTCGAGAATGAGCTGCGCATTCCGCTTGCGGAAGAACCGGAGTCGTCGAAGCTCTTTCCACTGTCGAACAAGGCGCGCGATGTGCGCGACGGACTGCTGGCGTACGCAGCGCGGGCCGGTACGACGCTGCGGATGAATAGCATCGTCACCGGCTTCGCTCCGCACGACGCGGGATGGCGCGTCGAGTGCGACGGCGCGCCGCCGATCGATGCTGACGCCGTGATCGTCGCGACCGGCGGACTGTCGGTGCCGAACACTGGCAGCGACGGACTCGGACTGCGCGAGCTCGCGCGCCTCGGCCACACGATCCATCCGACCTACGCGGCGCTGACGCCGCTCGTCGCAACCGATTCACCGTTCAACGCGCTGAGTGGCGTCTCTCTCCGCGTCACAGTGACGGCGCGCGACGACTCGGCCAAGCGTAGCGCGTCGGCGACTGGCGGATTCCTGTTCACACATCACGGCTACAGCGGACCAGCGGTGCTCGACGTGTCGCACGTCGCGGTTCGGTCGCAACCCGAGACTTCGGCGCGGCTCACGGTGCAGTGGACGGAGTTTGGAGCGAATGAGTGGGAGGCGGCGTTCCGTCCGCAGGCAAATCGCACCGTGACGGGCGCGTTGCGCGCTGGGTTGCCAGACCGCCTCGCTGCGCTGCTCCTCAGTGTGGCCAACGTCGACGCGGCGCGTTCGCTCGCCGAGCTTCGGCGTGACGAGCGCCTCAGGCTCATCGACACGTTGGTGTCGGGCGAGTTGCCATGGACCGGCGATGAGGGATATCGAAAAGCCGAGGTGACGGGCGGCGGCGTGAGTCTGGCCGAGGTGGATGCGCGCACGATGGAGAGCCGCCGTCATCCGGGGTTGTTCATCTGTGGTGAAGTGCTCGACGCGTTCGGGCCGGTGGGCGGATACAACTTCTTTTGGGCTTGGGCGACCGGTCGTGCGGCGGGGATCGGTGCGGCGAGGCGGTGACGCCGGCAGCCGACGCCGCCTTCGTGCAATTGCCGATCACCGCGCCGTAAAGGTCAAGCTCCCATTGGCCGCGATGAGCGCGTGCAGCGTCGTTTGAACACGCACCAGGCGAATGTGATTCGCCGGCGGCATCGGGGCCGCGAGCGGGGGTGCTCCGGCGTCGGAGATCGTGTCGATGTCCTGATTCCCGTAGCCGGGTCCCGAAATCCGCTTGTCGTCCCACCAGATGTTCTGATAGTTCTGGCCGGCGTGCAAGAGCGAGATATCGACGGTCGCCGGCACGTGATCGGCGTCTGTCAGGGCATGGGCCACTTCGTGCGCGAACGTGATCACCGCCGAATTGCCTGATTCGAGGGTGCCATCCATTCGCGCGGCCTGCATGGTCATGCAGTTGCGCACCTCGGCGTCCACGTTGCGTCCGTTGCCGACGAGCGCGAAGAGGGAAGAGGTCGTGAGCCCGCCGCGCTGCTCGTTCACGACGAAGACGCTGATTTGCGTCGGTGTCGTCTGCTGGCACTTGAAGAGCTGCCGGCGCATTGGCGGTCCTCCCTTGCGGATTTGACCCGGCGGCTGCTCATCGTCGACGACGGCCGGGTTGTAGACCGAGGCCGCCACGATCTGCGCCGAATCCTGTTGCGCCAGCCCGGTGAGATTGGAGATCGTCGCGTGTCCGGTCGCACACGTGATGACGATGTCGGCACTGCCGCGCGGCTGACCGCACTCCGGTGCGTTCTGACTCACGCGCGCCACGAGATTCGGGAGATGGTTGATCGCGGCGGCGATGAGCCCCGCCGTCACCGCGGGCGTGTTGCCGCCGGCGATGGCGATGGGCGCGACGACGTTCACCACGGGAACCGCGAGCGCAGCCCACGGCGTGATCGTGATCGTGAATCCCACTTGGCCCTGCGCGGTGTTCCCGGGGTTCTGCCCGGTGGCGTTCGCGCCGTCCGGCTCCGAGACCATGAGCATGTCAGAGGGCGGGTCGATCGTGGCGACGGCACGGAGGGTGAATGACAACTCCTCCTGCGCATACATGCGGCGCAGGTTTCGCCGCACGCGATTGAGCACGTTGGCGCGAGTGACGACGCCGTTGTCATTTCCCGTTCCATCCGCCTGATCTCGGACGATCCACGCTTCGATTTCCACGTTCTGGCCGCGACGCAGCGGCACCGAGTGCCAGGCCACGATGCACTTCTCACCCTCGGCGTTCGGACACGCGGCGAGCTCGTACACGGCGCGGACGTCCTGATCGAGGATCTGAATCTCCTCGCCGGCTCCCTGCGCGTCGAAGAGATCGCTCACCAGCAGCGTCTGTCGCGGCCGCAGTGCGCGATCGACGTTGTCGACCACGAGCCGTAATTCGGGCGACCAATAGCGATTCGCCGCGGCGTGTGCCGGTTGGCCCGCCGTGAGATACAGGCGCCGAGCCGTACGCACGGCGCCCGCGGCGAATCGTTCGTGTCCATTCACGGCGCCGTGCCCGTCGAACGTCGGCCGCAGCGCCTCCAGATAGGCGCGTACCGTCGCCGTGGCGACGTTCGGATCGTTGATCTCGAGGCTGAAGGTGTTCGGGTCCGCGTTGGACGGCCCGCTGTAGTTGTAGTTGGTGTGATCGACCCAGTTGTCCGCACCGGCTTCGTTCGTCGAACGCGGCACGAATCGGCTGATTCCCATGTCGTTGACGACGGCGACCGCCGTCGGTGCGACTCCCGCCTTTCGCACGATCCGAATGGTTGCTGCTTGCGGCACGACGCGCGGCCACGCCCAGCGAACCGTCCACCGTCGCCCCGTTGCCAGCTTGGTATACACCCAACTGCCGCGGAACGACGGAATCGTGACGTCGTCCGCGTTCGTCAGCGGACGATCGAGCAGCGCGTTATTCGCCGCCGTGGTCCGGAGCGTTCCGCAATTCGAGAATCCGTGGCGAATCGCTACGCTGCACAGCGTATCGCCATTCTGGGCGCGAACGGTGTACGGCATCGCTCAGGCGGGCGTCATTGCACGATCTCGCCCGCGCCCTCGGGCAGGTTCGTGAACTCGATTTGTCCTTCGACGCCGATGATCTGATCCATGCCGGTCATTCCATTCTCGTCGGTGGTGCCGGTGATCACGGTGCCGTCGGGCAGCGTGAGCTTGAACGGCTCGTTGGCTATCGGATTGCCGTCGACATCGACGAGCGCCACATCCACCCATGTCTTCTTCTCGCACGGCAAGACCGGGTGGTCTGGAGATTCCGAAGAAAAGTTGGCGTCGGCGGCATCGCCGCTCTCCTGAAGCGCGCTCGGCGCGCGTTCACCGTCGGGCGCGGTCATGAGCCACCTCGATCCGTCGCCGACGTGAGTCCCAGCCCTTCCTGCTCGTGATCGAGCGCGTCGAAGTATAGCCGGTTGATCTTGAGCGTCGGTCCGATCGCCGTGTTGTCGAGCGAGCGACGAGCCCATGAAAAGCGCGTGTCGACGTCGAACTCGGCGCCGAACACGAACATCAGATTGAGATACTTGCAGAGGTCGGACTCGGCTTCGAGTCCGTGCCTACGCGCGCGGACGATGCCGAACGCAACGATCGCGCGAAGCGCCGCATCGTGGCGGTCGTGCGTCTGAGCTGGAAAGAACTCCCGCAGATGCGCGATGAGCCGTTCCTCAAAGACGCGAACGTTCTGCCTGGCGAGCTCGACGAATTGTGCGTCGCGAATGACGAGCATGGGGCTCATTCCTCCTGCCGCGCCAACTCTCGACGGAGCGCTTCGAGCAAGCGTCTCTCGATTATCCCCAACGAGCGGCAGAGCACCGGCGCCGCACTCGCCGGGTGCGCGACTGCCTGCACCGTGTTCGTCATTACGACGTTCACGTTGTGCGCGGTGTTTGATGATTGGGTCGACTCAAGCCGCGACGTCACGAACACCGCAATGTCGACCGAATCCGCGAGACGACCGGCCGATGATGCACCGCAGTCGGCGACGTCGCTGAGCGCGAACCCGCCGATCGTTCCGCGCACGGTCAGTGAGTCGCCGACGGCATGCGCCGCGCTGTCCGTTGCATCGATGGCGAGATCGACCGCCGTGTAGACCGCCGGCATCGCGTGCCATGCACGATCCAACGTCGCGGGAACGAGACCACGAATAGTCCCCGGGCGCGGCACTGCCAACAACGTGAGCGGGGCCGTCGCGCTCAACGTGGTGATACCGGCTCGACGTGAACCGAACGACGTGCCTTGCGTGATACCGTGTCGAGTCGCCGCATCGTACGCCTTCTGATCGGCGGCGGATCGATCGACGATCTGCCTCGCGATATCGTTCGCGCGCGTGCTGATCTGCGAACAGAGACCGGACAGACCGCGGAGCCGGTCGACAATTTCGCGACCCGCTTTAGCGGAAATATCCTTGTGACCCGCCTCGTGCGTCTCGAGCGCCGCGATGAACCGCGTCCATTCGGCGACGAGACCCGGCTCGGTGTCCGCCGGCGGAGTCCACCGCGGCAGCGTGATCTGCGCGTTCACGGATACCGTTACGTCGCGAATCGTGCAGCCCGCCGGGCCAGTCGACTCGAGGCGCCAGCTCCAGCGCATCGGCGATTGCGTTTCTCCCACGAAGCTGCTGTCGGCCACCTTGGGGCCGGCGCGACGCATGTCCGCGCGCAGCTCGGCGAGCGTCCGGCCGTGAACGTCGTAGTAGAACACGCTCGTTCGGCCGACGATCCCGGCGGGGTACTTGTCGAGGACCTCGTTCCGAGGTGCGCTCGCGCACGACGCCACGATGAAGAACGACCCCGCGACTGCGATCGCCGATGCGATGCGTTGACTCAGGAGTCCACCACGTAATATGAGAACTGGCAATATACAACGTGGTGGGCCGTCAGTCAGGGGCCTTCGCGCTCAATGAGGCGCATCGGCGGAGCAGCGCAGGGCCGCCGCCTGTGCCGGAATGTGATCGCGGCCAACCTCGGCAAAGACTCTCGCGCCGGGTTCGAGCATCGCCGACGCGAGCTGGCGATACATGTACACGTCTCGGAACATCGAGCTCGCATAGTTGATCGCGTTGAACAAGCGCTTCGGTGCATCGCCCGACGACAATGCCGGGTTGAACCAATCGGCCGGAAGCGCGAGCGGGTCAAATCCCGAATACTTCCGAGCGAAGGCGGACAGAAATGCGCTGGTGTCCGCCAACGCGTTCTCCAAGCCCCGAGTCTTGTGCACGGCCGCGAGCTGATACGCGAACAGGGTATCCAGCCGAGGCGGGCGAACGCCCTGGCGATCGCGAAGCTCTTCCATGGGTCGCAGCGTATAGAACATCACCAGATCGTCTGCGGAAAAATTCTGGAGCAGACTCGCGACTTCCGCCTCGCGCGACGGCTCGAGCGAACGGGCCGGAATGCCCGCGGCTCGGGCGAGGTACCGTGCCAGGCCGGGTTCCTCATCGTCGCGAATCGCGTCGGTCGCCGACGTGTCCACGCGGCTCGACGGGGCGCCCTCAAAGAAGACGACCGTTGGTTTGAGCGCGGCGAATTCGCGTTGCATGCTGACGAACTGCGTGTCGGCCGGATCGAACGTGTGGCGAACCCCGAGATACGTGAGCTGGGCGCCATTTCGTGCGGCAAGGTGCAGCTGGTACGGGCGAATGCGATTCGCATGCGCGGCTTGCTGGGAGACGAGCAGACTTTCACACGGCGCAACCGGCGAAGGGGTTTGGCCGCCGAGCGCGCCGGTACCGGTGGCCGCGCCGGATACGGCAACGATGATTGCGCCGGTGAGTGTGGTGCTCGGTCGTGCGATGGAGCGTTGCATCTGGCATCCTCGATCATAGACCCATAGAAACCCTATGGGGAAGACATTAATCGACGCTCCCATAGAAAGTCAATGGGAGAGACGCGCACCGAGGTGCTCCGCCGCGTCGCGCTGATCTCGGCGTCGCCACGGAACCGTACCAAGGGTCAATCGTCCTGGCTGCGTCATCGCACGTCACAGAGTATCCATACCGCCGCGATCCAATCATACACTTTTGTTAATGAGGATTCTTCACAATGCCCGCTCGCTGCCTCCTCGGCACCTTCGCCGCCCTTATGATTGCGCTCTTGGCCGGCGCGGTGCCGCCGAGGGACGCCGATGCGCAGCAGTCCACGGCCGCGACTCGGCCGTACGTTCTCTTTGTTCATGGTCGCGGCCAGGAGAACCGCGCCGATACGGCCATCATGAACGAATGGCTTGGCGCGTTGAAAGTGGGATTGAAGAACGCGAATGCCGCCGATCTCATTGGGCCGAACGACGTGGGGTTCGTTTTCAATCAGCACGCGTTCGAGGCGCGGCCGCAGCTGGACCCGGCTTGCGTGGCTCCCGGCCAGCCGACGTCGTACGACATCGGCGTCCCGAGCCGGTCGGAAATTCAGACGTCCTACGAGACGGCGCGGCCCCCTCTGTTTCCGAAGCGGTCGCTGGAGGATGTCGTGTTCGATGCGACCAGGGCGTCAACAAACCGGCTGCCGGAGGAGTGGATTCAATGGGCGGCGCTGCACACCGGCGCGACTGACACGTGGACGTATCTCCTATTTCGCACCGAATACTGCTCGGTCGAGCACGTGATGCGAAACGGCTTTGCGCGAACCGACGGCCGTCCGTTGATCATCGTCGCGCATAGCATGGGCACGTTGGTCACCTACCGGTATCTGCTGCGCGACGACACCGCTCGTGCCGGCGCGCACGCCCGGGTACTGCGATTCATCACGGTTGGATCGCAGTTGGCGGCGAAGTCCATCGCGAATCGGCTCTCGGATGATTCGACGCCACCCTATCCGTATCCGCCTGTCGACTCGTGGGTGAATCTCCGCGATGAACGCGATCCGCTCGCCTGGTCGCTGTTCCTGTTCGATAGCGCCCTGTACGCGCCCGGCGGTTCCGCGAGGGCGATGCCCGTCGATCGCCGCGTGAACGTGAACGAGGCATGGCACCACACGATCGCCGGATACCTCGAGAATCCACTCGTGATTACCGCGATAGGAGAGAGCTGGTGCGGCGCGCTCGGAGCCGATGCGCCGGCTTCCTGCAACGCGTTCAGGATCGGCGTGGGCGCGAGCGACGCTGCCACGGTTCCGACGAGCGGCGTCGACGTGGGCCATCGGACGGCCCGATTCGGTGTTCCGGCCGCAATCGGTGCAGCCGGCGGTGCTGCTGTGTTCTGGTCGAAAGGCAAGGGCGCCACGCTCGCTGCCGCGGCCGGCGGTGCGCTGCTCGGTGCGTTTGTCTCGGCTCTTATCGACTGGGCTCGGCCGACGCAGTGAGCGAGAGTGCGACGTCGTCACGGCAAAGTGTGCATAGCCTCGGATCATTAGACGTGTCTCATCTTACCGGCACTTCCGATTATTGCACCCGGCTGATTGGCGGCGTAGCTTCGGCGCGCCGTGTACTTCAACCCGCGGATGGTCATGGCACCACCTACTCGAGTCGCCGTCATCGCAGTGCACGGAGTCGGCAGCCCACCGCCATCCGAGACCGCTCGCGCCGTGGCGAAGCTCCTCGCCGCGAACGACGCCGATTCGACTGGGCGATACTCCGCCTTCGTCGAGCACGGCCTGATGGTGCCGACAAAGCCGGTCGAGCTGCCGGAGGACATCCGTGCCGCCGCCACCGTCCACGAGCATTCGACAGCCGCGCGAACCGAGCGGGTCGGACACCTCCATCCCCGGCGGCTCGACCGGACCACGTTCGCGGCCGGCGATCCGTTCGCGCGCGACATGCCCGACATCTCGTTCATGCGGGATCAGCTGGCCGGCTACACGAGCGACGAGCCATCGAGCGGTGCGGGCGCGCCGTACGAGACGATCGAGCTGACGGCGCAGCGCGTCGACACCAGGACCGGCGCGACGGCGCACGTCCACGTGTTCGAGATGTATTGGGGGGATTTGTCGCGTGTCGGCACCGGCATGCTGTCGATCCTCGGCGCACTCTACCAGCTCGTCTTCCACATCGCGCATCTCGGCCGGAAATCGCTCGACGTGCCGGCACAAGCGGCGTGTGCCGCCGACGAGAGATCGCCCGACGCCATTGCGTGGCGCCGCGCCGCGGACGCCCAGGCATGGGTCGTTCGCCTCTTCACGATCGGCGTACCCATCGCGACGCTGCTGCTCGTGGGACACCTGGTGCTCATGGTGCCTGCGGCGGTCGCCGAGTCGGCGCAACTCGTCATCGCCACCGTGATCTTCGTGGTCGCGATGCTCATCGCGCTTGGCGGTCACGCGTACTTTCGCGGCCGCGGCGCGCACCCGGCGTCGCGCTTGGTTCGCGCGATGTTCGTGCTCATCGCGGGCGGGATCGCGGTCAACTTGTTCACCGCCGCGAACTCGTCGGTCGGCGCCTACGCGTTGGCGGGAGTGGCCACGGCCTTGGTCGTTCTGGCGTACCTGCTGGTGATCGATCATTACGATCGCAACGTCCCCGGTGCGCTGCCGTGGGGCCTCATCGCCCTCGCGGCGTCGGTGCTCGCGACCATCGTCCGCGTCGCGACCAATCCGCCGTCGTCCGTATTCGGTGTCGCGGAGACCCTCCGCCTGGACGTGCTCCTGGGATTTCAGTTCTCTTATGCCATTCTATTGCTCGTCTGGCTCTTGATCTGGGCGGTGGCAACGATCGTGCTGGTGCGAATGCGGCGCCTCGCGGCACGCTCGCGGAAGGCTTCGTTCGAGACGTTGGATCGTACGCGGCGCGCCCTCTGGACGTCCGTCGTGACCGTGACGGTCTCGATCTTCGGCTTCATTCTCACCGCGCTCGTCGGCTACGAGTCGCTTCTGGTGCTCGCATGGCGCGTCCACGGTACGGTCAATCTGTTTCCGAGAGTGACCGCGACGGAGACGTTCCCGCTCAGCTGGTCACGGATCGTGCCGGGTTGGACGTGCGACACGCGGCCGTCTCAGTGGCCGTTCGACGTATCGGGCTGCGCGAGAAGCTTCTTCGACGCGTTGATCGCGCAGGGAGGAACGTCGGGCTTCCTGCTCGCGCTCGCGGCGGCGGCGATCGCGATGATCATGATCTCGTGGTTCGTCGCGCTGGTCGCGGTGACGAGCGTGCACACGCCTTCGTCGCCATCGCGTTACGCCGGCACGCTCGGTTTATGGATGAGCGACGGCTTCGTATGGCTGCGCCGTGCGGGCCTGGTGCTCGTCGGGGGCCTCTGCGTCGCCCTGCTCATCGGAATCGTCGCGAGCGTCGTGACGTCGGCGACGGGCCACGCATTGCCATACGTCAACAGCGCAACGGGCACGCCGATCCTGCGATGGGCCGCCGGCGTGCTGCTCGCGAGCGCGGCGACATTTGGCGCGGGGCGGCTCCGACTGCAAGCACTCGCCACGCATGCCGGTCCCGCGCTGGGCATCATTCTGGACGTCGACAACTACCTTCGCGAGTCGCCGTCGACGCGAACGCCACGCGCCCGCATGGCGGAGCGCTACACGTCGCTGCTTCGAAGCATCGTCACGAGAACGGATGACGACGGGCGTCGATCGTTCGACCGCGTCGTCATCGTCTCGCACAGCCAGGGCACGATCATCTCCGCCGATTTGCTGCGCTTCCTCACCGTGACGCGCATTGCCGATCCCGATCTGACGCAGGTCGACCTGCGTCTGTTGACGATGGGATGTCCGCTTCGCCAGCTCTACGCGGCCAACTTTCCGTATCTGTATCGTTGGATCGATCGCACCGATTTCAACGAGCCGGCGTCGGAGGATAGAGCGGCGACCGAGTACCTCGGCGCCGACTTCGCCCTCGTGCCGCCCCGCGAGGGCGCGGGGGAAGACCGTGATCTCTCGCAGCACAGCCCTTCGCCGATCTGGCTTCGCGTACGGCGGTGGGTGAACCTGTACACGACCGGCGATTATGTCGGCCGGACGCTGTGGCGCCAGCCGAACGACAAGGCGTGGGAGTACGAATCGGCAAGCGCCGCCGCCGAAGGGCAGGGGCGGCGAGAACGCTGTCTGGGCGACGGTACGCATACGCGCTATTGGACGAGCACGGACGTCGGGAACGAGGTGGACGCGCTGCTCGCGGGATGAGCGTTCGCTAATCGCCGCCATTCACAGGTTCTGCACCACCGCCATGATGTTCCCTTCAGAATCCTTGAACCATGCCGCCTTCGCGCCGCCCGCCGTCGCGATGCCGTTTACGGTTTTCATTCCCGGCATGTCATACTCCTCGAACGTGACGCCTCGCCGCTTGAGCTCCGCCACTTCCTTCTCGATGTCGGCCACCTGCCAGAACGCCTGACTCGCCTTCGACGTCCCCGCGTTCGGTGTCGGGTACAAGAAGCATCGCGTCCCGTTCGCGAACGCGTACGTCACGCCCGATGCGACCTCGCCTGCCGGTTTGAACCCGATCGTTTGCTCGTAGAAGGCTCGGGCGCGCGCCATGTCCTTCGCGGGGATGTACGCGTACATCGGAGAGTCTTGCAGCACGAGTGCCGTCCGTAGTTAGGTCCGAGAATACTCGCGGCAAGAGCTGCGCCGTCCATGCGCCGTCCATGCGCGGTGCCGGCGACGCGCCCCGCCGGCGCGATGGTGCCAAGGGCCAACTTGAGCCGTCCAATGGTTCGGCGCAGCGTGAGCGGACCATGTCGACATACCCAAGACGTCTTCGTTTTCGCGCGCACGCCGCGTGCGTTTTCGCACTGGCCGCGGTCATTCGCGTCGACGCGGCGTCCGCGCAGTCCAAATCTCCCGGCGAATTCACGTACCAGTCCGGCTGGCCTGCCTCGTGCTCGGCGGGATTGCAATCGCCGGTGACGTTCGTCGGCACGCATCCCACATCGCGATCCGACTCGGTGGCGTTCTTCAGTGGCGCGCCGCGGACATCCGTCGGTGTGCACGCCCACACGGCGGATTTCGCGTTCACGCAGGCCGCCGCCGGCTGGATGCGCGTCGGCGCCGCGCGATACGCCCTCGAGTCCTTCCACTTTCATTTTCCAGTGGAGCATCAGCTGCCGAACGCATCGGGACACGCGCCCGCGTCCGCGACGTTCGAGCTGCACATAAAAACGAAGGATGCGCGCGGGCAGTACGCGATATTCGCCGTGCAGTTCGTGTCCGCGGATTCGGGAATGCGCGCCGACAGCGGTTTCTTCGCCGCCGTTGTCGACGGGATCGATCTGATCGACACGCGTAAGACCATCGCGATCCCGATGCCGGGCATCCTCGCATTCTTTTCGACGATGCCGTTCTACTCCTACATTGGAACGACCACCAGTCCGAACTGCGACCCGAACGTCACCTGGTACGTGTTGTCATTGCCTCTGACGGTGAAGGCGAGTGTGGTGGCCGCGATGCACGCGGCGCTCGAGAAGAAGGGGTTGGACGCGACCAACGCGCGACTCATGACGTTCGACTGGCCGCACCAATCCGGCATGACGCTCATCACGCCGAAACGCTGATCATTGGTCAGAGCGGTCTACCGGGCGACGCCGCCTTCCGCGGGCTACTAGTCGACTAGTTGACAATTGTCCGTGGCGCTGCCAGATTCGTGGCTACTAGTGCACTAGTAGCCAACACGAGGGCACCACCTGACATACCCGCTCACACCTCGCGAGCTCGAGATCGTCGCCGTGCTCTGGGAGCTCGGAGACGGCACTGTCGCCGAGGTGCGCGACCGGCTGCCCGACGACCTCGCGTACACCACGGTCCTCTCGCTCATGCGCACGATGGTCGCGAAAGGCTACCTGCGTGCCGTGCCCGAGGGGCGAGCCTATCGCTTTCACCCGCGCATCAAGCGTGAAGCCGTGCAGCGGGGCGCACTGGCCACGCTCGTCGGGTCGCTCTTCGGCGGCTCGGCGGAACTGGTCATCGCCAATCTCGTCTCGGATCGCACGCTCTCGCGTGCCGATCTGCGGAAAGTCCGCAGACTCATCGACGAACGCCTGCGCGAGGAGGACAAGTGATGGCTGCGTGGATGGTATACGCCTCGCTGCTCGGCCCGATGTTCGGTCTCGCCGCCCTCGGCGTCGAGCGCGCGGCGCGTGCGCTTCGCCTGTCGTGGTTTCCAGGGCGAATGCCGTGGGCGGTTTCCATGGTAGCGACGATCGTCCTGCCGGTCGTGCTTGCGGTGCGCGCGGCAGCGCCGGCCGCGACGGATTCGATCGCTCCGTCACTCCGCGGCGCGCCGGTCTCGATCATCGCACGCGGTTCCACGCTTTCGCTCGACGCTTCGCGGTCAGTCGGTGGGGGCATCGTGCCGGCGGCGCGCGAGGCCGGTGTCTCGACGGCGCGGCGGGGGTTTACCATGCCCGTGGTCGCCGTGCCCCCGACTCCGCGGCTCGATCGCGCGCTGCTCGCGGCGTGGCTCGCCTGCGTCCTCGTGATCCTCGCCGTCGGAGCGCGCTCGACGTTGCGGTTCTCTCGTCGCCGCCGGAGTTGGCCGGCGCGACTCGTGCTCGATACGCCGGTGCTCGTCGCATCGGACTTCGGTCCGGCGCTCGTCGGAGTGTTTCGACCCGAGATCGTGTTGCCCGAATGGGTGTTCTCCCTGGACGATGCATCGCTGGCTCTCCTGCTGCGCCACGAGGCGGAGCACCGCCGTGCGCGAGATACGCTGCTGCTTGGCGCGTGCGGATGTGTCGCCGCGCTGTGTCCATGGAACGTGTCGCTTTGGTGGCAGCTCGCTCGCTTGCGGCTCGCCGTGGAAGTGGATTGCGATGCGCGTGTGCTTGCGCGAAGCGGCGACGCGCGCAGGTACGCGACGCTTCTCGTCGACGCCGGTGAGCGCATGATGAACGCGACCATGCTGGCGCGCGCGTTCTCCGGACGTCGTTCGCTGCTCGAGCGGCGCATTCTCGCGATGACCGCCGCGCGCGCGCCGCGCCGTGTGTTCGCTGGGCTCGCCTTCGTCGCGGCGGCCGCCCTGTGCGTCGCGGTCGCCTGCTCGGCCCGGGTGCCGCGCGGCGTCGCGCCCGATGCGGCGCCCGATGCGGCACCCGATGCGGCACCCGATGCGGCACCCGAGCCGGCGTCGCTTGCCACGCCAAGCGTTGCGGCGCAAGAGTATTATCCGCGGTTCTCCCGCATCGATTCGGTGGACGATGCGGGCGTCGCCTGGGTGCGGGCGCAGCTGGCGCGGTACTACCCGAACATTCTCAGCGGTGACACATCGCGTGCCTTCGTCACGTTATTCGTGAACGCTAATGGGCGAATCGTGGGAGCGGCGGCGCGCCTGCGTGCAGAGATCGGAGCCGATACGAGTGATGCGGCGGCCGTTCTGTATGATTTTCCGCCGTTCGGTTATGGCGTCGGCGCGCCGGCCGGCGCGTCGGCGCAGATCGTGGCCGAGCGAGCGAGGTTTCAGGCGGATCAGGATACGATGTTCAAGAGCCAGAATCCGACGCGATCCGTGCTCGGATCGAGAACGATGTTGCCGCGCGAGTTCGCGTACGACACGGTGCCGGGAGTGTCACCGTACGATCCGTACCTCGGCGCGGATCCGCACGCATTCCAACGCGATGATGAGTTTTATCTAACGCCCGGGATGCTTCCGCCGAATGGTCTCTCGGTTCACGTGCTGACGTTGCGTCCGGGCCGCGGCGGCCCAGCGGATTTCGGGCATCACGTGACGCTCGAGAAGACGCCGCTCTCATCGTCTCCATCGGTGACGCCGCTCCCGCAGCCGGACATCGAACATCTGGGCGACCTGCCGGGTGGAGGCTGGGCCGTGACGGCCGAGTCGTGGGCAGCACTCACGCGCAAGCCGGTAATTCTCATCGACGGCGTCGTGCGCGGGTTCAAGGATATGATGGCACTGACAGGCGATACCGTCGTGGCGGTGAAGCGGCTTGCGCCGGCGGCGGCGATGCGTCTCACGCGGGATGCGGCCGCGGCGAACGGCGCGATCGTCGTGACGACGAAAGGGCATCAGCCTCCTTCACGCCAACGCTGATTGCGCGTGTGAAGGGAAGTGCCTGGGGGGCCGGCGCTTGATGCGTTTCGCGCGTGCGCTTCGCGCGTGCGTTGCTAGTACTAGCGGCAAGTAACAACAGTTTTTTCTTGCCGCGCGAAATCATCAATCTCACATTGGGCAACCCCCCACCTCCTCTACCGTGAGGCTCGCTCATGTGGACCGCCCGGGTGTTTCGCGAAACGAATTGGCAGCCGATCGAGGTGTACGAGCTGACCGAAGGGTTTAACAGTCAGGCGGTCGCCGCGGCCGCCGATCGAATCACCAAAGGACGGTTCATTGGCGCCGTCCAGCACCTGTACGCCGAAGCGGCGAACCCGCTGTTAACCCGCGGCCTGATCGAATCATGGGCGCTCGATGCGGAGTTTGCCGCACGCTCGTTCGAGTTCGAAGGGGGCGGGCGCATTCAGGCCGTCGACGGGGCATTGGCATATTTTCTTCCGAGCCAGTTGGACGCTGACGCGCAGGCAAAGCCCACCACGGTTGCCTGGCATGAGCTCACGACGGTGCTCCTCGCGCTCGATGCAGCGGACACCGAAGTCGAGCTGACGTACGACCCGGGGCCGTACGGTGAACTGCGCGTCGAACAGATGCGTTATCGCTATGCGACGCCCGAGCACCGGCTCGAGACGAGCGTCGACTGGCGCGGCTACCTCGGCACACAGAGCGGAGTGTTCGACGGCCGCAATACAATGCGTCGCCGCGGCTCGAGTTTCGTCACCACGATTCGGGCGCGCGCCGGGCTGTTCGTCGGAACGATTCTGCGCCGGCTCACGCGCGCGCAACCCGCGCCGCTCAAGGATTGGACGGCGTCCGAACGCCGACTTCGAATGTTCGAGAAGCACCGGGAGCTGTCGCGCGTCTGTCCAAGCCTGGATGCGATCGGCCCGTTCAAAGGCGAGTCTGCCATGGTGTTCGTGCACGGTACGATGTCGTGCGGCCTGCAAGGCCTCAGCGATTTGATTCCAGGACCAGCAGCGGTCCCACCTGGGCCGGTCTTTCGTTTCGAGCACGACACGTTCGAGGAGTTGATCGCGAACGGCGATGATCTGGCGAACCTGATTTGCACGAAGCTGGATGTCGAACGACTGCTGCTGGTCGCGCACTCGCGAGGCGGTCTCGTCGCGCGATGCGCCAAGGCACGTTTGCGCGGCTCGTACGCGGCGGAGGTCAGGTTGATGACGTTCGGCACGCCGCACCTGGGCACACCACTCGTCGCGATGGGCGGGAAGCTATTGAATATGCTGTGCACAGCGGGCGAAGAGCTTGCCGGCGCCATTCCGCATGTCGGCCCGCTCGCGAAAGCGTATTCCTATCTCTTCGACTCGCCCGAGCTGCCGCCGGGCATCGAAGCGATGGCCGAAGACTCGCAAGCGCTCGACATGCTTGGCCTGCTCGACGCGAGTGATCGCGTGGATTGCTGGGGCGCGAACTTCGACATCGACTTCGGTCAACCCTCGGGCTTCGGGTTCGATGCCGAAAACGTGTTGCTCGGTGCCATGAAAGGGCAGGAACACGATCTTGTCGTCCCCGTCCCATCCGCCCTCGGCTTTGGGGCACCGATGGTCAAGCTGCGGTGCTCGCACGCGCATTACTTCCTGCAGCCCCAGGTCCACGCGGCGATCGATCAATTTTTCATCAACCCCGGAGTCGCTGCGCCGGCCGGCGCATATCCCGCAGCGGACGCGGACCAATTGTTCGTTCCGCCAAGACGGGTCGTGCGCAAGAAGCCGCGCTAGGCCAGGCTGCGTGCCTCCCCTTGCGCTTCTACAAGAATTGGCCTACTCATACTTCTCCTGTAGAAGTGCAAGGGAACCGGCCGCGAGGACCACCGCATGCTGAGTGAAGCATGGAGCGATTTCCGCTACCGCCTCCGCGCGCTGTTCCGGCGCGACGCCCTCGAGCGCGAGCTCGACGAGGAGCTCCGCTTCCACGTCGAACGCGAGGCCGCGGCGTACGAACGCGCCGGCGTCCCGCACGATGAAGCCGTTCGCCGCGCCCGCGTCGCGTTCGGCGGCATCGAGCAGACGAAAGAAGCGAGCCGCGACTCCCGCGGGACGGCGCGTATCGAATCAGTAATTCAGGATCTCCGATACGCCGCTCGTTCGCTGCGTCATCGACCCGGCTTCACGCTCGCCGTGGTCCTCACCCTCGGACTTGGCATCGGCGCGAACACGGCCATCTTCACCCTCGTCGACGCGCTGATGCTCCGCACGCTTCCGGTCCCGCATGCCGAGCAGCTCGTGAGCATCGGCGATCCGGCGGCGGTGAACGGCGGTTGGCACGGATCGCCGCAGGAGGATTACCAGTCGTATCCCGTCTACGCCGACGTGCGCGACGGCAATACCGTGCTGACCGACATGTACGCCAGCGGCCGCACGAGCGACTTCGACGTGAACTTCGATCAGAACAACCAACGCGTCGTCGAACATCCCCGAATCAGGCTCGTTACCTCGAATTTCTTCGCGGTGCTCGGCGTCTCGACGTATGCCGGCCGAAGCTTCGCGCCCGACGCCGACCGCCTGCACCGCTCGGATGCCGACGTCGTGATCGGGTACGACTACTGGCAGCGGCGCTTCTCCGGCGACCGCTCGGTGCTCGGACGTATCATCCGCGTGAATGACGTGCCGATGGAGATTGTCGGCATCGCGGCGCCGGGCTTTACGGGCGACGTCGTCGGCGAGACGACCGAGCTGTGGCTGCCGATGATGATGCAGCCCATGCTGAATCCACGGACCAACCTCGTCGCCGATCGCGACTGGTCGTGGCTTCAGATGATGGGCCGGCTGAAGCCCGGCGTGACGCTTGCGCAAGCGCGCGCGCAACTGGCGGCTCTCACCGCGCAATCGATTCGCGGTCACGTCACCGGCATCGAGCTCAAGCGATTCGAGCAGGATCTCAAGGACGATCCGATTCGCGTCGAGGCGGCGGCGCGCGGGTTCTCCTCGCGCCGTGAACAATACGGCCGCGCGCTCGTCGTGCTGATGATCGCTGTCGGCGTCGTGATCCTCGTCGTTTGCGCCAACGTATCCAATCTCATGCTCGCGCGCGCCGCCGCGCGCGGCCGCGAAATGACGGTGCGCATGACGCTCGGCGCCAGCCGCTCGAGATTGGTGCAGCAGCTGCTCACGGAGAGCGCGATGCTCGCCGCGCTCGCAGCCGTATGCGGCATCCTCGTCGCAACATGGGGGAGCCGGCTTCTGATCTCTCTCGCGGGAAGTGGCACGCAACGGATCGCGCTCGACGTATCGCCTGACGCACGGGTGCTCGCGTTCGCCGGAGCGATGACGATCGTGTGCGTCATTTTCTTCGGGCTCACACCCGCCTTCCGCGCCACGCGAGTCGATCTCGCGCCGGCGCTCCGCGGCCAGGGTCGAAGCGTCGTTGGTGGGGCCGCACGCCCTGGTGGCATTCCCGTAACCAAGCTTCTCGTCGTAGCCCAGATCACGCTGTCGACGCTCCTGCTCATGGGCAGCGGACTGCTCGTCCGCAGCATGCAGCAGTTGATGCACGCCGATCTCGGCTTCGATCGAGACCATCTGCTCGCCGTGCGCGTCGGGACGTTTCGCAGCAATTACGTGGGTGCGCGGCTCGCCGCGCTGCGGCAGGATCTTGCTGAGCGTGTGTCGCATGTGCACGGTGTCGAGAGCGCCACGTACACAGTGGAGGGCGTGTTCGGCGGCAGCTCGGGCGGGCACGTGAGCGTTCCGGGCTTCGTGCCGCAAGCTGATTCCGAGCGACAAGTCGACTATGACCAGGTAGGCCCGTCGTATTTTCGCTCGATCGGCGCGCACATCTTGCGCGGTCGCGACTTCGAGCGGCGTGACCTGGAGACGGACGCAAAGGTCGGCGCGATCAATCAAACCATGGCCGCCGCGTACTTTCGCGAACGTGACCCGATCGGCCGCACCGTGACGCTGGACGACGACACGTTCACGATCGTCGCCGTCGTCGCCGACGTGCAGGAGCACGACGTTCGCGGCAAACCGGTGCGCCGCCTCTATATGGCGATGAACGAGGCCACACCGAAGCCGCAGAGCTTCGAGCTCGAAGCGCGCGTCCCTGATGATCCGGCGCGATATGTCGCTTCTGTGCGCGACGCCGTCCTCGCCGCCGATCGCACGCTGAAGCTCGAGATCGAGCCGATCACCGCGCGCGTACGGCAGTCGGTGTCGGTCGATCTGCTGCTCACGCAAGTCACCGCATTCTTCGGCGCGTTGACGCTGCTTCTCGCGGCGCTCGGGCTCTACGGTGTGACGGCGTATGCGACGGCGCAGCGCACGAATGAGTTCGGCGTGCGACTCGCGCTTGGCGCCAAGCCGGAGCTGGTTGCAGGAATGGTCGTGCGCGAAGCGACGACGCTTGTGATCGTCGGCCTGGCGCTCGGCATTCCCATCGGACTCGTGGCTGTGCGATTCGTTCGCGCGCAACTGTTCGGCGTGGGGATCGTCGACGTGCCGTCGTTGAGCGTTTCGGTTGCGGTGTTGATCGTCACGGCCGTCGTGGCGAGTTATCTGCCGGCACGGCGAGCGGCGCGAGTGGATCCGCTCGAGGCGTTGCGCGCGGAGTAGGCGCAGCGATCCACGAAAGGAGTTGCGCCGAAGTTTGCGCTCCCAGTCGCCGATCGACGAGGACGCCTCGTCGAAACAGCAGCGTCGTCGGAATTTGATTTGACGCTTCCGTTACGGCGAGGTGCGCCGGCTCGAGGTGAAGGCTTGGCACTCGTATCGAAACGGGCGCGGCGGCGCCGCTTGCCAGCGCCAACATGATCGTCGCTTTCATGATCAGAAGCGCCGCGGCGTCTCGAAGCAGAAGGTCGGCGAATGCAAGGCGGGTCATTCGTCCCCCGCCTTTTTCGCCTGCTCGATCAACGCGCCGAGTCGGTCGAGCTCCTCGCGTGTGAGCGACTTTCCATTGGGGCCGAGCAGCGCGACGACGGCCGATTCCGTGGAGTCGTTGAAGAATGTCTTGACGAGATGCCGCACGGCGTCTCGTCGGAGCCGAGCTGGATCGCCCGGCAGGTAGACAAAGCGTGGGCCATCCCACTCATGGCTGACGTAGCCTTTCTCCTCGAGCAGACGGAGCATCCCGCGAACGGAGGAGTAGCTCGGGGGGTCTGGGAGATCACCCAACACGTCGGCAACGGTCGCGCGCCCGCGGCGCACGACGATGTCCATGATTTGCCGTTCGCGTCTGCCCAATTCGGAAAGTGATTTGACCATTGTCCGGCTGATGCTAATTGATTAACACCATGCGAGTACGCTAGCATTGTGCCAGTGACGACCGCGAGCCTGGCTTGCTATGCTTCTAGTGCCCGGAAGAATGGAGCGAGGCCGTGACCGCGTCGAGAATTCCCATTCGTCGTCCCATGCCGCTCGCGCTCGGCATCGCCCTCCTCGCGCATGAGCTGAACGCGCACGGCCTGCGCGCACAAACGCTGCCGCCTCGCCCCCTCGGCGCGATTGTCACCGCCTCGGCGGATTCGTTCGCGCGATCCAGCGTGATTCGGGTGCTCAGCGACGGCCACGTACTCGTGAATGATCCGGCAGCGCGTCGCATCGTGCTGCTCGACGCCAGCCTCGCGCATCCACGCGTCGTCGCCGACACGACGGGGGCGACGTCGAAGGCGTACGGCGCTGGATTGATCGGCCTCATGCCGTTCCCCGGTGATTCATCGCTGACGATCGATCGAACGACCGGCGCCGCCGTGGTCATCGCACCGACGGGCGTGATCGCACGCATCATCCAGCGGCCGCGCCCCGTAGGCTTCTCCATGTTCAGCGCGTCGCCCGACCCGTACCAGTTCGATCAGGCCGGACATTTTCTGACGCGTGCGCCCTCGCCGTTCTACCTCGGCCTGCTCCCGCAGGATTTCGTCGGCGACACGCTCATGGTCGGACCGGATTCCGTCGCCGTCATTCGCGAGGATATCGCGACGCGTCGCATGGACACGCTCGTCATGCTCAAGGCGGTGCGAAATCGCCAGGCGGTTTCCCGCCCGGCGCCGGGCCGGGGCTCCGGCCGGTCAGCGTTCAATCCAATGCCGTCAGGCGACGATTGGACGGTGCTGAACGACGGCACCGTGGCGGTCGTTCGTGTTGCGGACTATCACATCGACTGGATCGGGCCCGACAAGCGCGTCGTCGCCGGACCGAAGGTGCCCGCGCAGTGGACGCCGGTGTCTCCGGAGCGGAAGGCGGCTATCATCGACTCGACACGCGCGAACCTGACGTACGGCGGCGTGCTGCAGCAGGCCGTCGTTCAGCCTTCCGATTTGCCCGACTTCATTCCGCCATTCACGACGGGGTTCGCCCGCGCCGATGCGGCGGGCAACGTGTGGGTGCGCGAGAACCATATCGGCTCGGTGTACGACGTCATCGCGCGCGACGGCAAGCTCACCGACCGCGTCACGCTTCCGGCCGGGTCGGTCGTTGCGGGATTCGGGACCGCCGCCGTGTATTTCACGCGAGGTAATGGTCTGAGGGTGCAGCTCGCCAAGGCGGCGTTGCGCTGATGGTTCATCGCGAACATATGCGACAATTTCCTTTTCCGTCTTTCATTCTGTTCGCGGCGCTTGCCGCGTGTGCACCGCGCGCGATCGGCACGAGCGCGGCCAGTGCAACGCCGTCATCCGGCAACGCGCTCCTCACCAACGCGCCACTCGCCGTGTCGGACCGTGTCCGCCAGGCGCTCGACCGTCTCACGTTCGGTGCTCGCCCCGGCGATGTCGCGGCCGTCGAACGCGTCGGGTTGAATGAGTGGATCGACCGGCAGCTCGATCCGGCGGGGATACCGGATCCCGTCGCCGACAGCGTGCTGAATTCGCTCGAGATCACACACAAGACGGCGTTCGAGCTCATCGCCGATCATCCGCAGGCGAATGAGTTCGACATGAACTTCCTTCAGTCTCAGGCGAAGATCGCATCCATGCGAGCGCCGGACACGACCGCCCCCATGTCGGCGGTCGCGCAGTTGCAGGCCATGCGCGCGAGCGTCGAGGACGCGACCGAGCGCGCGTCGTTGGGCGTGCGATTGAATCAGACGCGGTCGGCCGCGGCGCGAGAGCTCCCCACGTCCATTCTGCTCCGCGCGACTATCAGCGACCGCCAGCTTCTCGAGGTGATGACGGTGTTCTGGGAGAATCATTTCTCGGTCTCCGCGGACAAGATGCCGAACCCGTTCACGCTCGTCGACTACGACCGCGCGATTCGCACCCACGCGCTCGGCAAATTTAGAGATTTGTTACACGCGGTCGCGACGAGCCCGGCGATGCTGTTCTACCTCGACAATTATCAGAGCGCCGTCGACAGCCTGCATCCCACCGTGATTGAATGGCGGGCGGAGCAGCGGCGCGCGGCGCATCCGCCGTTCGGCGACACGGCGCTCGTGCGCACGCTGCACCGGCGCCGTGCCGGCGTGAACGAGAACTACGCCCGCGAGCTCATGGAGCTGCACACGCTCGGCGTCGACGGCGGCTACACGCAGCGCGACGTGCAGGAAGTCGCGCGCTGTCTCACCGGATGGACCATCGACAATTTCCAGTTCGGGGGCACGTTCAGCTTCGACGCCGCACGGCATGACGCGGGCGAGAAAACCGTGCTCGGGGTGCGCATACCGGGCGGCCGCGGCATCGAAGACGGTGAGCAGGTGTTGGATATTCTGGCACGCCATCCGTCGACCGCGCGATTCATCGCCACGAAGCTCGTCGTGCACTTCGTGAGCGATAGTCCACCGCCGGCACTCGTCGAGCGCGTGGCGCAAGTGTATCTGCACACCGACGGCGACATCCGCGAGATGATGCGCGCGATCGTTCACTCGCCCGAGTTCAATAGTCGCGGGGCCTATCGCGCCAAAGTGAAGACGCCGTTCGAGCTCGTCGCGAGCATTCTGCGCGCGATGAACGCCGCGCCCGACACGACACCGCAAAGCGTTCAGCTCGTCGCGCGACTTGGCCAGCCGGTCTTCGGCAGACCGACGCCGGATGGATGGCCCGACCAGGGCGCGGCGTGGATGAACACCGGCGCCTTGATGAACCGCATCAACCTGGGCGCTCAGGTGGCGGCGAATCAGATCCGCGGCGTGAGCATCGCGGGGTGGAAACCCCGACAGCCGCTGAGCGCGATGCGTGCCGAACAGCAGGTGGATGGCGTCATCGACGCGCTGCTGGCGGGCGACGGATCTCCGGAAGTACGCCGTGAATTGCTCGCGGTTCAATCGCCGCCTCAAACGGTGCAGCACATCGCGGAGATGGCGTCCATCGTCATCGGGTCGTCCGACTTCCAGCGCCGATAGAACGCCTCGCGGGTGTAATACAGCCCATACGTTGTATTTGAGGGTGAAACCGGGTATGTTTATTCAGAGTAATGCGGGGCGCCCCAGCCCCTCAAATTAGAGAAAAGTGAATTCCACGGGTCCGGCACAGTCCGGGCCTTTTTTGTTTCCAGCGTCGCGTTCGCTTGAAAACCGGTCGAAAACAGCGAGCTCGAACGCCGCGAGGCGCGTTTCCCCTTCCCTCGGCGCCGAGGAGCAGATTCAGTGAGACTTGAACGCACCGAACCCGGCGTCGCCGACTGGCGCGGGATCATCGCTCGGTATCAGCGGTCGAATCCGGCGCGATCGATCGCGCAGATTGCCACCACGCTCATTCCGCTCGCGGCGCTGTTCTATCTGATGTACCGCTCGCTCGCGCTACCGTACTGGATCACCTTGCTGTTAGGGGTCCCAGCCGCCGGGCTGCTGGTACGCACATTCATCATCATGCACGACTGCGCGCACGGGTCGTTTCTGCCGTGGAAGCGCGTGAATGGGGTCGTGGGATGGTTCACCGGCGTGTTGACGATGACGCCGTTCGGTCAGTGGCGGCACGGCCATGCGCTGCACCACGCATCGTCGGGCGATCTGGATCGCCGAGGACATGGCGACGTCGACACGCTCACGGTGCGCGAATACCTGGCGCTCCCGCGCATGGCTCGGCTCAAATACCGGCTCATCCGCAATCCGCTCGTCTTGTTTGGGCTCGGTCCGATTCACTTCGTGTTGACGAACCGCATTCCGCCGCGGGGCGCATCGGCGACGAAGCGGGAGCGGCGCAGCGTGTGGTCGACCAACGCGGCGATCGCCGGGCTCTATGTGGGGATCTCGCTGTGGGTGGGATGGACTACTGTGCTCCTCGTCTACGGACCGGCGATGTACCTCGCCGCCGCGGCGGGCATCTGGCTGTTTTACGTGCAGCATCAATTTGAAGGAACGTATTGGCAGGAGCACGGCACGTGGGATTACGCGACGGCGGCGATTCGCGGCAGCTCGTATCTCAAGCTGCCCGCGGTCCTGCAATGGTTCACGGGAAGCATCGGGCTTCATCACGTGCACCATCTTGGACCGCGCATTCCCAACTACGCGCTCAAGCGGTGTCACGACGAGAACGGCGTGTTTCACGACGTCACCGTGATCACGCTCGCACAGAGCGTCCGCACGCTGCGTCTGGCGTTGTGGGACGAAGCGGGCAAGCGGCTCGTTGGATTCGGCGACATCCGCCGGTTGCCGGTGGCAGCGGGGCAGTGACGGCGCTCGCGATTATTTAGGTCTCGGGTCTTCTTCAACAGGACATCACATGGACTTCGTGCAATTCGAGGACAACGGCCGCACGCTCACCTGTCGCAGTGCGTCATCGCCGGCAACACCGGGCACGACGTGGTGGTGGCTCGAGGTCTCGGGCGACTCGCAACGCTATGCGGCGTTCGGTGTCGAACCCACCGACACGCCCGAGAACGTGCGCGCACGGATGCTCGCGTGGCATGAGCAAATGCTGATCGAGCGTGCGCGGCCGCGCGAGATTCGCCAACGCTGGGGACGCCCTGCCGCCCAGGCGCCGGCGGCTCAGCCGCCTGCCGCCTCCGAGGGTGGCGCCACGGACTGAGTCGGGAAGCCTTGTCACATGCGAATCGTTCATCGGTCAGCGCTGCTCGGTCTGTGCATCGCCGGCTCGTTCGCGCAAGCGCGTCGCCTGCCGGCGCAGGACCACGCCATCGGACACTTCACGCTTGACGTCCGAAAGTCCGGGTTTTTGAAGGAGGGAGCGTCGCGGCTCGAGACCACGAGCGCGGTCGTGACGTACACGTCGGAGCTCATGCGCGGGCGCGTCAACGCCCTGAAAATCCAGCTGTTCGTGCCCCGCCTGACGGCGGCGGAGAAGGCCAGGCTCGTCGTGAGCGACATGGGTGTGCCGCGGAGTGCGCTGGCGCCGGGCCGCGGCGTCCTCGTGCTGCTCGTCGATGACAAGCGTCGCGTCACCCAGGCGAACCTGACGATCGAGACGCCCGGTACGACGGTCTCGCGCACGGTCGCCTATCGCCGGACGGAGCTGGAGAAGTCCTTTGGCGATGTGCGCTACGCGAACGGCCGCCTTCGCATGAAGAGCAAAGGCACGTACGCTACGGGGGTAGACTCACCCGGCGAGGTGTTCACGATGAGCTGGAATCTCGATCTCGATGTGCCGGTGGTCGACCGGAGCGGGACGGCGAAGAAGCCTTGACGGATGATTCCAGGCGCTGCATGCTTCTTACAGAACCTGTAAGGAGCCGTCCGTGGCGCCCGTCCCGCTGCCCGTCCTTCGCGGTACTCTCGATCTCCTCGTGCTCCGCGCGCTCCTCTCGCGCCCGATGCACGGCTACGAGATCACGTCGTGGCTCGACCGCCATGGCTCCGGCAATCTGGCCGTGCTCGACAGCGCGCTCTACCAGGCCCTCTATCGTCTCGAGCGCCAGCGACTGATCGGCGCCGAGTGGGGCGTGACCGACAACAATCGTCAGGCGCGCTACTACCACGTGACGGCGCGCGGACGCGCGCACCTGCGCAGCGAAACGGAGAGCTGGCTTCGCTATGCATCCACTGTCACGGCCTTGCTCACCGCGCCGCTCGCCGCCGAGTGATGGCCGCGCACCGCGAATCACTGCCGGACCGTATTCGCCGCGCGTTCCGACTGGATGCGGGGCAGTCTCGCTCGCGCGAATCGGAGCTCGACGACGAGATCCGCTTTCACCTCGACCAGCGAATCGAGGAGCTCGTCGCGCACGGGTGGACGCGCGACGACGCGGAGCGGGAAGCGCTGGCCCGCTTCGGGCCCTATGAGGAATCTCGCAATCAATTGCTCGCCACCGCGCGCGAGCGCGACGAGGTGCTGACCATGTTCGCTCGATTCGACGCCATTCGCTCCGACACCCGCTACGCGCTGCGCCAGATTTTCCGGTCGCCAGGGTTCAGCATCGCCATCACGCTGACCTTTGCGTTGGGCATCGGCGCCAACGCCACGATGTTCGCGGTGATCGATCGGCTGCTGCTGCGACCGCCGGCGTTTGTCGTGCACCCGCAGGACATCATGCGTCTCGCCGCGGGCACCAAAGGCCACGCGTTCACACAGCAGACGTTGAACTATCCGGTGTTTCGCGCAATCCGCGACCACGCGGCGGGGCTGGCCGACGTCACCGCGACGTACGATGCAACGGTGCCGATCGGGCGCGGCCAGGCCGCACAGCAAGCGGCGGGACTGCTCGTCACCGGAAACTATTTCAGCTTGCTCGGCGCAAAGCCACAGATCGGCCGCGTGTTTCAGGCCGCCGACGACGTGGAACCCCTCGGGTCACCCGTCGCGGTGCTGTCATACGACTATTGGCAAAGCCACTTCGGTGGGAGCGACGCGGTTCTCGGCCGAACGTTGGACGCGGCCGGACGGCGGTTCACGGTCATCGGCGTGATGCCGCGCAACTTCACGGGTCTCGATCTGGACGGACCCGACATGTGGCTCCCGATGAGCGCCGGAGCCGCGCAGCTTGGCGGCGGATCGAGTTGGTCGACGAACAGCAGCGGATCGTGGCTAAGGGTGTACGCGCGCCTTCAGCCGAACGTCCCGGCGGAGCGCGCCGCGTCGGACGCCATGCGCGTGGCGCGCGAGGCGGCGGTCTCGGCCTGGTTCACCGGAAAGGACTGGAGCTTCGGCGCGCTGCCGATCATGGAGCTGCGGGGCTCGAGCCAGGGCGTGACGTCCTCCGTGACCCGGGTGCTGGCCGCAATGTCGCTCATCGTGCTGCTCGTCGCGTGCGCGAATGTCGCCAACCTCTTGCTGGCGCGCGGTCTTCGGCGGCGCGAAGAGATCGCGGTTCGTCTCGCGCTCGGTGTCTCACGCGGACGGCTGCTCATTCATCTGGTCACCGAGAGCGCGCTGCTCGCGATGATGGGAGGTGTCGTCGCGCTGCTCGTGGCGTATTTGGGCGGCGGCGCCGTATTCAAGTTGTTATTCAGCGATGTGAATCTTCACTCGCCGGCGATCGACGGTCGCGTGCTTGCGTTCACGGCGATCGTGACGTTGCTCACGGGCTTGTTCACCGGGTTACTCCCGGCCTTGCAGGTGAGCCGGCTCGACCTGGCCGGCGTGTTGAAGACCGGCGGCCGCCAGTCGGGCCATCGCTCGCGCACACGCACCGCGCTGCTCGTGGCGCAGGCGGCGATGTCGGTGGTGCTGCTCTTTGGCGCGGGCCTCTTCGAGCGCAGCCTCACGAAATTGAGCGATATGCGGCTTGGTGTCGACGTGGATCGTGTCGCGCTCGCGAAGATGAGTCTGCGATCGATCGGCCGCCCGGCGTCGGATGCCGACCGAATTTTCTCGCAGGCGCTGGACCGGGTGCGCGCCATTCCTGGAGTATCGCACGCCGCTGTCGCGGCGACGGCGCCGTTCGGCGCGTCGTTCGGCGTGGGGATAGTCATCCCCGGACGCGATTCATCGATCCACGCCGACGCGATGTACAACATCGTCACCGCCGATTATTTCCGCACGCTCGGCTCACGGATTCTTCGCGGACGCGATTTCACCGACGCCGACCGCGAGAGCAGTCCGCGCGTGATGATCGTGAACCAGATGTGGGCCACGCACTACCTGCACGACGCCAATCCGCTTGGTGTGTGCGCGCGCATTCTGAGCGATTCGCTGCCGTGTGCGGAGGTGGTCGGTGTGGTCGAGAACGTGCGCCGGCAGAGCATCTTCGAGGACTCGAGCGATTTCGTCTACCTGCCGCTGGCGCAGGCCAAGCAAGCGCTCGGCAACCGTGAACTGTTGGTGCGCATCGACAATGGCCGACCCGCTGCCGCGCTCGAGAGCGTGCGGCTCGCGCTGCAAACCGCCGCGCCGGGGCTCCCGTTCGCCGACGTGCATTTGTTCGCTTCAGATCAGACGGTGACGAGAGAGTTCCGCCCCTTCCGGCTGGGCGCGGCGATGTTTGGTGCGTTCGGCGTGCTCGCACTCGCTCTGGCGGCGATCGGGATTTATGGCGTGATCTCGTACAATGTTGGCCAGCGCACGCGAGAGATGGGCGTGCGTATCGCGCTCGGCGCACAGCGGGGCAGTGTGGCGCGCCTGGTCATGCGGCAGGGCGTGTTCGTCACCGGCATTGGTGTAGTGATCGGCGCGGCCGTTGGCTTGGTGGGGAGCCGGCTCGTGCAACATCTGCTGTACGAGGAATCGGCGCGCGATCCGGGTGTGCTGATCCTGGTGGCGGCGGTGCTTCTGGCGACGGGCGCCATCGCGTCGCTCGTGCCGGCCTGGCGGGCCGTGAACACCGATCCGGTGACGGCGTTGCGGGCGGAGTGAGCCGCCGCCGCGCCGGTTCGTTGACGCCGACAACGTTCGTCCCGTCGCGCGCGACCCATCACATGCAGGTTCGCGCCGCCTTCAGTCGCAAGTAATCGCGCTCGGCGGCATTGGCTGTTCCTTCCGCGGCCCGCCGGTAGCATTCCGCGGCCGCGGCAAGGTCGCCTTGCCGCTCGAGTAGGTGGCCGCGAACCGCGTCCACCCGAAAATGATCCGTTATTCTAGGATCATCATTTAAGTTCGATAATAGTGCCAAACCCGCCTGCGCGCCCTGGACCATCGCCACCGCGATCGCCCTGCTCAGCGCCGCCATCGGGTTGTCCATCAAGCCAACCAGCACGTCGTACAGCGCCAGGATCTGCGGCCAGTCCGTGTCCTCGGCGCGAGATGCTTCATCGTGCAGCGCGGCGATCGCGGCCTGGATGAGATATGGCCCGATCTCGCCACGCGGCAGCGCACGGGACACGAGCGCGACGCCTTCGGCGATCATCTCACGATTCCACAGCGAACGATCCTGCTCGTCGAGCGGAATCAGTTCGCTCGCGACGCCGGTGCGCGCCGCGCGGCGAGCCTCGGTCAACAGCATCAGGGCCAGCAGCCCCTCGACTTCGCCGTCGTTCGGCAACACCGATCGTACCAGGCGAGCAAGGCGAATTGCCTCGATGGACAGATCCGATCGAGTCAGCGACAGCCCCGCGCTGCTCGTGTAGCCCTCGTTGTAGATCAGATAGATCACGTGAAGCACCGACGCGAGCCGTTCGGCGCGCTCCGCCGCGGACGGCGTCTCGAACGGAATGCCGGACGCTTTGATCGTCTGCTTCGCGCGGCTGATGCGTTGCGCCATCGTCGCCTCGGGGACGAGAAATGCGCTCGCGATCTCGCCGGTCGTCAAGCCGCCGACGGCGCGCAGCGTCAAGGCGATCGCGGACGCCAGCGTGAGCGACGGATGGCAGCACATGAAGATCAGCGTGAGTGTGTCGTCCTCGTCGGCGCTCAGCTCGCGATCGGGCGGCGGCACGAACGCCCACTCGGCCCAGACGTCGCCGCCAATGCGCTCCTCGCGCCGGCGGCGCGCCATCTCGCTCCGCAAATGATCCGTCGCGCGGCGCATCGCCACGTGATACAACCATCCGCGCGGATTGGACGGCACGCCTTTATCCGGCCAGCGCGCCGCCGCGGCGATCAACGCCTCCTGCACGGCGTCTTCCGCCGCGCCGAAGTCGTCGTACGTCCGAGCCACCGCGCCGAGCACCTCGGGTCCGAGATCTCGGAGGAGGCGCTCGACTATATGAGATTGCTCATGCATCCGTGCTCGGCGCCCGCATCACCTGCCGCACTTCAATCGGAATCACGAGCGGCGTGCCGCCCGGGCCCGGTGCCGACGACGCCCTCGCCGCGATCTCGTAGGCGCGCTCCGCGCTGTCGACCTCGACGATCCAGAAGCCGGCCAGAAATTCCTTCGCTTCGGCGAACGGCCCGTCGGACACGACCGGCGTTCCGTTCTTCGCGACGCGCACCACTCGCGCATCCGCCGGCGGTGCCAGCCCTTCGCCGCCGATCAGCTCACCGCTCCTCGTGAGGTCCTTGTTGAGATCCAGCATGAAGCCGATGTGAGCCTTGAGCTCGTCCGGCGTCCACTTGTTGACGGCCCAATCTCCGGTGCCGCGTGGCGCGTGCATCATCAGCATGTACCGCATGGGAATTCTCCTGTTGGAGGGTTTGCGCCCGCGATTGCGTGGCGCTTCACCCTGGAGTCGGAGCCGGGCGACGGCGTTCTACATCCGCTCGAAAAAAACTCGGAATTCGCGAAAAGGGCCATGGTATCCGCATGGCGTGAACGGCCCATTGATGCGTGAACAACTTACACGCACGTTAGCGTCGGCCTCGCAGTGGATAGCTCGCCTCCCTTAGCCCGTCCGCTTCTATGACAATCGGCTGTCGTTCGACGTGCGGGCATGCATGCCGCGCGACCGTGCTCGTCGCCCTGGTCGCCGTTGTTGGCGGCGCCGCTGCCGTGCACGCGCAAACTCGCGCCGCCGTTGGGGACACCACGGTCGTTCGCATGATCGGCGACGATGCGGGATATCGCCTCGAGCCCAGGGTGGTGCGAATCGCGAACGGCGCCGCCGTGCGCTTCGTGGTCGTGAGTGGCGCCCCGCACAACGTCAGCTTCGACGACACCCTGCCGCCGGACCTCAAGTCACGCCTTCAGGCCAACATGACGCGAACGTTGAGCGATCTCTCAGGACCGCTCATGATGTCGCGAGGAGAGAGCTACACCGTTTCGTTCGCGGGTCTGCCTGGTGGGACGTACGGATATCATTGCATGCCGCACCTCGCGCTCGGTGAGCGCGGGCAGATCATCGTCGCCGGGCCGCCTGCCGGCGCCGGCGCTCCCGTTCCGGCCGCGCCCGCCAATCTCGCACCCGCGACATCGATCGGTCTCACCGGAACGAACAATTACCAAGGCGCTATACGCGACGCGTTGACCGCGCTCGGCCGCGTCGCTCCCGGAACGCTGGGTGAGCGCGCAGGCGTGCCCTTGGCCGTCGACAGGTTTCTTCGAAATCTCGTGACAGCCGAAGAGGCGTACTTCGCCGATAGTTCGCGCTACGGGAACAACTTCGACGAAATCCGGAGCTCGAGCGGCGCAGCAAGTCTGTCGTTGAACGTGCCAGGGAACGCAGAGCCGCTGATCCTGACTGCCGGCCCGGGGTATTGGTTCGCAATCTTGCGAGTGAACCGCGGTGCGTGCGCCATCGCCGTGAACGTGCCGAATCCCCTCGTCGAGAAGGCTGCCGAAGCGGTCCCCGTATGTCGCCTCATCGGCCAGCAGAGCGGCACTACGCCCGGCAGTTAGGCTGCAGCGGGTGCAGCAGGTGCAGTCGCGGGCCGCCCCGTTCACTTCCTCTGCTGGTACAACCCGAGGATGTTGCCGGCGGGGTCGCTGAATCGCGCGGTGATCTCAGGCGCATCGCCGCCAATGGGTTGCACGACCTTTCCGCCACGAGCCGTGATCTTCTCGAGCGTCTCGGCCACACTGTCGACCATCACGTACACGAGCATGCCGGGTGTGCCCGACGACGGCGCGCGTCCCTTCACGAAGCTGCCGCTCACCTCGCCGATCGTGTCATCGAACGCGGTGCTGCCGTCGCCGCGCGTACGAATGTTCCAGCCGAAGACGCCGTTATAGAACTCTGAACTGCGGGCGGCGTCGGTGCTCGGCAACTCGATGTAGCAGATTTTTCCGTTGGCGCTGGTCGGCGGCATGATGTCTCTCTTCGGCTAAGTGATCACATGAATGACGGCGTGCGTGATGACCATCGCGCCTGTGGCGATGATGCCGATCGCCATGCGGCGATGCCGCCGCCACAGAGCGTACACGCCGAGGAGGAACGCGAGCTCGGGAATGATCACGATGAATACGAGCTGGGCGGCGCTCGTGTGGCGCCATCCAGCGGTCGTGGGATGCATGCGGCTTTCGCCGATCATCATCGAGAGCGCGAGCACCGCGACGGCGACGACTACCCCTGAGAAGACTGACACGACTGCTTTCGCGTTCAGCCGCCCCGACGAACGTGCGGTTTGCATGGATCGTACACCGATCGCGAGCGCCCCACCGAGGGCCCAACGAAGCGCCGCCCAATCGCCTTCGACGAAATCGAGCTCGCGCAGCATGGCGCCGGCCCATGCGCGATCGGCCGCGGCCGCGCGAGTGGCGCCGAATCGCAGCACCCATGCGGCGAGTTGTCGGCGGCGGGGCATCAGGTCTTCGCCTCGCGCAGCGCCGGCCGCCGAACGTGATGCGCGTGGTACTCGCGCATGTAGCCGCGCGCGGCGCGAACGCCGTCGGCCGTGAGACGATACATATGTCGTGGCGGCCGGCCAGAATCGCTCGTCTCCCACGACGTCTCGAGCCATTCTCGATCGGCGAGCCGCATGAGTATTGGATATAGCGTACCCGATCGCAGCTCGGTGTCGCGACTGATGTCGTAGCCGTACCGCCAGGCGCGCGGCGAGCCGAGGAAGGCGTCGAGCACGGCGGCGGTTTGTGGTGAGAGGCGCAGTCGGTCGGCCATGAGCCTAATTCTACATATGTAGACTTATTTCGTCAAGCACTCCACTCGCCAATTCGCTCGAGGTGGCGCACTATACCATATGACTCGACCACACCGTACGTCGCTCGCGTTCAGAACCGGCACGGCGATCGCCGCCGTCGCCTTGGCAACCGCATGCAACCGCGGCGCGGCCGCGACCTCGCCGGCAGCCGACGCCGGCGGAAGCGACTGGCCTGCATACAACCGCACGCTCGCCGGCGACCGCTTCGCGCCGCTGGCCGACATCAACCGCTCGAACGTGTCGCGCTTGGCCGAGGTGTGCAGCTATTCGCTGCCCGTGGTGGCGGATCTGCAAACGGGCCCCGTCGTCGTGAATGGCGTCATGTATTTCACCAGCGACACCATCACCTATGCCGTCGACGCCGGGACCTGCGCGGAGCGATGGCGTGTCGCGAGGCATGCGTCGCCGGCGGTGAATCGCGGTGTCGCCGTCATGGATGGTCGCGTGTTCCGCGGAACATCGGACTCGCACGTGCTCGCGCTGGATGCCGCGACGGGCCGCACGTTGTGGGACGTACAGCTCGACGTGGCGGGTCCGGGTGTCTCGGTTCCGATGGCGCCGATCGCGTGGCAGGGAAACGTGTACATCGGCAACGCGGGCGGCGATCGCGTCGGCGTCATTGGGCACGTCTACGCACTCGATGCGACCGATGGCCACGTCGTCTGGAAGTTCGACGTCGTTCCGGCGAGCGGCCCGGCGCGTGGTACGTGGGGACGCGGCAATGCGGCGGCGTATCCGATTTCCGGCGGGGCGTTCTGGACGTCGTTCACACTCGACGAGAGCGCAGGGGCGCTGTACGTCGCGGCGGGCAATCCCGCCCCCGACTACGATGCCGCGATGCGCGATGGAGAGAACTTATATGCCAATTCCATCATCGCGCTCGACGCGGCATCGGGCCGCCTGCTTGGCTACAACCAGGTGGTGAAGCACGATTTCCACGACTGGGACGTCGACGCACCGGCGGCGCTCGTCACCACGCGATCGGGTAAGCGCATCGTGGCCTCGGCCAACAAGGACGGGCTGCTCTCAGTGCTGGACCGCGGTGTCATCGCGCGCGGCGTGGGTGTCGTCGCGGCAAGCACCCAGCCGCCAGAATTGCCGCTGCTCTTCCAGACGCCAACCACCAGGCGCGTGAACGTGGACGTTCCACTCTCGCGCGACCGCAAAGTCCATTTCTGTCCTGGCTCCCTCGGCGGCTCGGAGTGGAACGGTGCGGCGTACGATCGCGGCGACAACCTGCTGATCACCGGCGCGGCAGACTGGTGTTCGACGGTACAGCTTCAGCGCGAGTCGACGCCGGTCCCGCGGATCGGCGCCGCGTGGTTCGGCAACGTCGGTGGGTTCGGCGAGGCAATGGACTCCGCCGAGCATGCTCGCGGATGGATCACCGCGGTCGACGCCGACAACGGCGCCGTGAAATGGAAGTTCGCTGCTCCGCGGCCGGTGCTCGGCGGTGTGACGCCGACGGCGGGAGGCCTGGTCTTCGCCGGCGATCTCAGTGGCGCATTCTACGCGTTCGATGCAGCGTCTGGTCGCATCCTGTGGCAGACTGCGCTCGGACAGTCGGTTGGCGGTGGCGTCGTGAGCTATCGCGCGGGCGGACGCCAGCTCGTCGCCGTGACCGCCGGCATGCGTTCGGCGCTCTGGGCCGATGCGTCGCGGTCCAGCCGGATCGTCGTGTTCGGACTACGCTGATACGCCGGCGCTCAGGCCGACAAAACCCGCATCGTCGCGTTGAACGCCGTCTGAGCCTCATACGGATCGTAGACGATGAGGGCCGCCCCGTCGGAACGTCCGCCGTTGGCCGATGCGTACGCCATGAGTGTTTTCGAATACGATTCCGCCGCGGACGGTGCGTCGGCGTCGCCCGGGTGCGACTCGAACAGCTCGTTGAGCGAAGGATGATCGACTGCGCCGGCGAGACCCGTGTCGACCATCGCGACAATGGCGTTGCAGAGAAAGTTGCACAGCAAACCGAGCGGCGTGAACGTGCCCGGACGCGGCTGGTGCACGGAAAACGCCTCGTGCCACATCGCCCGACCGTCCTGCAGCATCGTTCGCAGCGTCGCGTGCTCGGCCGAAAATCGCTCGAGACTGCGCGGTACCTTCCCGGTGAACGCCCAGGGATCGGCGCTCAGTCCATTCAGTAGTGCCTCGGATATACGCTTGCGCTCCATCGATCCCGGCGATGCGCGCCCGACGGCGCGCGCGAGCGTGACGAGCGAGAAGAGCAGCCACGGATAGTCGACGACGTTGTCGGCGCGCATACGGCTGATGTCGCGCTGATACATGAAGCGATGGCCCCATCGCAAATGGCTGCCGAGTGTGGCCGAGCATGCCGTCGCTAGACGGAGCCTGTGATCTTCGTCCAGCGTCCAGACGCGATCGATGAGGGTGTCGTACGCCGGCTCGTGCGGGTGATAGTGCGAGATCGCCACCAGCAACACCGTCTCCGCGTCCTCGACGAAGCGTTGTCCGCTGCCATTGGACCCGTTGAGCGCCGCGACGAGCGACGTCACACGGTCGAAGTTTGCGTTCGGATCGCCATCGTCCCACGCGCGCACCGCGAGCAGGCCGACCAGCGCGAGGAAGTATTGATCGAGCAACAGTGCGAGCGCGGCTCGCCGGCGATCCGGTGGAACGGCGTCCGGCACGCAACGATCGAGCATCAACACGGGCACAGTGTTCTCAGAGAATCGATGCGCGCGGTAGTCCCAACTTTCGAGAACGTGAAACCCTTCGCTACGCGTGCGGGTGTCGAACGTGCGGACGAATCGTTCGAGGGCGAGTGGTCCGTTCGCGGATGGAAAGGTGTTCGTCCGCATCGCCACGCGAAGGCGCGCCAGCGCGCGGGTAAAGTCTCCACTCGCCTCGAGCGTATCGAGAATGGCGCGCCGCCGTTCTCCGGCCAGCGCGTTCTCGAGCAACTCGAGCGCGCCGGCGTAGCTCATCTCAGGGCGTGCGCTGCTCGCACTCATACGAACGTGAACTGCGCGAAGAACAGGAAACCGGCGAGCCACACGCCGACCACCGACCAGTAGCCGGCTTCGGACTGCCACCGCGGAAAACGCCAGCGCTGATCGTCGGCGCGCATCCATCCGGCGAGCAGGCCCAGGAGCCACGCGGTCACCCCCACCGCGATCGTCAGCGCGAACAGATAATGGTAGATGTACATCAGCCGCCTGATGGCGATGAACGGGAGATAATTGATCGCGAACGCCGCCAGGAGAAACACGGTGCCGTACTCGAAACCGCGAAATACAGCTCGGCGACTCATGAACATGACCGATGTCGCCACGACACAGGCGATCGCCGTCCACCACACGAGCGGGTTGCCGACGAGAAAGAGCTTTCGCACATCCGGCCCCGACGGCGCCGAGCTCCAGACCATGATCGGATGCGTGGTGAACGGCCAGGTGTACCATTTGGACGACGCACTGTTCGACGCACCGATCAGCTTCGCGTTGCTGCGCCGAATCGCCGCGTGAACGTCGGCGAGCTTCTGCCAATAGCTCAGGCGAGGGGCGCTCGGATCATAGGTCGCGGAGCCAGGCAGCTGCGCGAGGAAGCGCGCCGGCATGTAGCGGTCGCCGGTTCCGGAATGCGACAGGATAGCGAAGTGCAGTTGAAAGAATCCGAGGTAGAGCAGGGCAGGGATGGCGATGAGCAGCGCCGCTTCGCGAACGACCGTCGCCGCGCGTCGCCGCGCGCGAAACGAATCGATCGCCCACGCGGAGAGAATGAGTCCCAGCGCGGAGGCGCCTGTCCATTTGATGCTGAGCGCGAGCCCGGCAAGCAGTGCCGCGCCCGCAATCCACCAAGCTCGCGTGCCACCGCTTCTCGTGCGCGCGGCGAGGTACGCGCTCAACGCCCCAACGCCCAAGACAATGAGAATGATGTCCGGTACCGCGATGCGTGACATCATCAGCAGACCGTTGTCGAACAAAATGCCGATCGCGCCGAGTGCGGCGACGCGACGGCTTGCGTGAAGCTGCCGCAACAGGAGATAGACCAGCGGCACGAGCGCGGTACCGAACAGCGCCGGTAACACGCGCAGCATGGGCACCGGCACGGGCTGCATGAGCGCCGCCGCTGGAACGTGCAGCAGCCGCGCGGTCAGCGCGAACAGCAGTCGTCCCAGCGGCGGATGGACGTCGAACATGTACGCATGCGTGAGATACGCGCCCGCGAACGGCTCGTAGTAGACCTCGTCGAACACGAACGCGTGCGGCGACGTCAGATGCCAAAAGTGCGTCGCCGCCGACAGCAGCGTGAGAATCCAGAGCTCAGGACGCGACGTGGCGTGCGCGGCAAGCCGCGGTGCAACCGTCACGTCAGCGACCAATCCCTCGCGGATCCGGCTTCACGTTGAACGTCTGCGTGTAGCTCTTGCCGTTCACCGTGAGCCGAGCGGTGAACGTGCCCGTGAGCAATGCGGCGCCGCCACCTCGCCCACCACCGCCACCGCGTCCGCGGCCGCCGCCGGCGTTCGGCGCGACCGGCACCCATACGGCGCGATGCATCCCCGGCGCGCCGGAGAATGGCTGCGGCGTTGTACGCCACAATGGCGACGTGTTCGGAATTCCGTCGGTTCGGCCGCCGCCGCGTCCGCCCGGCGGCGGCGATGCCGTGCTCGCGTCGCTGCTGAACGTGCGCAGCACGTTGCCCGAGGCGTCGAGAATCTCGAGCGTCACCGGCGTCGTCGCCGACTTGATGTAGTAATCGATGACGGCACCTTCCGGCTGATTCGGTGTTTGCGGCTCGTCTTTCTGCAGCGGCGTACCGTTGTCGCCGCCCTGCATGTAATTCACGGCATCGGCAGGCTTGAACAGGTAGGCATCCGCGCTCAGCACCGCCGGCGAAATTTGCCGCAGCGCCGAGATGTCGTCGATCACCCAGAAGCCGCGGCCGTGCGTGCCGACGATGAGATCGTTTTCATAGATCTCGAAATCACGGACCGAGGTCACCGGCAGATTGAGCTGGAGCGGTTGCCAGTTGTCGCCGTCGTCGAACGAGACGAACGCGCCGCGCTCGGTCCCCGCGAAGAGCAACCCCTGCTTGGCCGGGTCTTCCTTGATCGCGTGCACGTACACGCCGCGCGGCAGGCCGTTCGTGATGCGCTGCCAACTCTTGCCCATGTCGCGCGTGCGATAGATGTATGGCTCGAAATCCTGAAGCTGGTGCCGGTCGACGCTGGCGTACGCCCCGTTCGCGTCGAAGTGCGACGCTTCGATGCCGGTGACGCGGCTCCACGCGGTCATCTCGCTCGGCGTCACGTTCTGCCAGGCCTGGCCGTCGTTCGTCGTGACCTGAATGACGCCGTCGTCCGTTCCGATCCAGACCGTCGGTGCGCGGAGCGGAGAAGGGCACACGGCGTAGATGACGCCGCGCTTGGCGTTGCGGTCGGTATGGTTCGCCGTCGTGGCGTCCAGCGTGTTCGGGGTCCCCGGATCAGGACGCGTCAGGTCCGGACTGATCTGCGTCCAGGTCTTCGCGTCGTCGGTGGACTTGAACAATCTGTCATTCGCATAGTATAAAGCGTTCGGATCCGCCTTCGAGAGCACGAGCGGCTGCGTCCAATCGGCGCGATCGCCCTGCTTCTGCGGCGAGGTCGTGCCCGCGATCGGCACGTTGTTCGCCAGGTCGAAGCGCTGGCCACTGCCGCCGAAGATGATCCCCGGGTGCCGAGGGTCGCCCGCCGTCATGCCGCTCTCGCCGCCGGCGCCGATCGGCTCCCAGTCCCGCGTCGAGATCTCGGCGAACTTGCCGCGCGAGCGCACGGCGACCGCCCCCGAGTCCTGCTGTGCGCCCGTTACCCAGTACGGATACCGATAATCCACCGAGACGTGATAGATCTGCGCCGTCGGCTGGTTGAGCCACGAGCTCCAGGTCACGTTGCGCGGATCATCCTCGCGCGCGTTGCGCGAGATGATGGTGCCCTGGTCGCTCGCGACGATCATCGTGTTCGGATCGTCCGGCGAGACCCACGCTTGATGATAGTCGTCGCCGCCCGGCGAACCGCGCAGCGCGACCCACGTCTTGCCCCCGTCCTTGCTGCGCGACACGGCCACGTTCGGGACGTACACGATGTCGGCGTTCTTGGGATCGACCGCGACCTTCTCGAAGTACCAGCCGCGGCCCCAGAGCGCTGGATCGGACGACATGCGCGTCCATGTCGCGCCGGCGTCGTCGGAGCGGAAGAAGCCGCCCTCGCCGCCCGGACCACCGGCTCCGCCGCGGCCGCCGCCGGCACCCTCGGGCGGCGTGGGCGCCGGACCATTGCCTGCCGGTTCGGTATAGAGTTGATCGACGACCGCGTACACGCGGCGCGGATTGCTCGCCGACACCGCGATGCCGCTGCGTCCGATGCCGTTCGGCAGTCCCTTGGAGAGCTGCTTCCACGTCGTGCCGCCGTCGGTCGACTTGAAGATGCCGCCCCCCGGACCGTTCGTCGGCGCGTACGTGTACCAGGGCGGCCGTCGCGTATTCCACAAGCCGGCGTAGACCACGTTCGAGTTGGTCGGGTCGATCACGACCTCGATCGCGCCGACATCATCGTTCTTGAATAACACTTTCTGCCACGTCTTGCCGCCATCGCGCGAACGAAACACGCCGCGATCCGGGCTCGCCGCGTACATCTTGCCGATCGCCGCCACGAACACGGTGTTGGGGTTGCGCGGATCGACCGCGATCTTGCCGATGTGCTGCGTGTCGTCGAGGCCGAGATGGGTCCAGCTGCGGCCGCCATCCGTCGACTTGTACACGCCGCTGCCAAAGCCCATGGAGTCGCGCAGCGTCGACTCGCCGGTGCCGACATACACGGTGTCCGGCGACGACGGCGCGACGACGATCGCGCCGATCGACGCGACCGGCTGCGAGTCGAACACCGGAGTCCACACGCGGCCGGCGTCGATCGTCTTCCACACGCCGCCGTTCGCTGAACCGAAGTAGAACTCGTTGGGACGGCCAGGCACACCGGTCGCCGCGGGGCAGCGTCCGCCGCGGAACGGTCCAAGCATGCGCCAGCGCAGGCCGGAGTAGAGTGACGGATCGATCGGCGGCGTGCCCGCGGCGACGCCTGACGCAACGCCGGCCGACCACGGCGCGGACTCCGACCACGCGACACGGGGTCCGAGAATCGAGAGCGCGGCGCCGACCTGGCCGGCGCGCACGATGAAGTCACGTCGCGTAACTGAAGCAGAGGGGACTTCGGGGAAATCAGTGGAATCGCCCACGAATGGCTCCTGGAAGGTGATGATGCGCACGAAAAAGGTGCATCGAATGGGGCACCTCGCAACAGGTCGTTACAGGATCCACCTCAAAGCTTCAATCTTTCGCGGGCCGGCCGACACCGAAGAGTGGCGCCGACCTCCAGTTGATTGGACTACGACTCAGGTTCGGACCACAGCGTCCCGTGATCTCATGGATTCCGCATGGTCACGGGGCGCTTTCCCAATTCAGTCCTTTTTTTCTGAGCGCCTTTTCAGCGCTTTCGCCCGGCGGACCCGGGCGTAGCTTTCCTGCATGCCTTCGTCTCCGTCCGCCGACGTCGTCATCTGCGGCGCCGGCATCGCCGGTGCGGCGGCGGCGTATCATCTCGCCGTGCGGCACGGCGTCCGGCACGTCGTTCTGATCGACGAGCGCGAGCCGCTCACGTTGACGACCGACAAGGGCACGCAGGGCTATCGCAACTGGTGGCCCGGGCCTGACGACACGATGTGCCGCTTCGTCTCGCGCAGCATCGATCTGCTCGAGGAGACCGCGATCGAGAGCGGCAACGTGTTTCGCTTGAATCGGCGCGGCTATCTCTTCGCTACCGCGGACCCTCGTCAGCTCGAGACGCTCGAGGCCACCGCGCACGCGGTCTCGACGTTCGGCATGGGGCCCGTACGCACGCACATGGATACGAGCGCGTATCAGCCCCATCACGCCGACGGTTTTCTCGATCAGCCGACGGGCGCCGATCTGCTCGTCGGAGCGGCGGCGCGGCGCGCGTTTCCGTATCTCGCTCGCGACACGATTGGCGCGCTGCACGTTCGACGCGCCGGCACGATGAACAGTGTCGCGCTTGGCGCATGGTTCATCACGCGCGCGATGGCGCACGGCGCACGGTTGGTTCGCGATCGCGTGACCGGCGTCGTCACGACGGGCGGACGCGTGCGTGCGGTTCGCCTGGCCTCCGGCGATTCGATCGCCACCGACCGCGTGATCGTCGCCGCCGGTCCGGCCGTTCGCGACTTCGAGGACATGCTCGGCATCGACGTGCCGGTCGTTCACGAATTGCACTCGAAGATGACCGTCCGCGATCCCAAAGCGTTCGTCGCGCGCGATGCGCCGTTCGTGATCTGGAACGATCCCATCACGATCGACGGCGAGCTGTTTCCGGCCGGCATGCACTTTCGGCCCGTCGATCTCGCGGGCGGGGATGAGCTCTATCTCATCTGGACGTTCGAGACCGAGCTCAAGCCGTATGTGTGGCCGCCGTCCTTCGACCAGCGCGCCGGCGACATTTTGCTGCGCGGCTTGGCGCGCATGGTTCCCCCGGCGGCCGCCTACGTTGGTCGCGCAACGGGGCTGATCGACGGCGGATACTACTGTAAGACGCGTGAGAACCGTCCGCTGATCGGCCCGCTGCCGATCGAGGGCGCGTATATGCTGGGGGCGTTGTCCGGCACCGGACTGATGTCGGCGCATGCCGCCGCGGAGCTCTGCGCGCTTCACGTGACCGGGGGAAGACTACCGGACTACGCGCCAACGTTTCTGCCGTCGCGCTACAGCGATGCCTCGTACAACGCCCAGGTCGACCGCTGGGGCGCGCGCGCCGGACAGTTGTAAATCCGAGCGCCAATCCGCGCGTAAACACGAGGGCCACTATCGCCGGGCCGCGCCGCGGGATATGCATACGAATAGGCGAATTTCAGCGAGCGGTACCATGTCTATTCGATCGAAGCTCGGCGCCGCGGCCGCGTTGGTGAGTTTGGCGTGCGCGGCCTCGTTCGTCGAAGCACAGAGTGCGGTGCGCGCCCCGCAGGCGACGCGTTCCACGCAGACGGATCCGCGCTGGTACGCGTGGCTTGGCTGCTGGCAAACCGACACGGCGGGACGCGGAACGCGCTCCACGGTCACGTGCATCGTTCCGGTCAGCGGGTCGTCCGGCGTCGAAGAGCAGACGTTCGTCGACGGCACACGAGTCGCGCGGCAACGTATCGACGCCAATGGGCGATCGCTTGCCGTCGACGCGCAAGGATGTAACGGTACGCAGCTCGCGAGCTGGTCGCCGACCGGCCGTCGTGTGTACCTGCGCTCCGAGTACACGTGCAACACGGGCATCGCCGGCACGTCGCAGTCGATGTTCGCGTTGACGCCGAACGGTGAATGGCTGCAGGTCGAAGACGTGCGCGCCGGCGGCGCGACCGCGGGCGTCGTCAGCGCCGATCGTCTTCGGGCGAGCGCGGTACCGGATGGCCTGCCCAAGGAAGCGGCGATCGCGCTTCAGAGTAATCGCCTGGCAATCGCGACCGCGCGTGCGGCCGCGGCGCGACCGCTGACGTCGGACGACGTGATCGACGCCCTGCACAGCGTCGACGCGTCGGTGGTACGAACGTGGATCTATCAATTCGGCCAGCGCTTCGATCTCACGGGCAATCAGATCAACGCGCTCGCGCGCGCCGACGTACCGGCGACGGTGATGCAGGCGATGGTGGGCAACGCGCCGGACGCCGCGGCCGGGTACGCCGAGCAGATGCATTCGGTGCCGGTGTATCGGGGGACGGTGTTGTCGACGGAGTCGCCGTACGCGTCGTACGGCTACACGAACGGAATGCAGCAGCCCGTCTATCAACAGATGATCTATCAACCCGAAGTGTCGCAGTCGTCGGAGCAGCCGTATTCCGACTACGGCTCATGCGGGTACGGCTACGCGCCCTACGGCGCGTACGGATATTCGCCGTACTCGATGTACAACGCGTGCGGTGTGCCGTTCTCGTATCCGGTGTTCGTCACCGCGTTTCCGCGGAGCACGTTCCGGAATGCTCCGCGCGGCGGGGGGTTGGTTGGCGTTCGGCCCGGATCGCCGCCGCGCGGCGGACGAGGCGGCGGGGGCGGTCGGCGCCGGTAGTCGGACTGCTGTCATCCCTCGCTTCGCTCGGGATGACGATCACAATCACCGCGAACGAAATCACGTGGATTTCGTTCGCGGTTTTTTTGCGCGTGCGCTTCAGCCAGTCGAAGCGAACGCCGCCATATGGCGTTTACACATCGTCCAATTGTCCGCGCGATTTCACGCGCGCGACATACACCAGCAAACTTCTTCAAACTCGAGAAAGCGCGCGTCGCGTCACATGTACAAGGAAAATTTTTCGAGAGCTACACAATCACATAAGACTTTAGTTAAGGTGTCATTCCCGTGTCAGCAAAATGTCAGCAAGTGGCACGCGGTGTGCGGCCCGAGTCGGCGCCGACGAGTTGTCCGTCGTCGCGAGTTTTTTTGTTTCCGTTTTTTTCAGTTTTCTGGTTGGCCGATCGCCCGACTCCCACGGCGACTCGGCGGTTTCACGCTTTCCAGACTTTGCGTCAGGAGACGTTCGCATGTTGTCATTGCGGTCCCGTTGGTACCGCCTGCTCCCACTCGCCGCGCTGATCGCCCTACCGGGCCGGCTCGTGAGCCAGGCCGCAACCATCACCGGACACGTGACCGGAGAGGGCGGTGTTCCGCTCGTCGGCGTCACGGTGTCGATCAACGGCATGGGCCTTGGGTCCATGACCACCACTGACGGTCGTTATTCGTTCACCGTGCCCGCCAGTCGCGTCAGCGGTCAACTCGTCACACTTTCGGCGCGTCGCGTTGGATATGCGCCTGGTACGGCGCAAGTCACGCTGTCGGCAGGCACCATCACGCACGATTTCGTGCTCACCGCGGCCGCGCTGCAGCTCGAGCAGGTCATCGTCACGGGCGCGGGGACGTCGCAAGTCCGTGAGCGCATCGGCAGCACCATCAACAGCGTCGATCCCGCGCAGCTCCAGCGGCAGTCCGTTCCGCAGAACGCGATCTCGGAATTGTCCGGCACCACGCCAAACGTGCGCGTGAACACGCAATCGGGCGAACCCGGCTCGTCGGCGTTCGTGCTCATTCGCGGCGCCACGTCGGTGACCGGCACGAATCAGCCGCTCATCGTCGTCGACAATCAGCCGATCGACAACAGTACGATCTCGACGAACGGCGGCGACGGCTCGACCGTCGCGCAGAATCGCGCGGCCGACCTCAATCCAAACGACATCGAGTCGGTGCAGATCCTGAAGGGCGCGGCGGCGTCCGCGATCTACGGCGCGCGCGCCGCGAATGGCGTCATCCTCATCACGACGAAGAAGGGCGCCAGCGGCCCGACGCGCTACACCTTCGCGTCGACGCAGACCTTCGACAACGTCATCAAGACGTTCCCGCTGCAGCAGCAGTATGGGCAGGGCTCGAACGGCAAGCCCGGCACGTGCACCGATCCGGACTGCAACGCCAGCAGCTTGAGCTGGGGGCCGCTCCTGTCCGGCGTCCCGACGTTCGATCATGGCAAGGAGATCTATGACACCGGCTTGACGAGCGACAATGCGCTCAGCGTCTCCGGCGGCAACAACCGCACGACGTTCTTCCTCTCCGGCGGCCTCACCGACCAGCTCGGAATGATGAAGGGCTCGAACAATCGCTACGATCGCTCGACCGTGCGTCTGTCGGCATCGCATCAACTTCTGAATTCGCTGACGTTCGGCGGCAACTTCTCGTACTTCAACACGCGCGGCGAGTACGTGCAGAAGGGATCGAACACCTCCGGGTTGCTGCTCGGCGCGCTGCGGACGTCGCCCGACTTCAACAACCTGCCGTTCCTGGATCCCGTCTCCGGCCTGCACCGGTCGTATCGCTTTCCGCATCCGACGGCGGCGAGCATCACCGATCCGCGCGGCTACGACAATCCGTTCTTCGTGCTCGACAACCCCGGCAACCGCAGCGAGCTCGGACGATTCCTGGGCAACATGACGGCGAACTGGGTGCCGACGAGCTGGATCGCCGTGAATGAGACGTTCGGCGCCGACAACTACACCGACTCGCGTCTCGAGTCCGCTCCGCTGACTTCGTCCACGGATCCGGTTGGTTTCGTCACGCGCTACACCATCAACAACCTCGAGATCGACCACAACCTGACGGCCACGCTGTCGCACACGTTCAATCCGAACATCGACGCGCGACTCATTCTTGGCCAGAACCTCAACTCGCGGCGCTATCGCGACGTGTACATCTTCGGCGATCAGCTCATCGCGCCGACGCCGTTCGCGATTCAGAACACGGTCAGCTACACGCCGACCGAGACGCGTTCGCTCCGCCACATTCAGGCGTACTTCACACAGGCCGAGCTGGATTTCTACAACCAGCTGCACGTGACGGCGGGCGCTCGCGACGATGGATTCTCGACGTTCGGTTCCGGCAACAAGACGGCGCTCTATCCGAAGATCGACGCCGCATGGACGTTCACGAATTGGTTGAACCACGGCGCGAGCACGGGCAACGAGTGGATCACCAACGGTCGGTTGCGCGCGGCCTACGGTGAGACCGGCCGTGAGCCGCCCGCGTATGCGGCGATCAGCGCGCTGTCGTCCACGAGCACATTCGGGTCGGGCTTCGGCGACGTGATCGGCTCGAAGCAAAGCGGGCAGGGCGGCCTCGTCACGGGCAGCAACCTCGGCAACCCGAATCTCAAGCCCGAGCGCGATCGCGAAGCGGAAGCCGGACTCGATTTCGGCTTCTGGGGAACGCGCTCCGACTTCAGTTTCACGTTTTATAACAAGCGGTCGACGGACGTGATCCTTCCGGCCCCGGTGAATGCCGCGTCGACCGGTGCGTTCACGGAGCTCGTGAACGGCGCGACGCTGACGAACAAGGGCGTCGAGCTGACGCTGAACGTGCGTCCGTACACGTCGCAGAACGTCGACTTCAGCATCGGCGGCAACTGGGCGCGCAACCGCGGACGCGTAGAGTCGCTGCTCGAGGGCGTGCAGTTCATTCCGTACAACACCGAAGGCTTCACGGGGGCGATCGGATCGTCGACGGTCGGCTTCGCGCCGGGCGTGCTCCGCGGCAACGATTGGATTCGCTGTGGCCTCGGCCAGCAGCAAGTGTTGCCGGGAACCGGCGGCGCGGTCGTGAGCGTCGATTCGGCGTGCGGCGCGAGCGCGAAGAAGGGCGCGCTCTATCTCTCGGCGAACGGACAGCCCGTCGCGAATCCTGACGAGCAGGTGATCGCCGATCCGAATCCGAAATGGTCCGGCGGCGTCAACGGTTTGCTGCGTGTCGGCAAGTTCCAGTTTTCGACGCTGTTCGACTTGCGTCACGGCGGCCAGGTTTGGGACGGCACGCGGTCCGCGCTCGATCGTTTCGGCACGGCGCTGGAGACCGACGTGCGCAGTCAACAGGGCGTGTTCGGGCAGAACGTGCTTGCGGGGCAGGCGGTCGCCGGCCCGGGCGCCGGCGTAGTGGCCTTCAAGACGCCGGCGGATTGGCAGGCGTGGTACACCGGTCCTGGCGGGAGCGCCGGTACGGTGCAGTCCCAGTTCGTCGAGGACGGCAGCTTCGTGAAGTGGCGCGAGCTGTCGGTGATCTACACGCTCGACAACGCCTGGCTGCACTCGAAGATGGGCTTGAGCAGCGCGCTCATTCGCGTTGCCGGCCGCAACCTGCACACCTGGACCAAGTATCAGGGTCTCGATCCTGAGACCAACCTCGGCGGGGCCGAGTTCCTGACGCAGGGCATCGACTTCTTCCAGAATCCGCAGACGCGCTCGTTCGTCGTCTCGGTCACGCTCAACCGTTGAATCCAGCATTTCGAGCGGAGGCGCGCAGCGTCGAAGCGAGAAACCATGAATCGTCAATGCGGAATTTCGAGCGGAGGCGCGCAGCGCCGAAGCGCGAAACCATGAATCGTCAATGCGGAATTTCGAGCGGAGGCGCGCAGCGCCGAAGCGAGAAACCATAAAGGAGAACATCGAGTCTTTATGAATAAGAAACTAATCATCGGGCTGATTGGCGCGTCGGCGCTGCTCGTGGCCTGTGGGGACAACTTCCTCACGGGCGGCGAGCTGACCAACGACCCCAATCGCCCGACGCAGGCGACGAGCGGCCAGCTCCTCACCGGCATCGAGGCCAACGTGTGGGCGCAGCTGCAAAGCGACCCCGCGCGCGTGACCAACATGTGGGTGCAGCAGCTCCAGGGCGAGATCCAGCAGTATTTCGCGATCTACAATTATCAGGTGGACGAGCAGACGACGAACGGCTTCCAGGTGTCGCTCTACACGGGCGGCGGCCTGGTGGACATTCGAAAGCTCGAATCGCAGGCCGCCGCGTCGCACGACAGTCTAACGCTGGGGATCGCGCAGACGATGGAAGCTCTGCTCGTCGGGACGGGCGCCGACATGTTCGGCAACCTGACGTACACGCAGGCGTTGACGAGCACGCTCAATCCGACGCTCGACAGCCAGCTCGCGATTTACGACTCGGTACAGTCGCTGCTCACGCAGGCTGTCAAGAACATGGCGGCGTCGGGCCCGAGCAACGCGGGGCCCGGAAGCAACGATCTGGCCTACGGCGGCGACGCCGCGAGCTGGATCCGCCTGGCGCACACACTCAAGGCGCGCTACCTGATGCACACCGCGGAAGTCCGTTCGACGGTCTATCCGCAGGTGCTGGCGGAAGCGAAGCAGGGCATCACCGATCCATCACAGAACTTCAATGCGGTGTTCTCCGGCAACGCCAACGAGCAGAACTTCTGGTATCAGTTCGACGTTGTGCAACGAACGGGCTACCTCGCGCCCGACCCGCAGTTCGTCGCCTTGTTGAAGTCGAGGAATGATCCGCGACTGGGCGCCTACTTCAACGCCGATCTCACCGACTTGAACGATTCGCTGATCGCGCCGAACCACACGCAGCCGATCGTCACGGCGAACGAAGGCTTGCTGCTCGCCGCCGAGGCGGCGCAGCGCACGGGCGACAATGCGACCGCGCTCACGGACCTCAATCAGGAGCGTGCACTCAACGGCCTGCCGGCCGAGGCGGCCGGACTCACGGGACGAGCACTGTTGTCCGAAATCTTGATCGAGGAGTACATCGCCGACTTCCAGAACCTCGAAGCGTGGAATCTGTACAAGCGCACCTGTACGCCGAACCTCGTGCCGGTGACCACCGGGGGCAGTTTCAACGGCAAGATCCCGGCGCGCTTCCCGTACGATGCGAGCGAGCGGAACACCAACAGCAACATCCCGCCGCTCAGCCAGCAGCCGGCACGCAACCCGAACGACCCGGCCAACGCAACCTCGGACGGCACCGGCGGCAAGTGCCTCGGGCAGTGATTAGTAAACGAGTATTCAAGAACTATACGATCCTGACGGCAACCGTCCCGGCGATCATCGTCGGGACGGGGTGTTACGGCTACGAATCGGCGCCGCGCACCGCCGTGCGGCCCGGCCAGTCGGTGCGCGTCACGCTGACGCCGGCCGGCGCGGCCGCGCTCGCCGGCAGCATCGGACCCGGCGCCACGTCGCTCGACGGGCGGATCGTGCGGCGCACGGACACGGAGCTCACGCTCGCGCTCACACAGGTGGCCCGTGGACCCGATCAGCCTGAGGAATTTCTCCAGAACGAGCCGCTGACGATGTCGTTCGCGAACGGCGAGACGTTCGCCGTCCGAGGGCTCGACAAGACGCGCACCGCGCTCACCGTCGGCGGAATCGCGGCGCTCGTCATCGCCGGCAAGGCGTTCATCAGCCAGCCGGGCATTTTCACCACGAAGGGCGGCGTCTCGCAGTCCACGAAGTAGTCAGGGAAGCAAGCCGCCGCCGCCGCGAGCTACTTGGCGTCGAGCACCTTGTACCACGCCTCGAACGCGCGGGGATAGAAGGCTTTGCTGAACAGCGTCCATTCGCCGAGCGACGCCGGCAGCGTGAACTGCGCGCCGGCGTCGGCGGCGGTTTTGCCCGCGGCGTGCGCGGCGCGGGCCGCCTGCTCCACCTCGTCGATCATCGCCACATACCGGTCGTAGTCCGCGGCGTGGCCGATCGCGCCGTGACCGGGGACGTATGTGATGTTCGAGCCGCCCCGCAACGCACGCACCGACGCCGACAACTTATTGGGAATGGCATCGACGTAATTCGGGAACATCGCGTTCCAGAACAGATCACCGGTGAAGATCACGTTCTGATCCGCCAGCTCGAGTGACACGTCGCTCTCGGTATGTCCGTCGCGCGGCACGACACGCACTGAACGCCCGCCGAGGTCGAGCTCCGTGTTGGCAGCGGACGAGAGAAATACCACGTCCTTCATTGCGGCGACGCGATTCGGATCCGCCGGCTGGATGTTCCGGGTCACGACGAGGTCGCGCGTTCGCTCCGTCGCCCGCAGCACCGGATGCTCGCCGTCCTGGAGATATCCCGCCACGCCGTTTGCATGATCGGCGTGATAGTGCGTGAGCGCGACGTGCGTCGGCCATCGGCCGGTGAGCTCCTTCGCACGATTCGCCAACCACACGGCGCCCTGCGGTCGATTGAATCCCTCGATGGCGAGCACCGCGTTTTTGCCGGCGACGATGGCGCCGTTCGACACGGTGGTCGAATCACCCGTCAGCGGTGTCGAGATGAGCGCCCACACATTGTCCGCGACGCGCTCGAGATTCCCGAACGGCTCGCGGGCCACGACGGCGCCGCGCGGTGTCGCCCACGCCGCGCGTAACGCGCGCGGCATGACCGCGGCCGCCAACGCGAGATGCGCCGCGCACGAGGTCCCGCGCGCCAAAAAGTCGCGGCGGTCGATCCGTGAGTCTTTGCTCATCGTCCCGGCATCCTCCATTGGCCCGGGCTCGGCAGCACCGGTGCGATGTTGACCAGCGTCGCGCCGACCCACATCGACGGCACGCCGCGAATGAACGTGACCAATCCGTCGCTGCCCGCGACGACGTCGCCTGTTGGCCGGCCGAGGAAGTCCGTGGTGTGTCCAACGATCTGACCTTTCTTCACGCGCGTGTCGCGCGCGACCGCCGGCGTGAACGCACCGGCACTCTTCGCGGCGATGCGCTCGCCCGCGCCGCCGAGCCACACCGGATGCGCGACCGTCGTGACCTTCCGCTGAATCATCCCCAATGTGGCGAGCACGTTTAGAGAACCGTCGACGAGTGATTTCAGATCGCCCGGCGCGACGACACCGCTCCGTCCCGCCTCGGCGACGAGCACCGTCTTGCCGCGCGACAGCGCCTGACCCGACAGCGAGCGCCCGTTGTTCGGATCGGCGTCGCTCACGATGATGTGGTCGAGGCCGAACGCGAGCGCGAGCTCGAGACCCGCGGAATCCTGCGCGGCGCGGCCGCCGCGGAACCAGTAGCTGTACGGGCGTAAATCTTCGTCGAGATCGCCGCCGTGCAGATCGACCACGACGTCCGCCGGCGCCACGACGCGCTCGGTGATCGCCGCCAGCGCGCGCGGCGTCTGCGTGCCGTTGGGATCGCCCGGATACAACCCATTCATGCTCTTGCGATCGATCGGATTGACGTGCGGCGTCATCTGCAGGAACGAGGCGACGTTGAGCAGCGGCACGACGATCACCGTGCCGCTGAGCTTCGTCGCGTCGATGCGCGGAATCAGCCGCTGCATCGCGACGATCGATGAGTACTCGGTGCCGTGCGCGCCCGACACGAACGCGACGACGGGCCCCGGCTTCACGCCGCGGATGACCGCGACCGGAATCGACAGCGCGGAATCGGAACCGGCGGCCACATCGATCGTACCATACGCGGTGATGCCCGGTGCGGCCGACGCCGTACCGACGGTGAACGACGCGTTCTGTGCGCCGAGGGTCGTGGCACAACCGAGGAAGAAAAGAGAGAGTCTCATGGTGGGGACCTTGCGAGTCAGTCCGGCAAAACCTTGTCAGTCCCGCAAAGCTACCTTGTCATCCCGAGCGCAGCGAGGGATCTTCTGGTCCGATAGAGTGACCCGTCTCTCTATCGGGATGCAAGATTCCTCGCTTCGCTCGGAATGACACCGCTCCATGCCCTTCCTCGACCGCGACCACTCCATCGCCGACGAACACTTCTCGCGCTGGCTCGTGCCGCCCGCCGCGCTGGCCATTCATCTGTCGATCGGGCAGGCGTACGCGTTCAGCGTGTTCAACCTCCCGCTCTCGCGCTTGAACGGCGGCACCGAATCGGCGCCGGGCGACTGGAAGCTCAGCAGCATCGGCTGGATCTTCAGCCTCGCCATCGTCTTCCTCGGCCTCTCGGCGGCGGTGTTTGGCGCGTGGCTCGAGCGGGTCGGCCCGCGCCGCGCGATGCTCACGTCCGCGCTCTGTTTCGCCGGCGGGTTCGAAGTGGCGGCGATCGGCGTCGTCATCCACAGCTTCTGGATCGTGCTGCTCGGCTACGGTGTCCTCGGCGGCATTGGGTTGGGACTCGGCTACATCTCGCCGGTGTCGACGCTCATCAAGTGGTTTCCCGATCGCCCCGGAATGGCAACGGGTCTCGCGATCATGGGCTTCGGCGGCGGCGCGATGATCGCGTCGCCGCTTTCGACTATGCTCATGGCGCACTTCAAGCCTGTCGCGCCGCAAGGCGTTGCGCCGACGTTCGCCGTGATGGGCGCGCTCTATTTCATTTTCATGATGTTCGGCGTGCTCACGGTGCGCGTGCCGCGTCCGGGATGGAAACCGGCGGGATGGACGCCGGTCGCCGGCGCGCAGCGATTGGTCACGACGTCCAACGTCTCGGCCGATCGCGCGATTCGCACGCCGCAATTCTGGTTGTTATGGCTGGTGTTGTGTCTCAACGTCACCGCGGGCATTGGCGTGTTGAGCGTCGCATCGCCGATGATTCAGGAGATGTTTCCCGGACGCATCTCCGTCAGCGCCGCCGCGGGGTTCGTCGGCCTCTTGAGCCTCGCCAACATGGGCGGGCGCATCGGCTGGTCGTCGTTTTCGGACGTCGTGGGCCGGAAGGCGGTGTATGCCACGTTCTTTTTGCTGGGCGCCGCGCTCTACGCATTCGTACCGACGTTCGGCCGGGCAGGGAACGTCGTGCTGTTCGTCGCCGGCGACGTGGTCATCCTGAGCATGTACGGCGGCGGTTTCGCGACGATACCGGCCTATTTGCGCGATCTGTTCGGCGTGATGCAAGTCGGCGCCATTCATGGCCGCCTGCTCACGGCGTGGTCGACGGCCGGCGTGCTGGGACCCGTGCTCGTCAACTACATTCGTGAATATGAAATTGCTCATGGCGTCGCGAAGGCCGACGCGTACACCACGACGATGCACGTGATGGTGGCGTTGCTCTGCGCCGGCTTCGTCTGCAACGCGCTCGTGCGGCCGGTCGATGCGCGGCACGCGGCGACGGACGATGCGCCGTTGGCGGTGAGCACATGAAACTGCGCATCGTCCTGTCCTGGGCCGTCGTCGGCCTGCCGCTCGCGTGGGGCGTGTGGCAGGTCGCGGTGAAATCGATGGATCTGTTCAAGTGACCGACATGTCATCCTGACCCTTCGCTACGCTCAGGGTCAGGATGACACAACGACTACTTCACCACGATGTCCTTCACCATGCCATGCTCGGCGTGCATCTTCCCGTCCTTGCCGTCCGGAATGAGGCAGAGCAGGGCGTAGTCCCCAGGCGTCACGTCGACCGTGTAGTACACCGCGGACCCGGGCACGATGGCCGACGTGCCTCCGATCGCATCGCCCGGCGGCGGGCCGGCAGGCTTCGCGATCCACGCCAACACATCCTTCGCCGATTTCCCGGCCGCCGGCCGAGCCATCTCGATCTCGTGCGGCTGCGGGCCCCTGTTCACGATCTTGATCGTGTGCTTGCCGGGCGTGAGCGTGCCCGTCACGTCGAAGTTGTAGTCGTAGAGCGTCACCGTCATGTCCGCGGTGGGCTCGGCCATGGGCGTGCCGACGGCGGGCGTCACTGTCAGCGGCTGGAACATGCCCTTCGCGAAGTGCGGCACGTGATCCGGCAGGTCGACGAGGCAGAGCAACACATAGTTGCCCGGTGCGAGGTTCATCGTGAGGCTCGACTCGCCGTGCGGATTCGGCGCGTTCGGACCGCCGACGAATGCGGCCCACATCGGCGGCGGACCGGGATTCTTCATCGCCGCGGCGAGATCGTTCGCCGTCTTGCCGCTGTCCAGACGCACGAGCTGTACGTGATGGAGATTCGGCCCGTCATTCACGAGATGGAACGTCGTCCATCCGGCGCTGATCGACGACGGCGCTTCGAACGCGAAATCGTGCGCGTACACGGTCGCGACATGCGTCGCGGGATCGAACGAGCCGCGCGACGCGGCGGCCGCGGGTGCCCCCGACTGCGCGACTTTGGTGGTGTCAATCCTGGAAGAGTCCTTGGCGGCGCACGCGACAAGGCCGGCGGCTGCGAACAAGACAACGATGAAAGACAAACGATGCATGGTGGGATTTGGGGATGAGGGTGACCGTACGTCCGGTGTTCACGCAAAGATGGACGGTGACACGGCCGACGCAAGCGGCACGGCGCAATCGATCCGGCCCGCTGTCGGCGCGGGGCAGTGCCCAGCGCCGAGCGACCCTCGAGATACGACGCGGTCGGCGTTACGGTTTCACGCTCTGCTGCGTTTCCGCGCGGGGCTTGAGCCAGCGATTCAGGAACTCGAATTCGACCTGATTGATGAGCCGCAGCGATTGCATATTGTATGCAGCGCCGTGGCGCCCCGGCGGATAGATCCGCTCCTCGATGTCCTTGCCGAGATTCGAGAACGCCGTGAAGAGCTGCATGGTGTTCTGCGGATGGACATTGTCGTCCATCATCGAATGAATCATGAGCAGCTTGCCGTTCAACTTGCTCGCGTTCTCCACGACCGAGCTCGCGACGTACCCCTGCGGGTTGTCGCCCAGCGTCGACATGTAGCGCTCGGTGTAGATAGTGTCGTACAGCCGCCAGTCAGCGACACCGGAATTGGCGCTGCCCGCCGCGAAGACGTCGGGATACATCTCCATCGTGTACATCGTGCTGTAGCCGCCGTAGCTCGTGCCCATGATGCCGATGTGCGCGCCATCCACGTATGGCAGCGTACGCAAATGCTTCGCGGTCTCGGCGAAATCGTGTGCCTCGTAGTGTCCAAGCTGCTTGTAGACGACTTTCATGAAGTCGCGGCCGTAGTTGTTCGTGCCGCGATTGTTCACGTCCACGACGATGTAGCCGTTCTGCGCGAGCCATTGTTTCCACCCGGAGGCATCGAACTGATTGTACACGTCCTGCGATCCCGGCCCGCCGTAGATCGTGAACACGACCGGATATTTCCGCGACGGATCGAACGGAATCGGCTTCATCATCGAGGCATCGATCTTCACCCCATCCGACGTCGTGAAGCTGAACGGCTCGGCGGGACTGTACGCGTGTGTCTTGAGCCACTCCGTCGTCGGCGCGTTGGCTTCCATCGTTCGCACCTTCCCGCTGGCCGTCGACCAGAGCTCGACCTGTCGCGGCTGAGTCACGGATGACCAGCTGTCGATGAAGTACTGCGCGTTGGGCGACATGTCGATCGCGTGGCGCCCCGGCGTCATCGTGATGCGCTTGAGTCCCGTACCATCGAAACTCACCTGCCACAACTGCCGCTCGAGCGGCGACGGATCCGTCGACGTGAAGTAGATGATCCGCTTCGACGGATCGACGCCTTCGATGCGCGTCACGCTCCAGTCGCCCTTCGTGACCTGCTGAATGAGCTTGCCCGAATAGTCGTAACGATAGATGTGTTGGTAGCCCGTGCGGTCCGACACCCAGAAGAATTCGCGCGCGTGCTCGGGGAACGTCATCAGATCCTGCACGCCGGCGTAGAAGTCGTACACGTCGATCCACGTCGGCGACGTCTCGTCCATCACTTGGCGCGAGCCGCCGGACGTGACGTCGAAGAAGAACATCTTCATCTCGTTCTGCTTGCGATTGAGTACGATCATCGCGAGCGTGTCGGGGCTCGACGTCCAGTACACGCGCGGGATGTAGAATTCGCCCGTCTGATGTGGATCGAGCCACACCTTCGTTCCACTCTTCACGTCGAGCACGCCGATGCGCGCCGTTGGATTCGTGTCTCCCGGCTGTGGAATACGCAGCTTGTCCCACGTGGGATGCTGGCCGCTGAAATCGGACAGCTGAATCTCCGGCTCTTTCGTCTCGTCGACCTGCCAGAACGCGATGTGTCGGCTGTCGGGCGACCAGTTCCACGCCTGTGCCAGCCCGAATTCTTCTTCGTACACCCAATCAAAGTGGCCGTTGAACACGTGCTCCGTGGCGTCGGACGTCAGCTGCTTCTCATGCTGCGTCGGGAGATCGACCACGTACATGTTCCCGCCGCGCTCCTCGCCGAGCATCGTGCCGTCAGGCGACAGCTCGGCGGTCCGCGCCCCGCGACCGCCGAGCTGCAGGGAATGTGACGCCAATGAGTAGATGTAGAAGTCGGAGGTCCCTGACCGGCGATAGAGCTGCTGAAAGTTCGTCTGGAAGATAATGTTCTTGAAGTCGCGCGCCCACTGAAACCCCTCGTACAGGAACGGGTTCGTCGTTCCGGGGAAGTTGAGATTCTCACCGGAGAAGAGCAGGGAATCGCGCCCCGTGGCGGGATCGTAAGAGCGGATCAACTGGCGATGCGTCGCGGGATCGTTCGTGATGAAGGAGAACCGTTTGCCGCCGTCGAGCCATTGCACGTTGAGCGGCGCGCCTCGGCCGGCGAGAATGCCGCTCGTCTGCAGTGCGTCGTTGAGCGAGGCGAGCCGCTGTTTTTGCTGCGCCGATACGATCTGAGCGGGGAAGATCGCAAGCGCGATCAGAAGGGCGAGACGACGATGCATGGACGAAAAATGAAGGTCGGAGTGAACCTGCGTTGTCGAACTATTGTCTAGGTATTGTTCAACTGCTGTCTAACTCTTGTTCAACTATGGCTTGTGTGGCCGGCTGGGACTCGACTCGAGCAGAGTGACGCCAGAAAACCGCGAAAGCCAGACGAGGTTGCACGGCACACCCAACCGCGCGAGTTGCTGCTCCATGTGTCGCTCATGCTCGGCGTCGGCGGTACCGAAGTGAAGGCGATTCGTCGCCTCGTCGATGTCGTTCATCGTCGCGCCGGTGACATTTGCCTGGAGATAGCCCATCCAGTCGAACAGCTGCGCCCAACTCCAACGCGCTTTGCGAACGGTGGACAACGAATCGACCGGTATGCCGGCAGCGCGCAGCAACGGCTCCGCCGCGGCGCGTTGCGTCGTGTCGACGAGCCAATACGAATACCACGACACGCGATACACATTGGTATTCTGCGCCGGAACCAGCCCCGCGAAGCCGCCCGGCGTCGTGCGCGAAATGTCCGCCCACCGATCGTCAGGCAGTCCGCGGTGATACGGCCTCACCTTATCGGTCGCGAGCGAAAGGGCCGGCGAATCCGCCGAGCACGCGTGGCCGACGTTCGCCCAGTGTCCACCATCGTTGGCCGGTGGCGCGGACGGCGCAGTCGTACCATGCGAGAGACGGCACGCCGCGAGAAGTACACACGCGCCAATCCACGTTCGCTTCACGGCCGCTTCTCGAACGTCGCAAATCCCTGCTGAATCACCCACACCAGATTGCACGGCAGATTCAACTGCTGGAGATTCGTTTCGAACGCTCGCAACGCGACCGTATCGGGCACGCCGAAACTCAGGCGATTGTTGACTTCGTCGATGTCGTCAAATGAGATCGACGGCGTGCGCAGGTTCCGCTCGATGAACCCCATCCAGTCGTGCAGCTGCGCGAAATCCCAGCGGGCTTGGCGGACGACGGAGCTCGAGCTGACGGGCAAGCCCGCCGCGCGAAGCTGCGGCTCGGCAACCGAGCGCTTGCCGGGATCGACCAGCAAGTATGTGAACTGTCCATTGTCGACGAACAGCCCCGCGAATCCACCGGGGATTGTTCGCGCGAGCCGCGCCCACGTATCGTCGGGCTCACCGCGAACATAAGTCTGATTCTCAGATGCCGGCAGCGACGACGCCGGCGAGTCGTCGGAGCAAGCACGCCCCACGTCCGCCCAGCGGGGCAGCGGACCGCTCGCCCGAACCCCGACCTGCTCCGTCATCGCCGACCCGCACGCCGTGGCACCGCACACCATGAGCAGCGCCGCGAGCTCACGAAGTCGCCTCTGAATCGACCGCATCCCGAAATCTATCTCGCGGAAGGGTTGCCGGGCGCGCGCACGGCGAACAGTATCAACAGGCTCGTCCACGACGAGCATCTCGATTCTTCCATTCGCCGAGGCGATGTATGCGCCCCCGTCTCCTGCAGTCCGTCGCGCCGCGATTCGCCGCTGCGACGCTCATCAGTCTTTCGATACTCGCGACTCCGCTCGCCGCGCAACGCGGCGGCCGCGGCAACGACTCCACCGGCGGACGCGGCGCAGGCCTGCCGCTCACGCCCACGCACCCCCTCAAGTTCACCACCGACGAGGGCACCTGGCTCTCGCTCGACCTCTCGCCCGACGGACGCACAATCGTCTTCGAGATGCTCGGCGACCTCTACACGCTGCCCGTCACGGGCGGCAAAGCGACGCGCATTACGAGCGGCCAGGCGTACGACGCGATGCCGCACTATTCGCCCGACGGAAAATCGATCGTGTTCGTGAGCGATCGCTCGCAGTCGGACAATATCTGGATCGCCGAGGCGGATGGTTCGCATCCGCGCGCGCTCACGCGCGATGCGACGAATCAGCATTTCCAGTCGCCGACGTTCACGCCCGACGGCAAGTACGTCATCGCGTCGAAGGGCAACGACCTGTACATGTATTACGCGAACGGCGGTCCGGAAAACGGCCTCCGTCTGACCGGTGACTCCGCGGCGGGCGGGCGTGGCGCCGCGGCCGGTGGTGGGCGCGGGGGCGGCGCGGCGCCGAACGTCTTCCTTGGTCCCGCGATCGGAAAGGACGGTCGCTACGTCTACACCGCCATGCGCAACAGCACCGGCGGCGGCTATAACCAGACGTCGCTCGGCTGGCAGATCGGTGTGCTCGATCGCGAGACGGGACATCTCTTCACGAAGACGAACGCCGTCGGCAGCGCGATGCGTCCCGAGCTCAGTCCGGACGGCAAGTGGCTGGCCTACGGCACGCGCAACAACGCCGACGAGTCGTTGATCCTGCGCGACTTGTCGACCGGCGATGAGCATATGCTCATTCCAAAGATTCAACGCGACGATCAGGAGTCCCGCGCCAATCGCGATCTCTTGCCCACCTACGCGTTCACGCCCGATTCGCGGTCGATCATCATCGCGCATCACGGCCATTTCTGGAGCGCCGACGTCGCCACCAGCAAGGAGACGATGATCCCGTTCTCGGCGGACGTCGATCAAATGATCGCCGGGCCGACGCACGAATCGTTCACGTTCAACGATTCGTCGATGACCGTGCGGCAGATTCGCGACGTGAAGGCGTCACCCGACGGCAAGCGGCTGGCGTTCGTCGCGCTCGATCGCGTGTGGACAATGGACCTTCCCGCGGGAACGCCCAAGCGCCTGGCGCCGAGCGAGAACGTTGGTGAGTTCCAGCCGGCGTGGTCGCCGGACGGGCAGTACATCGCGTATGTCACGTGGAATGACATCGACGGCGGAACCGTCACGCGCATGCGCGCCGATGGCTCGGGCCGGCCGGAGAAGCTGAGCGCCAAACCGGCGTACTACGAGAAGCCGGCATTCTCGAATGACGGTCGGCGCATTGTCGTCGGTCGCGGTCCGCGCAACATGCGTGTCGATCTCGAGGAGCTCGAGCGTCCGCCGCAGGCGGCGGTCGGTGTGGAATTGGTGTGGCTGCCGTCGAACGGCGGAGCGGAGACGGTCATCTCACCGATCGCGAATTTTGGCCGGCCGCACTTCGTGCATGGTGATTCGACGCGCGTCTACTTCGCCGAGGGCAGCGCGCTCGTCTCGATGCGATGGGACGGCACGGATCAGAAGACGATTCTGCGCGCCGGCGGCGGCGGTGGTGGACGCGGCGGCGGCGGTGGTGGTGGCGAAATGATGATGTCGCCGGACGGCAGCAAGATTCTCGTGCAGGTGAACGATCAGGCCGGCCCGCGCGCCTACGTCGTGGAAGAGGTGCCGGAAATGCCCAACGGCGCCACGATCAACGTGACGAGTCCCGCGCAGTCCGAGGTACCGGTACGTCAGATCACGACGATCGGCGGCGAGTTTTCATCGTGGGGCAACGACAGCCGGCACATCTTTTACGGGCTGGGTCACTCCCTGTTCACGTACGATCTCGATGCGGCGGATCGCGCGGTGCACGACTCGATCACGGCGGTCGCGGCGCGCGCCGATTCGGCTGGTGCCGGCGGCGGTGGACGTGGCGCCGGCGGCGGTCGCGGTGGTGCGCCGGCGAAGCCGATCTACGAGGCGTCGCGGCACGATGTGGTGATCACCGTGCCGAAGGATCGCCCCAGCGGTGTGGTAGCGCTGCGCGGGGCGCGGATCATCACGATGAAAGGCGACGAGGTGATCGCGAAGGGCGACATCGTCGTGCGAGACAATCGTATTATCGCGGTGGGGCCGCAGGGCAAGGTGAACATTCCGTCGGGCGCGAAGACCATTGACGTGACGGGCAAGACGATCCTGCCCGGCTACGTCGACGTGCACGCGCACATCTGGCCGGCGTTCAACGTGCACCGCTCGCAGCCGTTCGAGTATCTGATCAACCTCGCGTACGGTGTCACGACGACGCGCGATCCGCAGACGTCGACGACCGACGTGCTGTCGTACTCCGACATGGTCGAGGCGGGCGAGTTCATCGGCCCGCGCATTCTCGCCACGGGACCGGGCGTCTTCCAGGCGACGAACATTCGCACGCTCGACGAGGCGCGCGACGTCCTGCGCAAGTATTCAGAATTCTACAATACCGAAACTATCAAGCAGTACATGTCGGGCGACCGCCGCACGCGGCAGCTCATCATGATGGCGGCGCACGAACAGCATCTGCTGCCGACGCTCGAGGGCGGCCTCGACTTCAAGAAAAACATGACCGAGGCCATGGACGGCTACGCCGGCATCGAGCACACGCTGCCGATCGCGCCGCTGTACAAGGACGTGCTGACCATGCTCGCCCAGTCCGGTACGACGTGGACGCCAACGCTGATCGTGCAGTACGGCGGCCCGTGGGCGGAGAACTACTGGTACGAGCATTCGGACGTCGTGGATGATCCGAAGCTCAACCGCTTCACGCCGCGCGACGTGGTCGAGCGCAAGGCGCTGCGCCGCCCGGGCTGGTGGGCGCCGTCACAGTGGTCGTTCCAACTGTTCGCCGAGCAGGCCGCCAAGGTGATCGCGGCGGGTGGTCGCGTCGGCATGGGCAGCCACGGCCAGTTGCAGGGGCTTGGCGCGCAATGGGAGATCTGGAACATCGCGTCCGGCGGCATGCCTCGGCATGACGTCCTCAAGGTCGCGACGATCTACGGCGCCTACTCGATCGGCCACGAGAAGGACCTGGGCTCGCTCGAGGCCGGGAAGCTCGCGGACCTTCAGGTGCTGGACAAGAATCCGCTCGACGACATCAAGAACACGAACACCATTCGCTACGTGATGAAGAACGGGCGGATGTACGACGCCAACACCATGAGCGAAGTGTGGCCGCGCCAGCGGCAAGTGGCGAAGCTCTGGTGGTGGCAGAACCAGTTGTCCGGGAACGGGCAGGATAAGTAGCTGCCCGGATGACGACTAGTCCCCGCGCAACACCACCGTCGGGTCGACCAGCATCGCCCGGCGCGCGGGGACGAGCGTCGCCAGCACCGTAACGAGCACCGTGACTACCGCCGCGCCGGCGTAGATCGCGGTGCTCGTTGCGCTGACGCCGTAGAGCAGCGACGCCACCAGTCGGCTCGCCGCGAACGCACCGGCGACACCGATGACGACGCCGAGCACCGCGATCGTGAGCCCTTCGTTCAGCACGAGTCGCACGACGTCGCGCGCCGTCGCCCCAAGCGCCATGCGGACGCCGATCTCGCGCCGCCGGTCGCTGACGCTCAGCGCGATCACTCCGTACAATCCGACCATCGCGAGCACGAGCGCCGCCGCGGCAAAGAACGCGATCAGCGTCATGCTGAACCGCCGCTGCGCGAGCGATTCGTCGAACACCGCCTGCATCGGCCGCGCGCGCGAGACCGCCAGCGTTGGATCGAGTGCCTTCACTTCACGCTTGAACGCCGGCAACAGCGCTGCCGGTTCGCCGCGCGTGCGAATGACGAAGTTGAGTCCCGGATACGACATCTGCTGTTCGGGGACATACGTCTGCGCGGCCGGCGGACTGTCGAGCGATCCCGACTGCACGTTCTCGACGACGCCGACGATGGTGCGCGCGTCCTGATTGCGCGAGAAATCGAAGAACGTTCGAAGCTGCTTGCCCATCGCCTGGCCGCCGAGGTAGCGTCGCGCATACTCACGGTTGACGACGACGACGTGCGGGGCGTTCGCGTCATCGGACGGATTGAACGTGCGGCCCTGGAGCAGCTTGATGCGCATCGCCTTGAAATAATCGCCTTCGACGACGTAGTACTCCGTCGGATGCGCCTTGCCGGGAATCGGCGGCGGCTCGCCCACGGTCGCCGTGCTGCCGGTTTCCGCCGCGTCTCCGAGTGGCAGCACGCTGATCGCGCCGGCGGCTTCGACGCCCGGCATCACCGCGACACGATTCTGCAGCTCGCGAAGAAATTGCGCCCAGTGCGGACCGTCGGCCACAGGATTGAACGCACCCGGCAGCGGCAACGTGACGTTACCGGAGAGCACGTGCGATGGATCGAAGCCGGGTTCAGTGTGTTGCAATCGCACGAAGCTCGTCGTGAGCAGCGCGGCACCGATCAGCAGCATCAGCGAAAGCGATACTTCGGCGACGACGAGCGTGCGGCGTCCCAATGCGTGTTGCTTTCCCGTTCCACTGCGCGAGCCGTCTTCCCGCAGCGTCGTTGCCAACGTTCCCGCACGTGTCTGCGTCGCCGCGGCCAGGCCGAAGATGCTGCCGGCGATGAGCGCGATGACCGTCACCGCCAACGCCACGCGCCAGTCGACGCCGACGTCGTCGGCGCGCGGCATGGAGCCGGGGATCATCGCGAGCATCACGCGCGTGGCGTAGACGGAGAGCGCGAGCCCGATGAGCGAGCCTCCCGCCGCGAGCAGCACGTTCTCAGTGACGAGTTGTCGCGCGATGCGGCCACGCCCCGCGCCGAGTGCCGCGCGCACAGCGAACTCCCGTTGGCGCCGCGCCGTCCGGCCGACGAGAAGATTGGTCACGTTCGCGCACGCGATGCAGAGCAGCAGGGCGACCGCGCCAAGCAGCAGGTAGAGCGGCCGGCGTACGTGTTCGCCGGCCTGCTGCTTGAGGTCCGAGATTTTGTAATGCAGATCCAGCTTCGGGGCGAACGCCTTGACCCACCGATTGATCTGCGCATCGAGTGCCGCGTACAGCCGCTGAGTCGGTACACCCGGATTCAGGCGCGCAACCGCGGCCATATTCTGCGTGCCGTAATTCTTTCGCTCCTTCTCGGTGAAGCCCATCGGCGTCCAGAGCGCGGAGTGCGAACCGAACTGCAAGCCGGCCGGCAACTCGGCGCCGCGTGGAAACGCGAAGCCTTTTGGCATGATGCCGACGACGGTGAATCGCTCACCGCTCAGGTCGATCGTTTTGCCGATCACGTTCTGGTCCGCGCCGAAGCTGCGCCGCCACAGCTCGTAGCTGAGAATGACAGTGTGCGCCGCCCCTTGCTCCGCGTCGGCATCGGTGAACCAGCGGCCCATCATCGGCCGCGTGCCGACGACCGCGAAGAACGACGGCGTCACTCGCGCGCCGGTGATCTGTTCCGGCTCGCCGCCGGACGTGATGCTGTAGCCCCACGCGCGGAACGCGGCGGTCTTCGCGAGCGGTTGCACTTCGCCCCCCGGATTCGCGATGTCGTTGTAAAATCCGGCTGACACCGGGAGCTCGTCGCCATACTGCTTCGACGTCATCCAGATCATCACGAGCCGCGAGGGATCGGGATAGGGCAGTGGACGAAGCAGCACACCGTTGACGACGGTAAATACGGCTGTCGCCGCGCCAATTCCGAGTGCGAGCGTCGCGAGCGTCGCCAGCGTGAAGCCGGCGTTCTTGCGCAGCGTGCGCAGGGCGAAGCGGAGGTCCATCGCGAGATCCTGAAGCCGGTCGCGCCGCCCACGCTCGCGCTGCATGGTCGCACGGCCGACGCGCAGCTCGGCGCCGATCGCGTTCATGTCGCCGAACGCGCGCGTCGCGGCACGGCGAGCGTCCTCAGGGGACATGCCTTGCTCGATGAATTCCTGCGTGCGCATATCGATGTGAAAGCGCAGCTCGTCGCCGACGTCTTGCCGGGAATCGCCGCGCAGCGCGGAGGCGCGAAGGACACGTCGCATGCGTCGCCTCCTATGCCGGCGCGCTGGTGAGCGCGTGACTGACGGCGGACGAGAACTGTGACCACCGCTTCGTCTCGGCGCGCAGATGCGCGCGGCCGTCGGTGGTGAGCGAGTAGTACTTCGCTTCACGACCGGTGTCGGTGACGCCCCATTCCTCGGCGAGCCATCCGCGCCGCTCCAGGCGATGCAGCGCGGGGTAGAGCGCGCCTTCCTGCACGACGACGCCATCGGACGTCGTTTCGCGAATCCAACGGCCGATCGCGTAGCCGTGGCGCGGTCCCCAGCTCACGGCTTTGAGGATCAGCAGGTCGAGTGTGCCGGTAAAAAGATCTGAGCCAGCCATGCGGGCCTCGGAGTGGATACCTTGTTCACATAGGTATACAATCCGGCCATACCTATGTCAATAAGGGGTCGCGGCCGGCAGATCCGTCAGGCCGGGATCAGATCGCAGTACGCGAAGCGATTGTCGCGCAGGACCACCTCACCCACCGAGTATTGCACCGGTTGAGAGAAGATCGGGCCCGCGGCGACGAACGTGTGGAACTCGCCGCGCTCGCCGCACGGATCGACACTCGATGGCAAGTCGCGCAGCAGCTCAGCGTCGAATGCACGACCCGCGAAGCTGGCATCGAGCTGCGTCGTGTCGACGCACACGAGTCGCGCCTCAAATCCGGCGTCAATGAACTCGCGCGCGAGGGCGTCCGTCGGCCGGCCCCAGATCGGAAACAGGCACTCGAACCCGAGGGCGGCGATGCGCTCCTCGCGATAGGCGCGCACGTCGTGCAGGAACAAATCGCCGAACGCGACGCGTCGCACGCCGGGATACCGTACGCGCACGTCGTGCATCGTGCGCGCGACGGCCGCGTCATAGGCTTCGTTCGATGATTGCGCCTCGAGCACGATCTCGTGCACCGGCAGCCCGAGCGCCCGCGACTGCTCGGCGAGCAGCGCCCGGCGCACCCCGTGGATGCTGATGCGATCGTACGCCGGCGTGACGGTCGTGAGCAGGGCAACGACTTCGACGTTGGGCTCAGCGCGCAGCGCCGCAAGCGTCAGCGAGCTGTCTTTACCGCCGCTCCAGCTCAGAACGACGGGTTCCTTAGCGGGATTCATCCTCGAAACCTAGAGTGCCCGCGCGTACATTGAATTGGCTCACTCCTTTGGACTGCTCTCCCGTGCTTCCTTCCTCTCGCTTTCTGGCAGTCCTCGCGCTTGCTCCGCTGCTCGCGCGCACGCTTCGCGCGCAGGACACCACGGTGAAGCGCTTACCGCCCGTCGTGACGGTGACGCGCGACGTCGGTCGGTCCCCGCTCGACTTGCCGTACGCCATCACGAGCTTGCGGCCCGACAGCATCAATCCCGGACAGACGCACACGTTCGTCGAACAGACGTTGTCATTTCTGCCCGGCGTCACGGTGGCTAATCGCACCAATCCGTCGCAGGACACGCGCATCTCGGTGCGAGGGTTCGGCGCGCGCTCGCAGTTCGGCGCGCGCAGCATTCGCATTCTGCGCGACGGCATGCCGCTCACCCTGCCCGACGGCCAAACGCCGATCGACTATCTCGATCTCGAGTCCGTGGGCCGCGTCGAAGTCATTCGCGGTCCGGCCTCGGCGCTCTACGGCAACGCGTCAGGCGGCGTCATCGATCTGCGTTCCGTCGATCCGCCGGATGTGCCGCTGTCCGTGCAGGCGCGCTCATGGGCGGGAAGCCAGAATCTCAAACGCTACGTTGGCCTGTTGGGTGGCACGGCGGGGCCGTTCGCCTACACGGGCAACATTGGCCGCACGCAGAACGACGGTTTTCGAGCGTATGCGCATCAGCGGTTGACGAACGCGTTCGCGCGCGTGACGTCGACGCTCGCGGGCACTGACTTCGCGCTGCTCGGCATGGGGCTCGACATGCCGGTCGCCGAGAATCCGGGAGCGCTCACGCTCGCGCAGGCGGATAGCGCGCCGGCCCAGGCCGATCTGCCGTCGGTGCAGAAGCGGGCGCGCAAAGCCGTGCATCAGGTGCAAATCGGACTGTCGGCGCGACACGACGTGGCGAACGGCGGCGAGTTGAGCGCGCAGGTCTACGGCGGCACGCGCTCGCTCTACAATCCGCTGACCTTCGCGGTCGTCGGCGTCGATCGGCATCAAAGCGGTGCCGCGGCGCGACTCACGCTGCCCTGGCACCTCGCGGATTTCGCCAATCGATTGAGCTTCGGCGCCGACGCGCAGTGGCTGAATGACGCGCGCAAGAACTGGACGAACTGCAACGGCGTCGCGAAGACGAGCGCAACGTGTCCGGTCGTGAACATTGACAAGGGATCGCTCACGCTCGACCAACGCGAGCTCGTGTCGAGCGTCGGGCCGTACGTGCGCGATGAGTTCGACGTCGGTCGCGTGCGCGCGAGCGCGGGCTTGCGCGCCGACCAGGTGAAGTTCGAGGTGAAGGATCACTTCCTCGCCGACGGCCGCGATGACTCCGGCGAGCGCACGCTGCACGCCGTCAGCCCGATGATCGGTGTTGCGTCGCGGCTGTCGCCGTTTCATTCGCTCTACGCCAACATAGGCTCGGCATTCGAAACGCCGACGACGACCGAGCTTGGCAACCAGGCGGACGGCAGTGCCGGCCTCAATCGCGATCTCAAGCCGCAGTATTCGACGACGTACGAAGTTGGCGGCAAAGGCATCGTGTTGTCGCGCGTTCAGTATGATGTCGCCGTGTTCGACACGGAGGTGCGCGACGAGCTCATTCCGTTCGAGGTGCCCGGCGGCGCGGGACGCACGTACTATCGCAACGCCGGCCGCACGCGGCGCCAAGGTTTCGAGCTCGAAGGCGGGACAGACGTCGGGTCCGTGACGTTCACGACGTCGTACGCTTTCTCGAATTTCCGTTTTCGCGATTTCGTGAATGGCGCCGCACAGTTCGCGGGGAATCATATTCCGGGAATTCCCGAGCACCAGCTGCAGGCCGCGGCGACATATCATATCGGCCGCGGGTTCGTGGTCGCAGAGGGCATATCGAAGAGCCAGGTCTTCGTGAACGACGCGAACGCCGCGTCAGCGCCGTCGTTCGGCATTCTGAATCTGCGCGGCGGCGCGACCGCCGTATTCGGCCGGCCGTGGCTCTCGCCGGTGGTCGGCGTCCAGAATCTCTTCGACAAACACTACATCGGGTCTGTTGCGGTGAACGCCGCGGGAGCCACCGTTGCGGCGACGAAGTTCTACGAGCCGGCGCCCGGCCGGACGTGGTACGTCGGACTCAGCGCGGCGACGAGCGCCTGGTAGCGGCGGACCGGCGTTCCTTCCATTTTCGCTGCATGGATCGATCGACAATCGAGGTGCGCAACCTGGCGACGCCCGCCGAGCTCCAGGCGTGCGTCGATTTGCAGCATGAGACGTGGGGCCGCGACTTCAGCGACGTCGTTCCAGCGAGCATTCTGAAAGTCTCACAGCGCGTCGGCGGCGTCTCGGCCGGCGCGTTCGACGCAGAGGACGCGCTCGTCGGCTTCGTGTTCGGCATCACGGGCGTCGAGCGTGGTGCGATCGTGCATTGGTCCGACATGCTCGCCGTGCGACCCGGCGCGCGAAATCTCGGCGTGGGACGACTGCTCAAGGAGCATCAGCGCCGCACCGTACGCGCACTTGGCGGCAAGGTGGTCTATTGGACGTACGATCCACTCGTCGCGCGCAACGCTCACCTCAACTTTAATCGGCTCGGCGTGCGGTTGGCCGAGTATGTCGAGAACATGTACGGGGTGACCGACAGCATTTTGCATGGCGGCCTGCCAACCGATCGACTGGTGGTGGCGTGGCCGACCGACGACGGCGAGATGGCGGAGTGTCTTTCGCGATCGGAGCGCGCCTTGGCTTCCGCTGATTGCCGCGCCGCCCCGCTGATCACTGACGAGTGGATGGAAGGCGCGCACGAGATGGCCGCGTTGCCGCCCTGCGTCCGCGTCGAAGTGCCGGCCGACATCGAAGGCTTGATTGCCGCGACGCCCAAGGTCGCGGCCGAATGGCGCAGGCGCGTGCGGCGCGCGCTCCAATGGGCGCTGCATTCCGGGTACGAGATGAGCGCCTTTTCGCTCGACGCAGGCAACGGGCGCGGCTACTACCTCATGACGATCGCTACATGATTCAAATAACCAGTATTATACTTCGCGAAATTCACCTCGCGCTGAAGGAACCGTTTCGCATCTCGTCCGGGGTCGTCGCCGAACGGCGGATTTGTCTCCTCGAGCTGCACGACGCCGACGGCACGATCGGCTGGTCGGAGTGCGTCGCCGGCGAACAACCCAACTACAGCGCCGAGACGATCGACACCGCGTGGCACGCGATGCGAGAATGGCTTGCGCCGCGCCTCTTGTCACAGTCGGTCGAGCACCCAGCGCGGGTCTTTGCGCTGCTCGATCGCAACGTCCGCGGTCACAACATGGCCAAGGCAGCGCTCGAGATGGGCTGCTGGGACGTCGCCGCGCGCCAGGCCAACGTCTCGTTGTCTCGCCTGCTCGGGGGCACGCGTGATCGAGTCGCCACTGGCATCTCGATCGGCATTCAGGCCAATCCCGCCGCGCTGGCCGAACGTGCGCGGGCCGCGTTCGCGAGCGGCTATCGCAAGATCAAGGTCAAGATCGAACCGGGCGCGGACATTGAGTTCGTTCGCGCGGTCCGCGCCGCGCTCGGCGACGACGTGCACATGATGGCCGACGCGAACTCGGCTTACACACTCGCCGACGCCGATCATCTCGCACGGCTCGACGAATTCAATCTCATCATGCTCGAGCAGCCGCTGGGCCGCGACGATCTCGTGCGGCACGCGCAGTTGCAACGGCGGTTGGCGACGCCCATCTGTCTTGATGAATCGATCACCGACGTCGATCGCGCCGAGGACATGATTGCGTTGCAGGCAGGGCGCATCGTGAACATCAAGCCCGGGCGAGTCGGTGGCTTCGCGGTGTCCAAGGGCATTCACGACGTCTGTCAGCGTAGCGCCGTTCCGGTCTGGTGCGGCGGCATGCTCGAGAGCGGCATTGGTCGCGCGCACAACGTGGCGCTGGCCTCGCTGCCGAACTTCAGCCTGCCCGGCGACCTTTCGCCGAGCTCGCGCTATTGGGCGCGCGACATCGTGACGCCCGAGTGGACCATGGACGCCGACGGGATGGTGCACGTCCCACTCGACCGGCCTGGTATCGGCGTCACGGTGAACCTCGACCGCGTCGATGACATCACGGTGCGGCGTGAAGTCCTCGAGCGTCGCCAGTGATCGCCGAGGCACTGTCCCGGACGCTCGTGTCGCTGCGCCGCGCCCTTCACGAGCATCCGGAGCTCGCGCTCGAGGAAGTGAAGACCGCCGAGACGCTGGAGCGAACGCTCCGCGACCTCGGCATCTCGGACATTCAGAGAATTGGAAAGACCGGAATCGTCGCGCGCGTGCGCGGGCGACGCTCGAGCGCCCCGCTCGTCGCCGTGCGCGGCGACATCGACGCGCTTCCAATTCAGGAAGCCACCGGCTTGCCGTTTGCCTCGCGCGTGGCCGGTGTGATGCACGCTTGCGGACACGACGTGCACGCCGCGTGGGCGGTCGGCGCCGCCGCCCTGTTGGTCGAGCAGCCGGCGGCCGGTGACGTGCTCGTGGTGCTTCAGCCGGCGGAAGAGACGGGAAAGGGTGCGCTCTCGATCATCGAGAGTGGCGCGCTCGATGGTGTGCGAGCCATCTTCGGCGCGCACGTCGATCGGCGATTTCCTGTCGGCCAGGTCGTTGCCGACGAAGGCCCGCTGGCCGCGTCAGCCGACATGTTCGAGATCGAGATTGTCGGCGCCGGCGCACACGCCGCGCGGCCGCACGAAGCGCGAGATCCGATCGTGGCCGCCGCGGCCGTCATCACCGCGCTGCAGTCGATCGTCGCACGGCGGCTGAATCCCGCGACACCCGGTGTGGTCACTGTAGCTACGATCCACGCCGGCACGGCGAACAACGTGATTCCGGATCGTGCCGTGATGGCCGGAACCGTCCGCGCCGTCGATCGGCAGTCGCGTTCGTTGATGCTCGACGAGCTGCGTCGCCTCACGATGTCGGTTGCATCCGGGTTTGGTGTCGAGGCGCGCGTCACGATCGACGAAGGGACGCCGCCGATCGTCAATCCGGCCGAGACAACGCGATGGGCCCGTGCCGCCGCGTCCGCTGTCGTCGGCAGCGCGAACGTGGTCCCGCTTGGATTCCTCAACATGGCCGCCGAGGACTTCGCGCATTACATGGAGCGCATTCCGGGCTGCTTTCTGCGGGTCGGCGCACGCGAGCCCGGCGGCGACGTGATCGCGGCGCATTCGCCGCGCTTCTATGCGGCCGAGGAGAGCATCGGCGTGGGGGCCGCGGTGCTCGCGGAATGCGCGCGGACGGCCTCGCGCGAATTGGAATCAAACCCATGACATTATTATCGTTGCCCGATCGGGGCGGGAACGTCCTTCAGGTGTCGATAATTACTACGGAACACACCTAGTTTTCGGGGTAAGGCATTGGTCCTTCCTCCGCTCCAAACCCCGCCGATGTCTCCTCGCTTGACCCTTCGCCAGTATGCGCTGGTGCTCACCACGCTCGCGCTTGCCGCGTGCGGCGGTACTGAGCCTGTTGCGCCGTCGAATGCGCCGCCCGCGCGCTTGAACGCTGTTACCGATCTGAGCCGCACCGCGGCCGTCGGCACGGTGATTCCCAACGCGATTGTCGTTACGGTGACGGATTCATCGGGGCGTGCGGTGCAGGGCGTCGCCGTCGCGTTCGCCGTAACGGCGGGGAACGGCTCGACGAGCCCGCGCATCGCGACGACCGACGTACACGGCCAGGCGACTGCCAGCTGGACACTCGGCACAATCGTCGGCGCGAACGAAGTGACTGCGTCCGTTACAGGGGTTGCCTCGCCAATCAAGTTCACGGCGACCGGCACCGCCGGACCCGTGACCACGATCTCGTTGTCGACTCAGAACGCTCGCTTGCTCGCGAATGTCGACACGCTTCGGCTGTCCGCGAAAGCGCTCGATGCATTCGGCAACGTCACGTCGCCTGCGCCGACGTTCACCGTGCGCGACGTGTCGCTCGTGTCGATCGATGCGGGTGGTCTGGTGCACGCGCTCAAGCGCGGCTCGGGTACCTACATCGTCGCGACGGCGGGCAACAAATCGGACAGCACGCTCGTGACCGTGCTCGCGCCGGGACAGTCGGCGTGTACCGCGGCCGCCACGCCCGTTTCCATGGCCGTTGGCCAGGTGCTGACCGACGTCTCGCCCAGCGGCGTCTGCGTTCACGCAGATAGTCCGAACGCCGAGTATGCGTTGGTGCCGTTCTTCGATGCCGCGCAGCCGAGCAGCGTGACCACGGTCGAAGTGCATCCATTTGGAATTGCGCCGCTGCCCGTGAGCGCGGCGGCGCTGCGTCGCCCCGTCGCGCCAAGCGCGACATCCGACTGGCCGCAGCCGGACGAACAGTTCGAGGCGGCTCTTCGCGAGCGCGAGCGTGTTGAATCAGCCAAGCGGCCGTTCGTCGCACGACGCGCGATGTCCGCGAATCGGAACCTCGTTGGCGCTTCGGCGCCGACCACGGTGCCCGCGGTCGGCGACATCATGAAGCTCAACGCGAACGCGGTCGATTTCTGCACCAATCCCGACTTCCGGATCGGTCGCGTGATGGCCGTGACCAACAAGGCGATCATCGTCGCGGACACGGCGAATCCGCCCGGTGGCTTCACGGTCGATGAGTTCAAGTCGATCGGCGCCACGTTCGATTCGCAGATCAATCCAATCGATAGTGCGGCGTTCGGCAACGTGACCGACATCGACAACAACGGCCACGTGATTCTGTTCTTCACACGCGCCGTGAACGAGCTCACGCCGCAAGGCTCGCCGAGCGGTGTGTTCCTGGGTTTCTACTATCGCCGCGATCTGTATCCCAGGACCGGATCGGCCGATGGCGACTGCCCCGGCAGCAACCAGGCTGAGATGTTCTATCTCATCGTGCCGGATACCGGCGCCCTGATCAACGGGAATCGCCGCACGAAACAGCAGGTCGTCGTGTGGACGAACGGCACGGTCGCGCACGAGTATCAGCATCTCATCAACGCCGCGGGCCGCATGTATGGTCCGAACCCGAACGGCGTCTTCGAGGAGAAGTGGCTCGATGAAGGGCTGGCGCACATCGCCGAAGACCTGAACTTCTGGGCCGCCTCGGGGATGAAGCCGCGCACGAACGCGGACGTGAGCCTGTTCAACGATCCTCACATCTCCGACGCGTACGGCACGTACGCGAACAACAACATGCTGCGCTACGCGAGGTATCTCGCGAACACGGCCACGCAGGCGCCGCTCGGTAGCGACGCGAACGACGACGACCTGCAGACGCGTGGCGCGATCTGGAGCCTGCTGCGCTACCTCGCCGATCAGAAGTTCGGGGCGTCGGAGAACACGTTGTGGAACGCGCTCGCGAATTCGCGCACCGCCGGGATGGCGAATCTAGCCGCCGCACTCGGCACGGCGCCCAATTCGATGATTCGCGACTGGGCGATCTCCGTCTTGATGGACGACAATGCGCCGGGCGTCGATCCGCGCTTCACGCAGCCCAGTTGGAATTCACGAAGCATCATCTCGGCTGGTGGTCTTGCGTATCCGCTCGTGACGCGCACGCTCAGCGACGGCGTCACGGGAACGATGACCCTGGACGGCGACGGCGTTACGTACCTGCGCTTCTCCGTGCCCAATGGGCAGGACGCATTGTTCACGGTGACGTCGTCCAACGGCCAGCCGTTAGCGGCAGGCGTCAGGCTGGCGGTCGTGCGTACCAAGTAGGTGGCCGCGGACGGTTGGGTGTCGTAAATTCAACCGCGCCATTCACCATCCTTGCCATAGGTCATGAGAAAATTCCTGCTTCTGCTCGGGTGTGTTTCCCTCGCCGGCTGCCTCGGCGGCGACACCACCGGTGTGAACGGCACGCCGAGCGATCCGACGACGGAGTCGTTCGCGCCCGCATTGGGCGTGAACATCTCGCAGATGACGAAGGTGGCGGTCGGCAGTGAGTTCGTGTACTACAAGGATTTGGCGGTGGGCACTGGCACGTTGCTGTCCTCTCCGGTGACCGTCGTGATCACCTACGCCGGCTACCTGACGAACGGCGCCCTCTTCGACGGCGCGCAAGGCGTCGCGATTCCGCTTGCCGGTTCCGTCCCGGGCTTTCAAACGGGCATGCTCGGTATGAAAGAGGGCGGTGAGCGGTTGATCGTGATTCCGTCGGACCTTGGATACGGCAGCACGCAGGTTTCACGCATCCCGCCCAACTCCACGCTCGTGTTCGACGTGAGGCTGGAGCAGATACCGTAACGACCGCGCTCTGGCAACCGACCGCCGCGCAGATCGAGCGCGCGAACCTCACGCGCTTCATCGCGCACGTTCGCGCGCGCGGCGGCGAGCGCACGGCGCACATCGCAGACTACGACGCGCTCTACGAGTGGTCGATCAGGGATCTCGAATTGTTCTGGTCCGAGGTGCGCCGCTTCTGTGGGGTCGTGCAAGGACCAGCTGACCCGGGCGTCGCGTGCGAGCGCGTGCTCATCGGCCGCGATCGCGTCGCGCCGCCGGACCCGGTGCTCGGCCCCACTTGGTTCGTGGGATCACGTCTCAACTTCGCCGAGAACCTCCTTCGCTTCGATGACGACCGCGAAGCGATCGTATTCTGGAACGAGCGTGGAGCGCAGCGACGCCTGACGTATCGCGAGTTGCGCGGCGAAGTAGAGCGTGTCGCCGCGGCGCTTCGCGCGATGGGCGTCACCGTCGGCGATCGCGTTGCGGGCTTCATGCCCAATCTTCCCGAGACGGTCATCGCGATGCTCGCGACGACCAGCATCGGCGCCATCTGGTCGTCATGCTCGCCGGATTTCGGCGTCAGCGGCGTGTTGGACCGCTTCGGTCAGATCCAACCGCGCGTGCTGTTCTGCGCCGACGGATATCTCTACGGCGGCCGTGAGATCGACTGTCTTTCGCGCGTGCGTGAGATCGCCGAGCGAATCCCCGAGATCGAGCGCGTCGTCGTCGTTCCGTACATGAATCCATCGCCCGGGGTCTCGCCGATTCGCGCCGCGCAGTCCTGGAATGATTTCGCACCAATCGCCCATCGCCCAACGCCCATCGCCCAGCGCGACACGCCCATCGCCCAGCGCTTCGAACACCTCCCGTTCAACCACCCGATCTACATCATGTACTCGTCCGGCACGACGGGGCTTCCGAAGTGCATGGTCCACGGCGCCGGCGGTACGCTGTTGCAACATCTCAAAGAGCTCGTGCTGCACACGGATCTCACGCGCGACGATCGCATTTTCTACTTCACGACGTGCGGTTGGATGATGTGGAACTGGCTCGTGTCGAGCCTCGCTGTCGGCGCGGCGGTGATCCTGTACGACGGCGCTCCGCTGCTTCGGCACAGGCCCATTCTGTGGGACATGGCGGAAGCGGAACGCATCACCGTCTTCGGAACGAGCGCCAAGTGGATTGCCCTGGCCGAGAAGGAAGGCTTGCGCCCTGTCGAGTCGCATGACTTGAGCGCGTTGAAAGCGATCCTGTCGACGGGCAGCCCGCTCGCCGCGCACAGCTTTGATTACGTGTACGAGCACGTGAAACCGGACGTGCGGCTGAGCAGCATCAGCGGCGGCACCGACATCGTCTCGTGCTTCGCACTCGGCAATCCGATCGCGCCGGTATATCGCGGCGAATTGCAGACGCGCGGACTCGGCATGAAGGTCGAAGTGTTCGACGAACGTGGAAATTCAGTCGTTGGCCGGCAAGGCGAGCTCGTTTGCACGGCGCCGTTTCCCAGTATGCCGATCGCGTTCTGGAACGATCCGGATGGCGCCAAGTATCGCGCCGCGTACTTCGAACAATATCCGAATACGTGGCGTCACGGCGACTGGGCAGAGGTGACCGCGCGCGGCGGGATGATCATCTACGGTCGCAGCGACGCGACGCTCAATCCGGGCGGCGTGCGCATCGGGACCGCCGAGATCTATCGGCAGGTCGAGCAACTGCCCGAGATCGTCGAGAGTCTCGTGATCGGACAGGATGTCGCCGGCGCGAGCGGCACTGACGTTCGCATCGTGTTGTTCGTGCGACTCGTCGATGGCGCCGTGCTCGACGACGCGCTCAAGGAACGCATTCGTGTGCGCATTCGCGCGAACGCGAGCCCGCATCACGTACCGAAGAAGATCATCCAGGTCGCCGACATCCCGCGCACGATCAGCGGGAAGATCACGGAGCTCGCGGTGCGCGACGTCGTGCATGGGCGATCGGTGAAGAACGCCGACGCGCTCGCGAATCCTCAGGCGTTGGAATTGTTTCGGAATCTTCCCGAGCTGGCAACCTGACGACTCGGATCAGATTCGCGGGAACTGCTTCGGGCGCGCGACGTCGATCGATTCGCGCACCTGTTCGGCGAGTCGCTCGGCAAGCCGTCGGAGCTTCTCTTCGCGATTCCCTTTGTGTGAGCGAAAGATGAGCCGGCTGCCGACATAGCCGGTGAGGGCCGTGGCTGCCCACCCGAAGACGAACAGCGGTGTGCCGTTGTGCGCGGCGACTCCAATCCACACCGGCATCGACGCGCCCCCGACGCCGCCCGCCACACCGCCGAAAATGCCGCTCGCTGCAGCGACGAGACTTTCGCTAATCCGAATGCGTGTCTTCCCGTTGCGCGGGACAACGGAAACGTTCGTCGTGCCTTTTCGCGGGTTGCTTTGCCACGACAACGACCGCCCGACGATCGTCAATTCACCAGCTTCGCCCGCGGCACTGCGCACGATCTCGACCAGCAAGTCGAAATCGTCGATCGGCACTTCGCCCTCGACGACCATCTCGATGTCGATACGCGTCGGCGACCCGAGGAACGCGCCGGCGGGCGGTGAATTGTCGACGAGTTTTCCGGCCGTGCCAGGAGCGGCGGCGCCAATCCCATGCTCGAGCAACGCTCGATCGACGTACTTCGCCGGAATGCCCGCTTCTACCGCCGCGTCGCGAAGGTCCGCCGGCTTGTGGCCCGACGTGCGCGACAGATCGAGCTCTGAGGAACGCATTCGGATGGGCGTCGACTCGCGCGGCACCATGCCCGTCACTGCCTGAAGATCGGCGGCGCGCGCGAGAATGTCGTGCGCCTGCGTGTCCGACAGCAGTGGCGTGGCAGTCGCCGGCGCCGACGCGTCGACTTCGCTCATGACGCGCTGCACTTCGGCGTTCGCGCCCGTGAGTGCGGCGCTGAGCTCGGCGCAGGTCTGAAAGCGCCACGCTGGATCTTTCGCGAGACATTGATCGACGATGTCGGCGAGCGCACGCGGCGTTCGTGGCGCGACCACGTGGACAGGCGGCGCCGATTTGTTGACGTGCGCGATCAGGACGGCCGACGCCAGCGGTGCCTCGAATGGAAAGCGCCCCGTCAACGCGAAGAAGCCGACGACGCCGAGCGAATAGATGTCGCTTCGCGCGTCGATCGCGTCGCCCGAGACTTGCTCGGGGCTCAAGTAGTAGACGGTGCCGAGGATCTGGCCGGTCGCGGTGAGCGGCGCCGCCTCGGCCAGCCGTGCGATGCCGAAATCCGTCACGAGTGCGCGCCCGCTCACGCGATCGATCAGAATGTTCTCGGCCTTCACGTCGCGATGGATCACGCTGTGCTCGTGCGCGTACGACAGCGCATCGGCGACGTCGCGCAATGTGCGCACCGCGTCGCGTGGATCGAGCGGACCGCGATCGCGCACGCGCTGCGCGAGCGATTCACCTTCGACGTAGCCCATCACGAAGAAGACCTGGCCGTCGATCTCGTCCGCGCGATGGATGGGAACGATGTTCGGATGCGAGAGCGACGCCGCGGTGCGCGCCTCGCGAAGAAAACGCTCGCGCACCACCGAGTCGCTGGCGAGATGCATCGGCAGCGTTTTGATCGCGACGCGCCGATCGAGCCGCAAGTCGCGCGCGAGATACACGATGCCCATGCCGCCGCGCCCGATCTCACACTCGAGCTCGTATTGGCCGGCGAGCGTCGTCGCGAAGCGGCGAAACTCCGCGGTCTGTTCGGCGGGAAGCGATGAACTCACGCAGTATACATTATCCTCCCGACGGCCTTCGCGGAGCCCCTTCACCTGACCTTGCTCCGTCCCTACCATTTCGAGAGGGAATCACCGCCTATCAGCGTTATCAGCCGGGAGTGCACGATGGCCACGCAGACCATGCCCGTTAACGCGGAAGCGCACGACGTCTTTCCGATCAACGGCACCGATTACGTGGAGTTCTGGGTGGGCAACGCGAAACAGGCGGCCCACTTCTACCAGAGCGCCTTCGGCTTTCAACTCGTCGGCTATCGTGGACCGGAAACCGGCTCTCGCGATCGCGCGAGCTACGTGCTGGTGCAGAACAAGATCCGTCTGGTCGTCACGACGGCGTTGGCCCCGCAGGGGGTCGTCGCCGAGCATGTGGCGAAGCATGGTGACGGCGTGCGCGACATCGCCATGTGGGTGGACGACGCGCGCGACGCCTACGCGAAAGCCGTCGAGCGCGGCGCCGAATCGGTGCACGAGCCCAAGGTATTGCGCGACGACAACGGCGAGATCGTGATTGCCGCGATCAAGACGTATGGCGACACGATCCATTCGCTCGTCGAACGCCGGAACTATCACGGCTTCTTCCTGCCCGGCTTCGTCAAACGCGAGACGCACCACCAATCAGAGCCCGTGGGTCTCAAGTGGGTCGACCACATCGTCGGCAACGTCGAGCTCGGAAAGATGAACTCGTGGGTCGAGTTCTATTCGCGCGTGATGGGCTTCCGCAATCTGATCACGTTCGACGACAACGACATCAACACCGAGTACAGCTCGCTGATGTCGAAGGTGATGTCCAACGGCAACGAACGCATCAAGTTTCCGATCAACGAGCCCGCGGTCGGGAAGAAGAAGTCGCAGATCGAGGAATACCTGGACTATTACGGCGGCCCGGGCGTGCAGCATCTCGCGCTCGAGACGGACGACATCGTGCACACGGTCAAGACGCTGCGCGATCGCGGTGTCGAGTTCATGAAGGCGCCGACCACGTATTACCAGGATTTGCAGGAACGAGTCGGCAAGATCGACGAGGACATTCACGAGCTCGAATCGCTCGGCATTCTCGTTGATCGCGATCCCGACGGCTACCTGCTGCAGATCTTCACGCGCAACGTGCAGGATCGGCCGACGGTGTTCTTCGAGATCATTCAGCGCAAGGGTGCGCGCGGCTTCGGCAAGGGCAACTTCAAGGCGTTGTTCGAGGCGATCGAGCGGGAGCAGGAACTGCGGGGGAACCTGTGAGCGCCGTCATCCTCGCGAGCGACGAGTCCCCCGTCATCCTCGCGAGCCGCGAAGCGGCGAGTCGAGGATCTGCTTCTTACAACGCCGTTCCCACAAGCAGACCCTCGACTCGCTGCGCTCGCGAGGGTGACGACAACTAAATGCCCATCTACCACACCCTGGGAGAAATCCCGAAGAAGCGCCACACGGCGTTCCGCAAACCCAACGGCGGCATCTACGCCGAGGAGTTGATGGGACATGAGGGCTTCACCGGTACGTCGGCGCTGTTGTATCACGTGCATCCGCCAACGACCGTGAAGTCGGTGCGCCGCGTGAAGGAGACCACGTTCGAAGCTGATCCCGATCAGACGCTCAAGCATCGCCACTTTCTGACGTCGCACGCGAAGAAGGGCGGCAGCCCGACGCTCGATCGCATTCCGCTGCTGTTCAATCAGGACGTGGCGATGTCGTACGTCGAGCCTGACGTCGAGGATGAGCATTTCTATCGCAACGCACAGGCCGACGAGCTGGTGTACGTGGCGAAAGGGAAAGGCACGCTCGAGTCAGTGTTCGGCGACCTGCCGTTTCACGAGGGCGACTATCTCGTGATTCATCGCGGCATTCTCCACCGCTACACATTCGAGCAGCCGGCCAAGCTGCTCATCATGGAAAGCCGCGGCCACGTTCGCTGGCCCAAGCGCTACCGCAACGAGTTCGGCCAGCTGAAAGAAGGTGCGCCATACTCCGAGCGCGATATTCGTCGCCCTTTGATACTAAATACCCACGACGAGATGGGCGACTTCAAGCTCATCGTCAAACAATACGATGGGCTGAACGAGCTGATTCTCGATCACCATCCATTCGACGTCGTCGGCTGGGATGGCTACTTCTATCCCTGGGCGTTCAACATCAACGACTTCGAGCCCATCGTCGGACGCATCCATCAGCCGCCGCCGGTGCATCAGACGTTCGAGGGCGATGGCTTCGTCGTCTGCTCGTTCTGCCCTCGGCCGTACGACTTCGATCCGAACGCCGTCCCCGCACCATATAACCACAGCAATGTCGATTCAGATGAGGTGCTCTATTACGCCTCGTCCGAATTCATGAGCCGCAAGGGCATCGAGTTCGGGAGCATCACGCATCACCCGGACGGCATTCCACACGGGCCGCATCCAGGTCGCGCCGAGGCGTCGATTGGTGCGAAGGCAACCAATGAGCTCGCCGTGATGATGGACAGCTTCCGGCCGCTCAAGGTCGCGAAGCAGGCGCTGTCCATCGAAGACCCGAATTATCACAAGAGTTGGATCGACGCGCAGCACGCCGGGTTCAATCCGCCCACGACGTAGCGCTGGGCGGTTGGCGGTGGGCGCCGGGCGTCGTCAGCTCTTGAAGGCGGCGATCGCTTTTCGTGTGTAGTCTGACAACACCAGAGAGCCGCTCATCGCCGCACGCTCTTCCAATAGCTGCGGCCAATGCTGCGTCTCTTCCCACGTGATGCGCTTGATGCGCGCCACCGCCTCTGGATTCGAGGCCGCCAGTTTTTTTGCGAACGTATCGACTTCGCGATCCAGCGATTCGACATCCGGCACCACGCGCGCGTACAGACCGTGCCGCTCACCCCACGCCGCGTCGCGCCAATCCGCATCGATGGCCATCGCCGCGAACGCGCCCGCGCCGACCTTGTGCTCGATCGCCGGCCCTACCACGAACGGGCCGATTCCGACCGCCAGCTCGCTCAAACGCAGCGATGCCTTTTCCGTCGCGATCGCGTAATCGGACGCCGCGACGACGCCGACACCACCGCCCACCGCCTTGCCATGTACGCGCGTCACGATCGCACGCGGGCAGCGCGTCATCGCCAGAATGACGCGCGCGAACCCCATGAAAAATTCCTTGCCGGCCGCGGGCGAATCGATCGCCACCAACTCGTCGAATGACGCGCCGGCGCAGAATGCGCCCGCGCCATAGCTGCGCAACACGATCACCCGCACGTCCGCGCGCTGACCCAGCGCCGTGATCTCATCAGCGAGCGCGCGGAGCACTGACGCGGGCAGGGAATTGCTCTTCGGATGGCCAAACGCGACGTCGGCGACGCCATCGATCACGAACGACGAAACGTCGCCACTCGCGGCGAGTGGTGGATGTGATGGGTGCGACGAAAGCGTTCCCGCCGATGTCACCGGCCCACTCTCACGCGAAGCCCGCCGCGCACCGAGCCGATGCTCGTGTTCTTGAGAATGTCGCACCCGTTCGAGCTGCACGTGCTGTTCGGCGTCGCGAACCCGTTGCCGAAGCTCGTGAACCCGTACGACCACATTGCTTCGCCGAAGATCGCGTAGCGGTCGATGATGTTCTTGTCGAGCCCACCACCAATCGAAAACTCGGCGCCCGAGCGATGCTGCTGTTTCGCGTTCCCGGTGGTCGTCGCCGTCGTGTAGTGGATTTCACCGGGCGCCCAATTCATATAGCCAAAGGCGATGTTCACCGTTGGCATGATGAAGGGTGCGGGAATGCGAATGCGCACCATGCTGGTGATCTCGAGAATGCTCGCCTTGTCCGCCGTCGCGCTCACGATCGGGCCGCCCGTCGGCGGTGAGAAGTCGGCGACGAGTTGCGATTCTTTCAACGGCAGCTGACTATACCCGACGCCCAAGCCGAATCCGACGCGACTCATGCCACCCGAACCTGGCTGCCAATTCTCCCAGAAAAGATTCGCGCCGACGCCGCTGTTCCAATCGCGCAAGCTGCCCTGGGCGTTGACGGGCGCGGCGATTCCAGCGCTCAAGCGCAGGTAGTCGCCGGGAATGAGCCCTTCGGACGTCTGATCGGGCGATTGCGCGTGCGCGATGCATGGCGTCGCGAGCAATCCGGCGAGCAATCCGGCGAGCGCCGCGGCGACGATGGTGTATGACCGTAAGAACCGGAGGGGCATGCTGTTCGACCTTGGTTGGGCGACCCGCGCAATCTACCCGGTTCACTTGGCCGGGCACTAGATTTCAGGGTAGCCAGGAATGTTCTAACACGCGAATTGACTGGAAGTTGTCTGGAGCCGTCTCACATGCCCGAACAACCGTCCGCCGTGCACAAGACACCGACCCCGCCCGAGGACCCGGCTCGTCAGGCGGAATTCGAGGCGCGCATCGCCCGCGGTGAAAGCATCGAGCCCAAGGACTGGATGCCCGAGCGCTACCGCAAACAGCTCGTTCGGATGATGTCGCAGCACGCGCACTCCGAGGTCGTCGGGATGCTGCCGGAAGGGAACTGGATCACGCGCGCGCCGAGCTTGCGGCGGAAGATGGCCCTCCTGGCGAAGGTCCAGGACGAAGCCGGCCACGGCCTCTACATCTACTGCGGCACCGAGACGCTCGGCGTCGATCGCCATGAGCTGATTCAGCAGTTGCTCAACGGCACCGCGAAGTATTCGAGCATCTTCAACTATCCGACGCTGACGTGGGCCGATATCGGCTGCATCGGCTGGTTCGTGGACGGCGCGGCGATCGTGAACCAGACCATGCTCGCGCACGCGAGCTACGGTCCGTACGCGCGCGCGATGGTGCGCATCTGCAAGGAAGAGAATTTTCACAAGAAGCAGGGCTACGAGATCGTCGCCACGCTCGCGAACGGCACGCCGGAACAGAAGGCGATGGCGCAGGACGCGGTGAATCGCTGGTGGTGGCCGTCGTTGATGATGTTCGGACCCAGCGACAAGGATTCGGCCAACTCCGAAGAGCTCATGCGCTGGGGTGTGAAGAAAAAGAGCAACGACGAGCTGCGCCAGCGTTTCGTGAATCTCACCGTCGCGCAGGCGAAGGCGATCGGCCTCGAGCTGCCCGACCCCGCGCTCACGCTCAATGAGGAAACTCAAAACTGGGATTTCGGCCCGATCGACTGGGACGAATTCTGGCGTGTCGTGAAGGGCGACGGCCCGTGCAACCGCGAGCGGCTCGCCGCGCGCAACGCGGCGCACGACGACGGGGCATGGGTGCGCGCCGCGGCGACGGCCTACGCCGCCAAGCAAGCGCTTGCGACTGAGGCCGCATGACCGAGCAAGCGCATGGGACCGAAGACTCCCAATGGCCGTTGTGGGAGGTGTTCGCGCAGCCCCCGAAGGGCGAGGCGCACGAACACGTCGGCAGTGTCCACGCGGCCACGGCCGAGCAGGCGTTGCAGAACGCGCGCGACGTGTACACGCGCCGCGGCGAAGCCGTGAGCCTGTGGGTGGTGCCGAGTGCGTCGATCGTCGCGTCGACACCGGAAGACATGGGGCCGTTCTTCGATCCCGGCAACGACAAGCCGTACCGGCATCCACAGTTCTATAAAGTGCCACGTGGCGTGCGGGTGTTTTGATGTCGTTCCGTGCCCTCAGTCTGTCATTTCGAGCGCAGCGAGGAATCTACCCTCCCGGCGGCTTGGCTAGTCTCTCTCTCAGGACGCAGGATTCCTCGCGTTGCTCGGAATGACGACGTCCACGTTCGAGTACTTGCTCCGCCTCGCCGACGACCGGCTCGTGCTCGGCCACCGGAATTCCGAGTGGTGCGGCCACGGTCCGATTCTCGAGGAAGACATCGCGCTGGCGAACATCGCGCTCGATCTCATCGGCGAAGCGACGCTGTTCTACAAGCTCGCCGGCGAGGCTGAAGGGAACGGTCGCACCGAGGACGCGCTGGCCTATTTCCGCGACGCGATCGACTTCCGGAACGTGCTCATGGTCGAGCTGCCGAAGGGTGACTTCGGCGTCACCATCGTGCGCCAGTTCCTGTTTAGTGTTTTCTCATCGCTGCAGATGGACGCGCTGCGGAAGAGCGCGAACGCCGAGCTCGCCGGTGTCGCGACGAAGGCGCTCAAGGAATCGACCTATCACGTGCGCCACGCCGCGCAGTGGGTCGTCACACTCGGCAACGGGACCGACGAAAGCCGCGAGCGCGCGCAGCACGCCGTGAACGAGCTGTGGCGTTACACGGGTGAGTTGTTTCTGGCCGACGACGTCGATCGCGCCGCGGCGCGGGACGGGTCGGGCGTCGATCCCAGTGCGCTCGAGGAGGCATGGCGCGCGCAGGTTGATGACATTCTCGCGCGCGCCACGCTCACGGTTCCGAACGTCGGGTACATGCAGCGCGGCGGCCGGCTCGGCCGCCACAGCGAACACCTGGGGCATATGCTGAGCGAGATGCAGATCGTCGCGCGTTCGCATCCCGGAGCGTCCTGGTGATGCGCGACGCGCGACAGGGGGCGGCCCTTCCTTCGCGCGAGGAGCTGTTCGAGATCCTGGACGACGTGAAGGATCCCGAGGTGCCCGTGCTCAGCGTCGTCGAGCTGGGCATCGTGCGCGACGCCGTCGCGACCCAGGACGGCGTGACGATCACGATCACGCCGACCTACTCCGGCTGTCCCGCGATGCACGAGATCGAGGCGGCGATCCGCGGCGCGTTCGAGGAGCGGGGATTGGGCCCGGTCCATGTTCGCACGACCTACGCGCCGGCGTGGACGACCGATTGGATTGGTCCCGCGGCGCGCGCCAAGCTCGAGGCGTACGGCATCGCGCCGCCCGGCCCCGCGCAACATGACGATGTGATTCAACTCCATCGCCGCGCGCCCGCGGTGCGGTGCCCGTTCTGCGCGTCATCGAACACGGAACGGAAGAGCGAATTTGGTTCGACCGCGTGCAAGTCGATCTGGTTTTGCCGCGAGTGCCGGCAGCCGTTCGAGGAGTTCAAGGCGATCTGACGCCCGCGGTTCCGGAAATCACAAATACGATTTCCCGGCGCGAATCCGATCGGTTATTCCCTTCGGGAAACTTTCTCGATTGCGCCGTTTTCGCTCCGCTGACAGAATAGTCTCGCGCTTGCGGACACGGTCTAACCCGCAGGTGACAAAGTTCTGGCGCGACGGCGCTGGGGCAATGTGAGACGGCGGTTCGACGTTGCTCTCACCGGTCACGAGGTCGCTGGACGTGACTGTCGCTTTGAAGATATCCAGAGCACCGAGTGGGACCGATACCATTCGGAAAAGGGAAGTCGATCGGGTTACGCACGCCGTAACGTCGAACCGATTGATCGAATCCCGCCAGCGAGGATGAGCCCCTCAGGCAGCGGCGTGCTGCTCCTGAGGGGTTTGTCATTTGGGGCGTCGAGGCGTATGGGCGTCGGGGCGTATGGGCGAAACTACGAACGGCGACGGAATGCTTCCGCCGCCCTTCGCCTTATCGCCTGTTGTCTTTCCCGCCCCGACGCCCCGACGCCCCGACGCCCCGACGCCTATACGCCCCGACGCCTATACGCCCGTCGGCAGCGCCGTCGTCTCCTTGACCGTCGTCAACGCGATCGACGTCCGCGCGCGCGCCACCCCTAGCCGATCCTTGAGCGTCGCCGTGAGAAACCGCTCGAGATCCGCGGTGTTCTTGCAGCGCACCTTCAACAGATAATCGTCGTCGCCGGCGATGTGGTGGCACTCCACCACCTGCTCGTGGCGCGCGATCGCCTTGAGAAACGTCGGCCGCTCCTTGGCGCCGCCGAGCGTCACATGCACGAACGCGAGCAGCGGCAGCCCGAGCGCCTCGGGGTTCGCGATGGCGCGGTAGCCGAGAATCACCGAATGCTCCTCGAGCTTGCGGACCCGCTCGGCGGCAGCGGGCGGGGAGAGCTCGAGCACCTGGCCGATCTCGGTCCATGGGGCGCGCCCGCGTTCCATCAGCAAGGCCAGCGCCTTGTAATCCAAATCATCCACGACGTTTCACCTTAGCAAACACGGCTATTGACGATCGTTCCAATAGATAGTAAACTCTCTGCGTCAAAACGCAGCAGATTAGTAAGTCGTTTGGATGCGGGACGCAGGAAACGAAGGCAGCACACGGCCCACGCCGTCGAATGCGCTGTGCGGCGTTCGCTCGAACGTCTCCATCACCCACCCGTAGGTCGTCTCTCGAACGGAGGAGTCTGTGTCAGCTGCGGAGCGCCTGCTGGATTCGCTGCGCGATCTGCTGTTTGCCTGGACACATCGATTCAAGCCGCGGCAGTCGGCGTCGGCATCGGGCTCGCCCCAGGTGCCACGCATCGATCTGCACGAGTTGATCGAGCGGCACGAAGCTCGACTCACCCCCACCACGACGCCGCCGCGCGTCGAGCGCGTCACGATGCACGACCACGCGGTGTCGATGATCTACGACGATCGACGAGAGAAATGACGCCCCATGCAAAACGCCCGCGCAGGGATGCGCGGGCGTTTTGTGTAAGCGTCTCAGGGAGTCGCGTTACGTCGCGAGAAGCCGCTCGATCGCTTGCGTAATTCGCTCGGTCGTCGGCAGCACCGCGTCGAGCAGCACGGGGTGATACGGCATCGGCACATCCTCCACCGCCACGCGTTCCACCGGCGCGTCGAGGCGCCAGAACGCGTCCTGCGCGACGGTCGCCGCGACTTCGGCGCCGAATCCCGCGGTGAGATTGTCTTCATGCACGATGAGACAGCGACCCGTCTTCTCGACGGACGCGAGCACCGCGTCGCGATCCCACGGCGCGATCGTGCGAAGATCGAGCACTTCCACGCGATCGCCGAACGCGCTCGCCGCCTCGACGCAGCGGTGCACGAGCGCGCTCCACGTCACGAGCGTCAGTTCCGAGCCGTCCTGCAACACCGCGGCTTTCCCGAACGGGATCACGAACTCATCGCCCGGATAGCGCGCGCTGCCGTCGCTCGTCATCAACAACGAGCGATGCTCGAAGAAGATCGTCGGATTCGCGCTGCGCATTGCTGAACGAAGCAGTCCGACGGCATCGGCGGCATTCGACGGAATTGCCACCTGCCAGCCGTACGCGTGCGCGAACCGCACTTCGTCGCTCAGGCTGTGCCACGGGTCGCCCACGTCCTTGCCAAAGCCGCCGGGCATGCGCACCACGATCGGCGCCGCAAATCGATTGGCCGTGCGCCAACGCATGGTGCCGCAGTTGTTGAGCTGTTCCGTCGCGGGATCGGCGTATTTCCGGAATTGAATCTCGGCGACGGGCATGAGCCCCGAGATCGCCATGCCGACCGATCGGCCGATGATTCCTTCTTCGGACAGACTCGTGTCGAACACGCGCTCGTTGCCGAATTGCTTCTGCAACCCTTCGGTCACGAGGTGCACGCCGCCTTTGCGCCCCACATCTTCACCGAAGACGAGCACTTTAGAGTTTACTGATAGCTCGTGACGCAGCGTCCGGCGAACCGCTTCCGCGAAACGAACGACGTCGCCGCTTGGCGATGGCCGCTCATTCGACGACAGCGCCGCGCGCTCGGCCCGTGAGAGTCCGCCGAGGGCTTCGGGCGAGCCTTCGGAGTCGTCGGCGTAGACCCACCGTTTGACCGTCGACGGATCGGGATTGGGCCGCGCGCGGGCCGCGGTCAGCGCGGTGTCGACATCGCGGGCGACGGCGGCCTCGAGCTCGGTCCACTCGGCATCCGACATGAACGCCGGCACGAGGTGCGACTTGAGCCGCGGCAGCGGGTCGCGCGCCGCGTCCTCGGCGATCTCGGCGTCGGTGCGATAGCCCTTCTGATTGTCCGGACCCGAGTGACTGCACAGGCGCGGCACCGTGAGTCGCACGAGCGCCGGCCCGCTGCCGCCGCGCACGTGATCGATACACTCGGCGAGAAGCGCCGCCGTGTCGCCGGGGTTCGTGCCGTCGCCTTCGCGAATGAACAGGTTGTCGAACGCGGAAAGATTTTTCGCGATGTCGCCGCCCGGCGTCTGCATGTCGCCGCGCACCGAGATGCCGAGCCCGTTGTCCTCGATGTAGAACAGCATCGGCAGCGAGAGGGTCGTCGCCATCGTGAGCGCCGACCAGAAGCCGTTCGTCGCCACCGATGCTTCGCCGCCGAGCACCACGCCGATCGAGCCGTCCCAGTCTTTTTCGCCGAGCACGTCGGCGTGATAGCGCACCGCTTGCGCCCAACCCGCGCACGGCGTGTACTGCGAGCCGACGTCGCCTGACATCGGCAACACGATCGGTGCATTCTCGTTCGGCAGGTTGCAGACGACGCCGATGTCACGCCCGTCGCTGAACCCGCCGGCGCGGCCGAGTGGACTCGCCAGCGCGTCTTCGATGCTGAGGCCAAGCGCCAGCAGCAGCGGACGCGAGCGATAGTACGCGCTCGCCGCGTCTCTTGGATGATCGATCAGCGAGCCGAGAATCACCTGCGCGACGTCGTGACCGCGCGCCGAGAACTGGTAGAGCACCAAGTGCTCGCGCGGGACGGTCGCCTTGTTCTTGTTCGTGGTCTCCTCGACGTCGTCGAGGGCGCGCGAGACGAGTGCGTGGTATGCGATGCGTCGCCAGTCGAAGCGGGCGTCGGGCGCCGCACCCTTGCGGGTCCTGGTGCTCCGCGCGCGCGAGGGCGCCGTCGGTCCGGATGCGGGAAGGCTGGTCACGTCCTGAAATTTGTCCGAAGGGGCACGGCGAAGCCAGCGGCGACCCTCACAACGAATGCGGCGAACGGGCTATCTTCCGCGCATGACTGACATCCGCTTCGAGGCGAACGCGACGGACGGGGTGGCAACGATCACGCTCAACCGGCCGGAGGTGCTCAACAGCTTCCGGCGGCCGATGGCGCGCGAGCTCGTCGAAGCACTGGGTCGCGTACGAGACGATGAACGTCTTCGCGCGGTCGTGCTCACCGGTGCGGGGCGAGGATTTTGCGCCGGACAGGACCTGTCGGAGGCGATTCCGCGAGACGGCGCGATGCCTGACCTGGGCGACATCGTTCGCGAGAGCTACAACCCGGTCATTCGCGCGATTCGCACGCTCGAGAAGCCGGTGATCTGCGCGGTCAACGGCGTCGCCGCGGGCGCGGGGGCGAATCTGGCGTTCGCCTGCGACATCCTGTTCGCGGCCGCCGGCGCGACGTTCGTCCAATCGTTCGCGAAGATCGGCGTGATACCGGACAGCGGGGGCACGTTCATTTTGCCGCGGATCGTGGGCCTGCATCGGGCGACGGTCATGACGATGTTGGCGGAGAAGATGTCTGCCGAGCAGGCGCGCGAGTGGGGGCTGGTGTACATGGTCGTCGAGCCGGAGGCGTTGCTCGAGACCGCGACCGGCACGGCGCGCCAGCTCGCCACACAGCCGACGCGTGCGCTCGGTCTCATCAAGCGCGGCTTCAACAAGTCGCTGGGTGTGGATCTCGATGCGCAGCTCGACTTTGAAGAAGTATTACAGCGCGAAGCGGGAAGCAGCGAGGACTACGTGGAAGGCGTGAACGCGTTTCTCGAGAAGCGGAAGCCAGCGTTCAAGGGGCGCTAGTCATCCCGAACCCGAGCGAAGCCACGATCGTCATCCCGAACCCGAGCGAAGCGAGGGTGAGGGATCTAACGTCCCGATAGAGGGCCAGCATCAGTCGGAAGACCAATGTCAGCCGAGCGATCGAGCCAGTCAGGATTGTGTTGTTCGATGAGATCGATCTTTTTCGATCGGCGCCACGCCTTGAGTTCCTTTTCACGAGAAATTGCGCTGTAGGCATCGGAGTAGATCTCGAAATGCACGAGTCGCGTGATACGATAGCGTTGGGCGAACGCCGATCCATGACCGTTCCGGTGTTGCCACAACCGACGGATGAGATCGTTCGTAACCCCGACGTAGGTCGTGCGACTCTCGCTCGACAGGATATACACGTAGAACTGCTTCATGATGAGATATCCCTCTAACCGATACGCAAGATTCCTCGCTGCGCTCGGAATGACGGCAGCAGATCAGCCAGCATTCCTCGCTGCGCTCGGAATGACAGGCTCGGCGCACCGCGTGGCATCATCAAACGACTGCAGCCCATGCCATTGAGTCCCGACACCACCATCGGCGTCGTCGGCGCGGGCGCCATGGGCGCGGGAATCGCGCAGGTCGCGGCTGCCGCCGGGCACCGCGTCGTGCTCGCCGACGCCATGCAAGGCGCGACCGAAAAGGCGCGCGGCAATCTCGGGCTCGTGCTCGAGAAGCAGGTCCAGAAAGGCAAAATCGACCGCAACGAAGCCGATCGCTTGATCGGACGCATCGACTACGTCTGGGATCCGCTCGGCGCCGACTCCTCGATGTACGGACGCTGCGGTCTGGTCATCGAGGCGATCGTCGAGGATCTCGAGGCAAAGCGCGACGTGTTCCGTCGTCTCGAGTCGACGGTCGCACGTGACGCCATTCTCGCCACGAATACGTCGTCGCTCTCGGTCGCGTCGTTGGCCTCGATGTGCCAGGCGCCCGAGCGCGTCGTGGGATTACACTTCTTTAATCCCGCGCCGGTCATGCCGCTCGTCGAGGTCGTGCCGTGGCTGGGCGGCGATCCGATCGTCGCGTCGTCGTCGTTCGCGCTCATGCGCGCGTGGAACAAGGCGCCCGTGCTCGCCTCGGACACGCCGGGCTTCATCGTGAATCGCATCGCGCGACCGTACTATGGCGAAGCGATCCGCATCCTCGAGGAAGGCGTCGCCGACGTCGCGACGATCGACTGGGCGATGACCGAGTTCGGGAAATTCCGCATGGGTCCGTTCGAGCTCATGGATTTCATCGGCAATGACGTGAACTACGCGGTGACGCGGTCCGTGTTCGAGAGCATGTTCTACGATCCGCGCTACCGGCCTTCATTGACGCAGAAGCGGATGGTCGAGGCGGGCTTTCTCGGACGCAAGAGCGGCCGCGGCTACTACGATCACCGCGCCGGCGTCGTGCGGCCCGAGGCGAACAAGGACGCTGCGATCGGCTTGCTCGTCTTCGAGCGCATTTTGGCAATGCTGATCAACGAGGCGGTGGACGCCGTGCTCATGCGCGTCGCGTCGCCCGAAGACATCGATCTCGCGATGACCAAAGGGGTAAATTACCCGAAGGGCCTGCTCGCGTGGGCGAATGAGCTCGGACTCGCCCGCGTGCTGGGCTGGCTCGAGCGACTGTACGCGGAGTACGGCGAGGATCGATATCGTCCGAGTCCGTTGCTGCGCCGAATGGTGCGTGACGAGCGCCGCTTCTTCGCGTGAGCCGGGCATGAGCGGGCGCGAGGAGCAAGCGCTGGCCGAGCGTGTGGTGTCGGCGATGATGGCGAAGGACACCTTCAGCCGCTGGTTGGGGATCGACGTGGTGGAAGTGCTGCCACACGCGGCGACGGTGCGGCTGACCGTGCGCGACGACATGCTGAATGGGTTCGGCGTCTGTCACGGCGGCGTGCCGTTTTCGCTTGCCGACAGTGCGCTGGCGTTCGCATCGAACACGCACGGAACGATCACGGTGAGTATCGAGAACACGATCACGTATCCGCGAAAGGTCGTGGGCGGCGACGTGCTGGTCGCGGCCGCGGTGCAGGAGAGCGCGACGAATCGTCTGGGCTTCTACCGCGTGACGGTGCGGCGCGGCGACGAAGTCGTCGCGCTGTTCCGCGGAACGGTCTACAAGACCGAGAAACCGTTGTTTCCAGATGTTGAATGATTAATATTAAATGAGTATTATAGAATGAGTGACGCCTATATCGTGGACGGAATCCGCTCGCCCGTGGGCAACATCGGCGGCGGCTTGAGCGAGGTACGGCCCGACGACCTGGCCGCGACCGTGATCGCGGAGTTGATGCGGCGCCACCCGGAGCTCGATCCCGCGGAGATCGCGGACGTGGTCCTCGGCTGCGCCAACCAGGCCGGCGAGGACAACCGCAATGTCGCCCGCATGGCCGTGCTGCTGGCCGGATTGCCGGTGACCGTGCCGGGCGAAACGGTGAATCGGCTCTGCGCCTCGGGCATGAGCGCGGCCGCGATCGCCGCGCGCGCGATCATTTGCGGCGACGCCGACTTCTACATCGCCGGCGGCGTCGAAAGCATGACGCGCGCGCCGTACGTGATGTCGAAGGGCAGCAAGCCGTTCGCCCGCGACATCGAGCTGTTCGACACGAGCCTCGGCTGGCGCTTCATCAATCCCAAGCTCAAGGCCAAGTACGGTACTGACTCGATGGGCCAGACCGCCGAAAATGTGGCGGGCGATTACAAGGTGTCGCGAGCGGACCAGGATGCGTTCGCCGTGCGCTCGCAGCAGAAGGCCGCGAAGGCGCGCGCGAGCGGACGCTTCGCGCGCGAGATCACGCCAATCGAGATTCCGCAGAAGAAAGGCGAGCCGAAAAAATTCGAGCAGGATGAATTCATCCGTCCGGATACGACGGCCGAGGTGCTCGGGAAGCTCAAGCCGGCGTTCAAGGCGGAGGGCGGCTCGGTGACGGCGGGAAATTCGTCGGGATTGAACGACGGCGCGGCGGCGCTGCTCATCGCATCCGAGGAAGGATTGAAGAAACTCCATGCGAAGCCGCTGGCGCGCATCGTGTCGACTGCCGTCGCGGGCGTGGAACCGCGCATCATGGGGATGGGCCCGGTGCCCTCGTCGCGAAAAGCGCTGGATCGCGCGAAGCTGACGATGAGCCAGATGGACGTCATCGAATTGAACGAGGCGTTCGCCGCGCAGTCGCTGGCATGTCTGCGCGAGCTCGGCATCGCCGACGACGATCCACGCGTCAACCCGAACGGCGGCGCGATCGCGCTTGGCCACCCACTCGGAATGTCGGGCGCGCGCTTGCTGCTCACGGCGGCGCGCGAGCTCGAGTTGAGAAACGCTCGATACGCGCTGTGCACGATGTGCATCGGCGTCGGTCAAGGCATGGCGACGATCATCGAGCGCGTCTGATGTCGCGCAAACGTCCACACGACCATGCGTCCATACGCCCATGCGCCCGTAAATGATCTACGAATTCGACGGCTTTCGCCCGGTCATTCACGAATCGGCATTCATTCACCCGCAAGCGGCGGTGACCGGCAACGTGGTCATCGGGCGTGATGTGTATGTCGGCCCGGGCGCGGCCATTCGCGGCGACTGGGGCGGCATCGTGATCGAGGATGGCTGCAACGTGCAGGAGAACTGCACCGTGCACATGTTCCCGGGCGTGACCGTCGTGCTCGAGGCGAGCGCGCACGTTGGTCACGGCGCCATCGTGCACGGGGCGCGCATCGGCCGGAATGCGCTCATCGGGATGAATGCCGTCATCATGGACAACGCCGTCGTCGGCGCCGAGTGTATCGTCGGCGCGCTCACCTTCGTGCCGGCCGACATGCAGATTCCCGCACGAAAGGTCGTCGTCGGCAACCCGGCGAAGGTCGTGAAGGACGTGAGCGACGACATGATCGCGTGGAAGACCGAGGGGACGCGGTTGTATCAAGCGCTGCCGGCGCGGCTCTATGACACGCTCAGGCCGTGCGAGCCGCTGCGATCGGTCCCGCAGGATCGAGCGGCTCAACAATCGAGCTATCGCACGTGGCATCAGACGAGAGAGTCGGAACAATCATGACGACGACATCCGAGACGATTCGTCCCATCGGCCACGCCGGCAGCGAACCGCGCCGGCTTGGTAATTTCGTGCAAGGCGAGTGGGTGACCGGGAACGGCAAAGCGGCCGATCTGTTTCACGCGGTGACCGGCGAGAAGATCGCCGAGGCGACCACGAGCGGCATCGACTTCGCGGCGATGGTGAGCTACGCGAAGCGCGTTGGCGGTCCCGCGCTGCGGACGCTGACGTTTCACGAGCGCGCGCTCATGCTCAAGGCCATGGCGCAATATCTCATGGCGCGGAAGGATGAGTTCTATCTCGTCTCGGCGGCGACAGGCGCGACGAAGTCCGACTCGTGGGTGGATATCGAAGGAGGCATCGGGACGTTCTTCGCGTATGCCTCGCGCGGCCGGCGTGACATGCCCAACGAGCGCTTTTATGTCGACGGGCCGACCGAGGCGCTGTCGAAGGGCGGCAGCTTCGTCGGACGTCACATCTGCGTGCCGCTCGAGGGCGTCGCAGTGCACATCAACGCGTTCAACTTCCCCGTCTGGGGGATGCTCGAGAAGCTCGCGCCGACGCTGCTCGCCGGGATGCCGGCGATCGTGAAGCCGGCGACGGTAACATCGTACCTCACCGAAGCCGTATTCCGCGCGATGATCGACGCGAACATTTTCCCGGCCGGGGCAATCCAGCTGCTCTGCGGCAGCACCGGCGACCTGCTCGACCATCTGGACTGTCAGAGCGCCGTCGCCTTCACGGGTTCGGCGTCGACGGGCAAAATGCTCAAGACGTCGCGGTCGATCATCGAGAACAACGTTCGCTTCAACATGGAAGCGGACTCGCTCAACTACTCGATGCTCGGACCCGATGCGATGCCCAGCACGCCCGAGTTCGATCTGTTCATCAAGGAAGTCGTCCGGGAGATGACGACGAAGGCGGGCCAGAAGTGCACGGCCATTCGCCGCACGCTCGTGCCGGAGCCGCTCGTCGAAGACGTGATGCGTGCGCTCAAGAAGCGGCTCGACGGCGTGACGATTGGTGACCCCGGCGTCGACGGCGTTCGGATGGGGCCATTGGCCGGACGCGGCCAGGTGGGCGAGGTCCGCAAGAGCGTCGATGCGATCGCGCGCGCCACGGAGCTCGTCTACGGCAATCTCGATGACTACAACGTCGTGGGCGCCGACCGCCAGCGGGGGGCGTTTTTCCCGCCGCTGCTTTTCTACGCGAAGGATCCGTTCGGAACGAGCGAGCCGCATGACATCGAAGCCTTCGGACCCGTGAACACGGTGATGCCGTACACTCGCGTCGACGACGCCATCGAGCTCGCGAAGAAGGGGAAGGGGAGTCTCGTCGGCTCGCTGTTCACGGCCGACGACGACATTGCGCGCGATGTCGTGCTGGGCACGGCGGCTTATCACGGGCGGCTCTTGGTCGTGAATCGGGAGAGCGCCAAGGAATCGACCGGGCACGGGTCGCCGCTGCCGCACTTGGTCCACGGTGGCCCCGGCCGGGCAGGTGGTGGGGAGGAAATGGGCGGAGTGCGTGGCGTGCTGCACTACATGCAGCGCACGGCCGTTCAGGGCTCGCCGACGACCCTCATGCACGTCACGAACGAGTTCACGGCCGGGGCCGCGCGGCGGTTCGATCGCGTGCATCCATTCCGGAAGACCTTCGAGGAGCTCCACGTCGGCGACGCCCTCACCACCGCTCGGCGCACGGTCACGGAGGCGGACATCGTGAACTTCGCCGGCGTCAGCGGCGACTTCTTCTATGCCCACATGGACGACATCGCGGCGCGCGACTCGATCTTCGAGCAGCGGGTGGCGCACGGGTACTTCGTGCTGTCGGCAGCGGCAGGGTTGTTCGTGGATCCCGCGCCGGGACCGGTGCTGGCGAACTACGGACTCGACACGCTGCGCTTCGTGAAGCCGGTCTATCCGGGTGATACGATCCAAGCCACTTTGACAGTGAAGCAGAAGACGGCGAAGGAGAAGAAACCGGATCAGGTGTCGCAGGGCGTGGTGGCGTGGGACCTCGAGGTGAAGAACCAGCACGACGAACTGGTGGCGATCTACACGATTCTCACGTTGGTTCGCCGCGACGAATCGCCCGCGATCACGGCGGATCCGGAAACGATCGCGACTTATACCCCCGGAAAACGGGCTGATACCGACGGACGGCCGGGGTAGGGACGCCGACCAACGCGGGCACGTCGCGGGCGGACGCTGATGACTTCATTTTCACTTTGGCTCCGCGGTCGGCGGGAATATCAATCGCGGTTGACATTCCGTTCTCGAGTTCGTTCAGATCTCACATCACGTGTCTTCTCAATTCTTATAGTGTTGGAGAACCGCGACATACAATATAAATGAATAAGCATTTATATTATCCGTTATGAGTCCGAGACCGCGCACGGTTTCTGACGAAGACATCATCGCGGCGGCCGAACGCATCGTCGGACGAGCGGGGTTTGCGGCCCTTACGCTAGCCGACGTCGGCGCCGAGGCGAGGTTGTCGCCCGCGACGATCGTTCAGCGATTCGGGTCGAAGCGCGGTTTGCTGTTGGCGCTCACCGGCGCGTCTGCGCAGCGAGTCGAGGCCGCGTTCGCACAGGCGCGAGCGGAGTTCGATTCGCCCGTCGCAGCCCTGATCGCGGCCGCGAGCGCCGTCGCGCACATCGTCGGCGCCCCCAGCGAGCTCGCGAGTCAACTGACATTCTTGCAGGCGGACCCCGACGACGAAGAGTTTCGGAGTCACGGAGTCGAGCACGCGACGCGAGCGCGCGCCGGCTACCGGAAGCTCGTGGAAGAGGCGCTGCACGACGGCGAGCTGGCGGGCGTTGGGGCGGATGAGTTGGCGGGTGCGATCGAGTCGATTGCCACCGGTGCGCTTTTATCGTGGGCGATCCACCGCGAGGGCGATGCCGCGACCGCGGTGCAGCGCAACGTGACGACCCTGCTCCGCGGCTATGGGCGGGGAGCCTGGGCGCGGCCGTAACAGGGTGCGACAGGAGTCGAGTCTACAGCAGGCGCTCAACAAGTCGCGGGTGATTGCGTATCGTTCATGGGTGCCCACGAGCCGGGCACCTCTTTTCTATCCCTACCTCTCGAGAGTCATGTCATTCTCAACGTTGACGCGCGGCGCTCTCGTCGCGCTCTTGATTCCCGCGTTCCTGAGCGCCCAGGGTCGACGCGGCGGCCGCGGTGCCGGTGCAGGTTCTGGCGCGGACACCGCCAACTCCGGCGACGTTTCCTGGCGCAACATCGGACCCGACGCCTCCGGCCGCATGGTTGCCGTTGCCGGCTCCGACGCTCGGCCCAACGAGTACTATTTCGGCACCACGGGCGGCGGCGTCTGGAAGACTACCGACGGCGGCAAGTCGGCCGTGCCGGTAACCGACAAGTATTTCGGCGGCACGATCGGCGCGATCGCCGTCGATCAGAAGAATCCGGACGTCGTCTGGGTCGGCGGCGGCGAGTATCCCATTCGCGGCAACGTCTCGTACGGTGAAGGTGTCTGGAAGACCACCGACGGCGGGAAGACCTGGGCCTCGCTCGGCCTCAAGGAAACGCAGCAGATCTCGCGCATTCGGATCGATCCGCGAAATCCCGACGTCGCGTACGTCGCGGCGCTCGGCCACGTCTGGGGACCGAATGCCGAGCGCGGCGTCTTCAAGACGACGGACGGCGGCAAGAGCTGGCGGAAGGTGCTGTTCCGCAACGATTCGACTGGCGCGATCGAGCTGCAGATGGACCCGTCGAATCCCGATGTGCTCTATGCGGCGCTGTGGCAGGCCGGGCGCAAGCCGTGGCTCTTGATCAGCGGCGGGACCGGCGGCGGCATCTTCAAGTCGACCGATGCCGGCGAGCACTGGACGGAGATCACGCACAACACCGGTTTGCCGAGCGGGTTGATCGGCAACGTGGGAATGGCGATCTCGCCGGCGAAGCCGAACCGCATCTGGGCGCTGATCGAGAACGAGCCGGGCGGCGGTGTGTATCGCTCGGATGATGCGGGTACGACGTGGACGCTCTTGAATCAGAGCCGCGACATTCGGCAGCGCGCCTGGTATTTCGGGCGCGTGTTCGCGGACCCCAAGGATACGAACGTCGTCTACAGCCTGAACGTGGGCACGTTCATCTCGCGGGACGGCGGCAAGACGTTCGTGCAGGCGCCCGTGCGCGGCGGCAGCGACAATCACGATTTGTGGATTGCGCCGAACGATCCGAAGCGTATGGCGATCGTGTACGATCAGGGTGCATCGACGACGACGGACGGCGGCGCGAACATGACGCGCGTCAATACACCGACCGGCCAGTTCTATCATGTGCATCTGCTCAACAAGGTGCCGTTCGACGTCTGTGGCGCGAAGCAGGACGCGGGGTCGCAGTGCGGCCCAATTCGTCAGCCCGCCGGGTTCGGGCGCGGCGGCGGTGGTGGCGGCGGTGGTGGACGCGGTGGTGCGCCGGCCGCTCCGGCGTCGCCCTACTCGGAGTTCTATCCCGCGGCGGGCGGTGAGTCGGGCTACATGGCGTCCGACCCGACCGATCCGAACGTCACGTTCGGCGGCAACTACAGCGGCGTGATCGACATGCAGAACCGCGCGACGGGCGAGCGCGGCCGTCTCGATCCGTGGCCGCTCAATCCGATGGGCCACGACGCGAAGGACTCGAAGTATCGCTTCCAGTGGACGTTCCCGATCATGAACTCGCCGCACGATCCGAACGTGCTGTACGTCGGGTCGAACGTGGTATTCAAGTCCTCTGACAAGGGCAAGACCTGGCAGATCATCTCGCCCGATCTGACGAAGCACGATCCGGCGACGCTGGGACCCTCGGGCGGTCCGATCAGCAAGGACCAGACGTCGATCGAGTACTACGCCACGGTCTTCGCGCTGCAGGAGTCGCCGATCACCGCGGGGCTGATCTGGGCGGGCTCGGACGACGGGCTCATTCACATCACGCGCGACGGCGGCAAGACATGGAAGAACGTGACGCCCAAGGGACTGGCGCCGTGGACGCGCATCTCGATCATCGATCCGTCGCCGCACAACCCGGGCACGGCATGGGTCGCGGCGAACCGGTATCAGCTCGACGACTACGCGCCCTATCTGTACAAGACGACGGATTACGGCGCGACGTGGACGCGCATCAATGACGGCATTCCGAACGGCGAATACACCCGGTCGATTCGTGAGGACCTGGTGAAGCCGGGCCTCCTGTACGCGGCGACCGAGCGCGGGATGTGGATGTCGCGCGACGCCGGAGCGCATTGGGAGAGTCTCAAGAAGAATCTGCCGCCGGTGCCCGTGCACGACATCGCGCTGCGCGACGACGACATGGCGATCGCCACGCACGGACGCGCTTTCTGGGTCATGGAGAACCTGGCATTGTTGCGCCAGGCGCCCGAGGCCGAGGCCGCGGAGCGCGCCGGGAAGGATTTCCTGTATACGCCCGCGCCCGCCTACCGCGCGACCGGCGCGTCGATTCAGTATCGTCTCGCGCACGACAACGCGCCGGTGACGATCGAGCTGTTCGATCCGGCCGGCAAGCTTATTAGAAAATACTCATCAACGGATACCGTGGCCGCGCAGGGTGGGCGGGGCGGCGGCCGGGGCGGCTTCGGCGGCCAGCAGCGCGTCACGACGCGCACCGGGCTCAATCGGTATACCTGGAATCTGCAGTATCCCGACGCGACCACGTTCCAGAACATGATTCTGTGGCAGGGTTCGACGTCGGGCCCGTTCGCCGCGCCGGGCACGTACACGGTGCACGTGATCGTGGGAAACAACGCCCCGCTCAGCGAGAAGCTGGTCGTGCGCAAGGATCCGCAGACCAAGGCGACGAATGCCGATCTCGCCGAGCAATTGCGGTTCGGCCTGCAGGTGCGTGACAGCGTGAGCGCGGCGAACGAAGCCATTCGCGTCATTCGCAACGTGAAGCGCCAGCTCGAGGACCGCGCGCAGAAGATGTCGGGCACGCCCAGCTTCGGCGCGATGGCGAAGTCGTTCGAGGATCAACTCTCGAACGTCGAGGACTCGATCTACCAGACGCGCAACCAGAGCGGGGAAGATCCACTCAACTTCCCGATCCGCATCAACAATCAGCTCGCGGCGCTGCTGGGCTTCGTCACGGCAGGCGAGCGTCGGCCGCCGCCGCAGTCCTACGACGTGTTCAAGGTGCTGGCGCCGAAGTTCCAGACCGAGGATGCGCGCTACAAGCGCATCATGCTCGACCTGATGAAGCTCAATGCGGCGCTCAAGGCGGCGGGGCAGCCGGAGATCGTGCCGAGTGATGTCGAAGCGCCGGCGCCAAGGCGAGAAGGGATTAGCTAATTGTCATCCTGATCTTGAGCGTAGCGAAGGGAAGGACCCCGGTCGCAGCGGAGCGCTCCGCTGCGACCGGGGTCCTTCGCTGCGCTCAGGATGCCCCTCAGCGCTGCAGGACGCCCAGTCCGAGTCCCCACGGCGACACGATGCCGTAGCGCATCCCGCCGGTTCGCACCTGCTGCACCCACAATCCCGGCGACACCCCACGCCACGTGAGCACACCAGGATAGACGTTCAGCGTCACGCCGTTCGTGCTGCCGCCCTTCGAGACGAGCGACGCCAGCAGCGACCCTTGACGGTCGACGAAGAAGCCGAAGTTCGGTTGAAGCGTCACCGTCTTCTTGTTCGTCGCGGGATCGATCACGGGGTTGTCCGAGGGATCGAAGCCCGCCGTCGCCGAAACCCAATAGTCAGCGCCCACGCGGCGCGACGGACCGAAGAGAAACGCGTTGCCGAACGTGTTGATCGCGCGCCAGTTGGTCGTGCCCGGAAGCTCGGTGCGCGCCATCGCCATCATATAAGCATTCTCTAAATTCGGCCCGATCATCGTCGGCTGCCCCATCCACGTCTTGAACTCGAGCGCCCGGCCGAACTGCCGCTTCGCCCAATCCTGGTTGAACAGGATGATCGAGCCGAGGTCGAAGATCGTGAGATCCGTGAGGCTGTCTTCGTTCTCGCAGCAGAAGCCGATGTGCTCCACGGTCTCGGTGAGCAAATGCCACGCGTACATCGTGAATCCGGACGCGATCTCCGGGTGCGCCACGCCGTGCTGCTCGTACCACTCCACCATCTCGGCGTAGGTGGCGCCGCCGCCGAACAGGTGCAGATGGTAGTTGGGATACCACTGCCCGCCGCCGCTGCTCTTGCCGGACAACGGAAAGACCTCGTCGACCAGCCAGTTGCGCACGCCGAAGTGACGGACGACCGCATCGTAATGCAGCACCGAGTACCACAGGGAATGAAATCCTGGCCCATACGCGAGCCGAAAGATCGGCCGTGTCGGCGAGGTGCGCAGCTGATCGAACCCGCCGTTCACGACAAGTGAGAGCGGATTGAACTGCGACTCACTACCGTAGTCGCGATGGCCGTAGAACCGTGTCGTCACCTCGCGCGTCCTCGTCGCGTCGCTCGCGGGGGCGGACGGCGGCGCGTGTGTCGAATCCGTGCTCGGCACCGGCGCAGACGACGTTGGGGGCGCCGTATGGCACGCCCCCAACGTGACAATGGTACTCGCTGCGATCGACAGTGCTCGAAAAGGTCCTGGCTTCCTCACCTCACGGCACGGCCTTCGTCGTATCACGCACCGTGGGATACTTGATCCCCAGCTGATCGAGATAGGTCTTGTACTTCGTCGGATCGTAATAGTATTTGCGCATTTCCGGGCGGTACTTGTCCATGATCGATTTGTTGAGCCAGATCGCCGGTTTGTCTTCGGCGCGCATCAGCGGAAAGTACTTGATGTCCTTCGTCTGCACGTTGCGGAAATAGTCCCACGCCTGCGTGACGACGGACGGTTTGGTCATCAGATCGAGCGTCGTCAACGCTTGTACTTTCGCGCCGGCCGTCGCGCCCTTGTGCGCGATGGGCGTCGCCATCGAGATCGCATTCGCCCAGTTGTGCCCCGGCAGACCCGGGATGTTGCCGGGAAACCGCAGCGTAACGGTCGGCACGTTCCACGACACGTCGCCGATGTCGTCGCTGCCGCCGCCGCGCAGATCCTGCTCGCGCGGCGGTGCGTTGAGCGATTGCTGCACGTTCGACGGCAGCCCGACGGTGCGCTGATGCAACTCGCGCTGAATGCCGCGCGCGAGCGTCTGGTCCTTGTCATCCCACTGCGGCATGCCCACGGCCTTGATGTTCTGGAGCATGTCCTCGGCGATCACCTTGTTGAAGTGCCCCGACCATCCCGAGCCGAGGATGTCGACGGACGCAAGGCGCGTGCTCGTCATCATCGCCGCGGCGCGAGCGATCGTGTCGCCGAGCGCGAAGAGTGCTTCCGTCTTCGGCGAATCGGTTTCGCGGAAGAAATACCACACCGCGGCGGTCGGCGGCACGACGTTCGGCTGATCGCCGCCGTCGGTGATCACGTAATGCGAGCGCTGGGTGAGCGCGAGATGCTCGCGCCGGAAATTCCACGCGACGTCCATGAGCTCCACGGCGTCGAGCGCGCTGCGGCCGGCCCACGGGGCGCCGGCGGCGTGCGCGCTCGATCCCAGAAAGTTGAAGCGCGCGCTGATGAGCGCGTTCTGGCCCGAGTTGCCGTACGACACGCCCATGTCGCTCGAGATGTGCGCGAACAACACGACGTCGACGTCCTTGAACATGCCGGCGCGCACGAAGTACGCTTTCGCCGCCATTTGCTCCTCGGCAATGCCCGGCCACAGCTGAATCGTGCCGGGAATGTGCTCGCGCTCCATGATCTTCTTCACCGCGATCGCGGCGGTGATGTTCATCGGCACGCCGGCGTTGTGGCCTTCGCCGTGTCCCGGTGCGCCGGTGATGAGTGGATCCTTATAGCCGACGCCGGGCTTCTGATTCGCCTGCGGAATGTCGTCGACGTCGGAGCCGAGCGAGATCATCGGCTTGCCGGAGCCCCATGTGGCCACCCATGCCGTCGGCACCCCGGCGAATCCGTGCTGCACCTTGAAGCCGTTCTTCTCGAGAATGCCGGTGAGATATTTCGTGGTTTCTTCTTCCTGCATGCCGAGCTCGCCGAAGCTGTACACCATGTCCACCATCTGCTGCGTGAAGGTGGCCATGCTGTCGACCAGACGCTCGGCGTCCTTCTTCATGGACGCGAGATGCGCGTCGTCGGCGGGAAGGTTGACGGGGAAGGTGACTTCAGGGCGGTTGTCCGGCCCGCCGCCTCCGCGCTGGGCGGCGAGAAGCGCGGGAAGGCTGGTCACGGTGAGCGCCGCGGCGAGTGACGCACGAACGATGTCGAATCGTGAACGCATTGAATTTTTGAATTCCGGGGAAGACGTCGGCGAGGATGGAGCGGCGAGACCTGAGAATTCTTCACGCCATTCGCGGCCGCCGCAACCACCCGTGCGCTCATCCACTCGCGACAGACGCGAGCACGCGTTCGACGGCGTGCACGTCGGGCTCGATCTCGATCGGCCGATTGGCCAGCGCCGGGATCGGATCGGTGTGTTGGTGATACCGCACGACCGCTTCCGGATCCTTGAGCACGTGTCCGGTCAACACCGCGACGACGGATGCACCGTCGCCGATCACGCCTTCGCGCCGCATTGCGACGACGCCGGCGACGCTCGCCGCGCTTGCGGGCTCGCACCCGATTCCGGCGGCATCGATCACGGCTTTCGCTTCGAGAATCTGCGCATCGCTCACGTCGGTGACGACGCCGTTGGTTTCGCGAATGGTGCGCACCGCGCGATTCCACGACGCCGGCGCGCCGATGCGAATCGCGGTCGCGACCGTTTCGGGCTCGACGCGCAGCTGCTTGCGGAAGTCGCCGCGAAAGCTCGCCGCGAACGGCGCCGCGCCCGACGCCTGCACGGCGAGCACGCGCGGGACGCGATCGATCAACCCAATCGCGTGGGCCTCACGAAGCGCTTTGCCGAACGCCGCGGTGTTGCCGAGGTTCCCCGCGGGCAGCGCGATCCAATCGGGCGCGACCCAATCGAGCTGCTCCAGCAGCTCGAGCACGATCGTCTTCTGTCCCTCGAGCCGGAATGGATTCACCGAATTGAGCAGTTGAATGCCGAGTACGTGGCTCGATTCGCGCGCAAGCGCGAGGCAGTCATCGAAGTTGCCGTGCACGATGAGCGTACGCGCGCCGTACGCCATCGTCTGCGCGATCTTGCCCAGCGCGACCTTGCCCGCGGGCACGAACACCAGCGCGGGAATCCCCGCTTGCGCCGCATAAGCCGCGAGCGACGCCGACGTGTTGCCGGTCGACGCGCATGCGACGGCGCGCGCGTTGGTGCGCTTCGCCTGCGTCATCGCCACCGCCATTCCGCGATCCTTGAATGATCCGGTGGGATTGTGCCCCTCGTGCTTGATCAGCAGTCCGGTGACGCTCGTGAACCGGGCGATGCGCTCGCGTGCGAGGAGCGGTGTGTTCCCCTCGGGATGACTGACGATGTCGGCAGGCCGTACCGACGGCAGCACCAGCTCGCGATAGCGCCACACGCCGGATCGATCGACGCCCGTCATCGCCGAACGGCGAGATGCGAACGCCGACTTGAGCGTCGACGCGTCGTGGCGCGGCGGATGTACGAGCTCCAGGAGCCCGTCGCACACCGGACACGACGCGGCCGCATCGTGCTCGCTCAACTCGGCGCCGCATTGTTCGCATCGCTGCAACGATCCCGCGTGCTTCGGCATTACGTCGTCTCCACGATTCTCGTTCCCTCGCGATCGATCTCCGCCACGCGGCCGGTCGCGCGCATGCCGGCCGCGTCATACGCCGCGATCATTGCATCGCAGATCCGGCGCGCACTCGCATCGCCGTCGGCGAACGCGAACGCCGACGGACCGCCGCCCGAGATCGAGCAGCCGAGCGCGCCGGCGTCGAGCGCGGCGTGCTTCGCGTCGATGAATCCGGGCAATAGTCTGGCACGCGCCGGCTCCGCGATGCGATCGTCGATCGTCCCGCGCAGCGCGTCGATGTTGCCGGAATAGAAGGCCGCGACCATCGCCGCAACCGCGGCCGCCTGCGCGAGCGCGGTTTGGCGATCGATGGTCGCGGGCAATACGGCGCGCGCATCAGCCGTGCGGAGTTGCATCCGTGGATGGACGAGCACCACGCGCAGTGCATCCGGCACGGGTAACGAAACGAACGACAGCGGCTCGATCGAACGAATGAGCAGCACGCCGCCGAACAGCGACGGCGCGAGGTTGTCGATATGCCGCCCGGCGACGCGCTCTTCGGCAACGAGCGCCGCCATCAGCAATTCGTCGCGCGAAAGGGGATCGTCGAGCAATGCGTTGGTGGCCGCCGCACCGGCGAGTGCCGACGCGGCGCTGCCGCCTTGTCCGCCGGCGAGAGGGAGCCCTTTGGTCACATGTAACACGAGACCGACGTCTCGCGCGCCGGCGCGACGCAACACCTCTGATGCGGCGATTGCCGACGCATGCGTGGTGGCGTCGGTCGAGAGATCGGGATGGCCCGCATCGGCGACGAGAACGCCGGGCTGGTCGCTGAACGACGCGCGCACGGAGTCGCCCGGTCCAGTGACGGCGCAACCGAGTATGTCTAGTCCCGGCCCGAGGTTGCCGATGCCGCCGGGAGCGAAGGCGCGCGCCGACGAACGCGCGAACGAGCGTACGGCACTCACGGGGTCGCTTCGGTTGCTCACGATGCGCTGCAATCTCGCAAGGGACGGAAGAGGCGGTGATGGGGCGACGGGAGCGGCGTCAAACGATGACACGATTTTATCCAATCTTTGCGCTGTCTTTCGCTTACATGCTTCTTGACAATCATCGTGTCGGCGGGATACATCGGCCTTTGCATGTGACGAGAAGGCTGTATACAAGGTTGGAGCCGCATACGAGTGTAAGCGACGATGTAAGCGCTCGGTGTGGACTTGCGGCGTGCCTCAACTCGCCCGGCACTCCGTGATTCACCGATTGAACGCGCCACCGCTTCCCCCACCACTCTCCCGAGGTGTCGACCGTGCGTCGAACCGTATCCTCCCTCGCTCTCTTGTTCGTGGCCGCGATTGCGCCGGCCGCCAGCGCTCAGGGCAGAACGCTCACGGGTCGCGTCTATGATGACGCAACGCAACAGGGCATTCCTGGTGCGCTCGTCAGCGTCGTCAACGGAACCGCGATCGCCCAGGCGGGCGCCGACGGGCGCTATCACATTGCGCTGCCGTCGTCGTCCGTGAAGCTTCTCTTCCGCGGACTTGGCTACAAGCGGCGGGAGATCGACGTGGACGGCGCGCGCACGACGCTCGACGTCGAGATGACGAAAGAAGCGCTGCAGCTGAACGAAGTCGTCGTCACCGGCACCGCGACCACGCAGGAACGGCAAAACGTGTCGACGGCCGTGTCGACGGTCGCGGGCGACAAGCTCGCCGAAGCGCCGTCCGCATCGCTCGAGAATGCGCTGCAGGGCAAAGTCGTCGGCGCAACGATCAACATGAACTCGGGCGCGCCGGGCGGCGGCGGCCAGATTCAGATTCGCGGCGTCACGTCCATCCTTGGCAACGGGCAGCCGTTGTTCGTGGTCGACGGCGTGATCTTCTCGAACGACGCGTTCTCGGCTGGTATCAACGCCGTGACGCGCGCGAGTGGGTCGGGCGCCACGTCGAACCAGGACAACGCGGTCAACCGTCTGGCCGATCTGAATCCGGACGAGATCGAGAACATTCAAATTCTCAAGAGCGCCGCGGCGTCGGCGATCTACGGGTCGATGGCGACGAACGGCGTCGTGCTCATCACGACCAAGCGTGGTCACAGCGGCACGACGCAGTTCCACCTCACCGAGCGCATGGGCACGAACTCGGCCGATCGTCTGCTCGGTTCGCGCCGGTTCCAGTCGCAGGCGGACCTCGCCTCGGTCGTCGGAACGGCGGACGCGGCGAAGTACTGCCCGTCCAACCCGTGCCCGTACTTCGATTATCAGGGACAGCTCTACGGCCAGCGCGCGCTCGCGAACGAGACGGCGCTGGCGCTGAGCGGCGGTACCGACGTGACGAAGTACTTCGTGTCGGCCAACGACAAGAAGGATCCTGGCACGATGATGAACACCGGCGCGCGCCGGCAGGACGTTCGTCTGAATCTCGATCAGGCCCTCGGCAGCCGTTGGACGCTGAGCTCCTCGGCTGCGATCTACCGCAGCCAGACGGCGCGCGGCATTTCGAACAACGACAACACGTTCACGAGCCCGATCTACGCGTTCGGCTACACGCCGGCCGTCGTCGATCTTCGCCAGCTCGGTCCGAACGGCAAACCGATCGACAACATCCTGCTGCGGGACGTGCTGAGCACGGGCTCGAATCCGTTCCAGACGATTGCCGCGGTGAAGGACGATGAAGACGTGTGGCGTCAGGTCGGCAGCGGGCAGGCGCGCTTCAATGCGTGGTCGAACACGACGCAGACGCTGCAGTTCAGCGCCATGGGCGGCTTCGACCGCTACGACTCGAACGGCGAGACGTATTCGCCGAACTATCTCCAGTTCGAGCCGGACGATGGTCTGCCGGGTACGGCGGTCGAGGCCGAAGGCCAGGTCCGCATGTATAACAGTTCGTTGAACCTGGTCCACACGTACACGCCCACGAACAATCGGTGGCTGCCGGGCCTGACGTCGGCCACGACCTCGGGTGGCTTCCAGTACGAGGATCGCGCGATCAACAGCTTCTCGGTCACGGCGCGCGGGTTGCTGCCGAGCGTGCAGGAGATCAACCAGGGAACGCCGACGCTCGCGCAGAACAAGTCGGTCATCCGCAACGAAGCGTTTTATCTGAGCGAAGAATTCCTCGGCCTCAACGATCGCCTGTCGGCGTCGGCGCACGTGCGCTCCGAGCGGTCGAGCGTGAACGGCGATCGCCAGAAGTGGTTCAACTGGCCGGCGGTGTCGGCGGCGTATCGCTTCGTCAACATTCTGCCGCACGCGGACGAGATCAAGCTCCGCGGCTCGCTCGGCATTTCGGGCAATCAGCCGCTGTACGGTCTCCGCGACAACGTGCTCGTGTCGAACGGCATCTACGACGGCCGCAACGCCATCGCCGAGCCGTCGATCATCGGCAACGGCAACATCGAGCCGGAGAAGATGCGCGAGTCGGAGATCGGCATCGACGGTTCGTTCTTCGAGAACCGCATCGGTCTCGAGACCAGCTACTACACGCGGATCATCAGCGACATGCTGTTGCAGGCGCCGCTGTCGCCGTCGAGCGGCTTCAGCAACGATTACATCAACGGCGGCACGATGAAGACGGCGGGCGTCGAGCTCGCGATGACGTTGCTGCCCGTCCGCAACAAGAACTTCACCTGGACGTCGCGCACGCAGTACTACGCCAACCAGTCGCGCATCGTCTCCCTGCCGACGTCGGTTGCCGACTTCGTCGTTCCGAGCTCGGGCTTCGGCGCGCAGTACGGCCGCGGCCGCATCGCGCGCGGGTATCGCTCCACGCTCATCTGGGGCAACCTCACGCACGCGGACGGCACCGTCATCGACACCGTGCTCGCCGACGCCAATCCCTACTTCCAGATGGGATTCGGCAACGACTTCAACATTCGCGGCCTGACGATCAACACGCTCCTCGACTGGAGAAAGGGCGGCTACGTGTCGGACATGACGAACAACCTGTTCGACGAAGGCGGCAATTCGTGGGATTACGACAAGGCCTCGCCCAACACCACGGTCGGCAAGACGCTGGGCGCGTTCCGCTACAACTCGTGGAACGCCGGGCGCAACGCCGGTGCGTACATCGAGGACGGTTCGTACCTCAAGCTCCGCGAGGTCACGCTGTCGTATCCATTCCCGTCGCGCTTCACGCAGCGACTGCTGCCAGGTTCGCAGAACGCGCGGCTGTCGTTCAGCGGCCGCAATCTCTACACGTGGACGAAGTATTGGAGCTTCGATCCGGAAGTGAACAACTTCGGCAACCAGAACGTCGTCCGTTTCGTCGATCTCGCGCCGTTCCCGCCGACGCGCAGCTTCCTGTTCGGCATCGACATTGGCTACTGAGCCAGTGCGATCACCGGGAATGAGAATGCGAAATCACTCACACGAACGAACCTCTCCGACTTCTTCGACCTCTTCGACCTTTTCGAGGACTGAATTCATGAGCCGCATGTTGAGGGCTTCCGTGAAGCCTGGCATGGTCGCGGTCGCCGCGGGCGCTGTGGTACTGGCCGCCTGCGCCGATCGTCTGACGGTGCCGAACTTTCAAAGTCCGACCGTTTCATCGATCACCGCCGATCCCGTCGCGGCGATTCCGCTGCTCGCCACCGGCGTGCTGCGCGACGACCGCGGCAATATGCCGGGGTACGTGCTCGGCGTCGGCATCCTCGGTCGCGAGGCGTACAACTACACGCCCACCGAAGGCCGCAACACGACGGGGTGGCTGACGTCCGACGTCAGCAACGGCACGTCCTTCGGCGGCGTCTCGTTGTGGTCAGGTCCCTACTTCACCATGCGCGATGCGTTCAACACGCTGAGCGTGATCGAGGCGTCGGGCTCGGTCTTCAGCGACGCGCAGAAGAACGCGCTGCGCGGGCTGATGCACACCGAGATGGCGTTGAGCGTGTTGTACCTGATCAACACCCGCGACAAGCTGGGCACGCCCGTCGACGTGTACGCCGACCCGAACAAGCTCGCCCCGTTCGTGTCGCGCGACTCGGCGTTCGCGTACGTCGTCGGAACGTTGAACCAGGCGCAGACGGAGTTGTCGAACGGCGGCGGCTCGTTCCCGTTCACGCTGCCCTCGGGGTTCAGCATCACCGGCAAAGCGGCGGTTCCGGCCGACGTGATCAAGTTCAACCGCGCCCTCGCGGCGCGTGTGAACGCGTATCGCGCATCGTTGGGGCTGTCCGGATGCGGCGCGGCGCGCAGCGCAGCGTGCTACCAGACGGTGCTCACGAACCTCTCGGCGTCGTTCCTGGATCCCGCCGCGTCGATGAGCCTCGGGTTCTACAACGTCTACTCGGCGGCGGCGGGCGACGTCGCGAACAGCAACAGCAACGCGGCCACGACGGCGATCGTCGCGCACGCCAAGTCGGACAGCGGTGTGCTCGTCAACGCGGCGGGCGCCAAAGACACGCGATTCACGACGAAGATCATCACCCTCACCGCGGCGAAGGCGCCGCCGACCAACGTCGCGGGTGTCGCGACGAAGTTCGACTTCGCCCAGCCCGCGCAGCGAACCGACCCGATCGCGATCATTCGCAACGAGGAGTTGATCCTGCTCCGTGCCGAAGCCCGCTACTACACGGGCGATCAGACGGGCGCGCTCGCCGACATCAACCTCATTCGCACGAAGTCCGGCGGCCTCGATGCGCGCGGGGCATTCACCAGCGAGTCCGACTTCCTGGACGAGCTGCTGTACAACCGACGCTGGTCGCTGATGTTCGAGGGCCATCGGTGGATCGACATGCGCCGCTTCGGTCGGTTGAATCAGCTCACGATCGACGCGCCGACGCACGTCGTCGTCGCCAACCTGCCGATCCCGCAAGCCGAGTGTCTGCAGCGCGCGAACGCCGACGCGTCGCTCAAAGCGCCCGGGTGCTGATCGGACTTCCACACGACGAGTGAATGCGCCCGCCCTCGATCGAGGGCGGGCGCATTACTTTCTCCCCCCATGGCACTCCAGGCACGCACCGCGCTCCAGCGCGGCGTCGGAACGCTCTCGCTGGTGTTCATCCTCTTCTTCTGCACATCGGGAGGACCGTACACCACCGAGACGTTGATTCATTCCGTGGGGCCGGGTCTTGGCCTCTTGATTCTGCTGCTCGTGCCGATCGTGTGGTCGGTGCCGGAAGTGCTCATCGTCGGCGAGCTCGCGAGCATGCTGCCGGAGGAGGGGGGCTACTATCGCTGGGTCGATCGCGCGTTCGGCCGATTCTGGGCGTTTCAGAACGGCTGGCTCACGTGGATGTATTCGCTCGTCGACATGGCGCTCTATCCGGAGCTGTTCAATCAGTATCTGCGGTACTTCGTGCCGGGCTTGAGCGATTCGACGCGCTGGATCGTGTCGCTCGCGGTGATCTGGGGCGCGACGGCAATCAATCTGCGCGGCGCCGTGCGCGTCGGCCGGACGTCGATCGTCACCGGTGTGTTCATCGTCGCCGGGTTCCTTGCCATGGCGCTCGGCGCGCTGCCGCACGCGACGCATGTGCCGTGGCATCCGTTCGCGTCCGGCGAAGCGCATGGATTTGGCGGCGTCGCTGTAGGATTGTCGATCGCGTTGTGGAACTACATCGGCTGGGACAACGCGTCGACGGTGCAGGGCGAAGTGCGGGACGCGTCACGCGCGTATCCGCGCGCGCTGGCGTTCGCGCTGCCGCTCGTGACGATCGGCTATTTCGTCGCGCTTCTGCCGGCGCTGTCGGCGACGGATTGGACGACGTGGAGCGACGGGGACTGGCCGGACATCGCGCGGGCCGCGGTCACCGGAATGCCTGGCCGCGTCATCGCGGGATGGCTCGCACTCGCCGGCATGGTGAGCGCGCTGTCGTTGTTCAACGCACTGCTGTTGTCCTACTCGCGTATTCCGCTCGTGCTCGCGCAGGATCGTTTGCTGCCCGCGCCGCTCGCGCGCGTCGACGAGCGAGGCACGCCGCGGAACGCGGTGCTCGTGTCGGCGGTATGCTACTCGATCTTCGTGCTCGTGCCGTTCGGCAAGCTCGTCGTGGCGGACGTGCTGCTGTATTCGTTCGCGTTGTTTCTCGAGTTCGGAGCGCTCGTGCGGCTGCGACGCACCGAACCGGAGCTGCGCGGCGCGTTTCGCATTCCGATTGGACGCGGCGGTGTCGCGTTGCTCGCGGCGCTGCCCATGGTCGTCCTCCTCGGCGTGATCGCGATTTCGTTTAGAGATGGCGAATACGGCGTGCCGGCGGTGATTGGGACGGCGGTCGCGATGGCTCTCGGACCGATCGTCTATCGACTGGCTCAACGGCCGTCGTCATCCTGAGCTCGTTCGTCGTCATCCCGAGCGAGCGAAGCGCGGCGAGAAGGGGGTCCCTCGACTCCGGGGCTCCGCGCCTTCGCTCGGGATGACGTCCGTTTGGTCACGGCTTCTTGTACACCACCCCCGCCTTCATCACGAACGGCACCGTACTGATCGCCATGATGTCCTTCGTCGGATCGCCCTGCACCGCGATCAGATCGGCGAGATACCCCGTCTTCACGGCGCCGAGCCGCTCGCCCATGCCGAGCATCTTGGCATCGTTCACGGTGGCGGCGCGCAACGCCTGAAGCGGCGTCAGGCCGTTCTCAACGAGGCCTTCGACTTCCTTCGCATTGTCGCCGTGCGCGAGCGGGCCGGAGTCCGCGCCGCTGCAGATCGTCACGCCGGCATCCATGGCGTACTTGAGCTTTTGCTTGCTCGTATTGCGATTGCCGACCGACACCGTGGGCACGAAACACGCGCCGTGTTCCGCCATGAGCTTGAACACCTCCGGCGTACCGTTGTCGCCGTGCTCGATCGTCTTCGCGCCGGCGAGAATGGCGCGACGCATTCCTTCCGCCGTGGTCGCGTGCGACGCGACGTGTCGTCCACTGCTCTCGGCCACGCGTACCGCGGCGTCGAACTCTTCCTGCGTCGGGCCCGGCATTGCTTCGCCGTTCGGCCCCCAGCGATAGTCCGCGTAGATCTTGATCCAATCGGCGCCGTGCTTGATCTGATCGCGCACGACGCGTGTGAAGCCTTCGACGCCATTCGCTTCCTCGGCGCCCTGTGGAATGACGTCCGCGTACTCGGGCGTGAAGCCTTTGGGCGCATACTCGCCGGTGACGACGATGGCGCGCGTCACGACCCACATGCGCGGACCGGGGACGATGCCCTGATTGATCGCGTCGCGCAGGCCGACGTCGGCGTACCCGGCGCCCTCGGTGCCGAGGTCGCGTTCGCTCGTGAAGCCGGCCATGAGCTGCGCTTTCGCATGGTTGACGGCGCGCGCGACGCGCAACGCGAGCGGCTCGTGCAGCACCTGATCGTTCCACGACGTCTCGTTGTACGGGTGCAAGAGCAGATGGCCGTGCCCCTCGATCAAACCGGGCAGGAGCGTGGTGCCCGGCAGAGCGATCGTCGTGGCGTCCGGCGGCACGGTGATCTGCGCGCGCGGCCCCACGGCCTCGATCTTGTCGCCGCGCACGAGCACCGCCCAGCCGTCGTGCGGCGCATCGGCGACGGCGTCCCAGACACGGTCGGGCACGAGCAGCGTCGGCGGACCAACCGGCGCGGCGGGACGGCCGCCGCGGCCCTGCGCGGCGAGCACGGCGGGAACGGCCAGAAGCGGGATGATGAAACGAGTATACATATTATTTAATTAGTTTGTTGGTATATCAGAATGCTCATCGACGACCGGCAGCCCGGCACGTTGCCAGGCCCGGAAGCCGCCCGTCACGTTGGCGACCTGCGTAAAACCTTTCGCCTGAAGCACACTCGCCGCAATCGCCGAGCGCGTGCCGCCCTGGCAATGCAGCGCGATCGGCGTGTCGCGCGGCACCTGGTCCAGCGACGCCGCCAGCTCGCCGAGATAATGATGCTCGGCCTGCGGCAAGTGTCCGGCATCCCATTCGGGCGTACCGCGAACGTCGACGACGAGCCGGTGGTGCGCCGCCGCAAGGCCAACGACGTCGATCTGTTCGACACGCTGCAATGGGCCGACCTCGCTCGCCCAGGCGTCGCGGACGTCTCGGCCCGCGACGGCGACGACGCGATCGTGCCCGACCTGCGCCAACATCGTGCGCGCGCGCCGCACGCGGTCATCGTCGTCGGCCAACAGCACGATGTCCCGATCGTACGACAGCAGTGATCCCGCCCACGTTGGAAAGGACGTCCCGACCGGAATGTTGAGCGTGCCCGGAATGTGGCCGGCGGCGAAGTCGGCGGTCGATCGCACGTCGACGATCGACGCGCCTTCGCCGATCGCGCGCCGCAACCCGGCGAGATCCATCGCCGGCAGCCGCTGCGACACATCCGCGGCGCGCGGTGGTCCGTCGCGATTCACCGCCTTCATGCGCGCGAAATAACCCGGCGCCTCGGGCTGGCCGGACAAGACCTCGCGGACGAACGCGTCCTCATCGCTCGTCTGAAAGGCCCAATTCGCCAGGCGCTCGTAGCCCATCGTCGTCGACGGAACGGCGCCGAGTGATTTACCGCATGCCGAGCCCGCGCCGTGGCCGGGCCAGAGCTGCAGGTAGTCGGGCAGATCGCGCGTTGATGCGATCGAATGAAAGAGCGACCGCGCGAGCACGTCCATCGTTCCGGTTTGATGTGCCGCGCGCTCGAGCAGATCCGGCCGCCCGACATCGCCGGCGAAAATGAAATCGCCCGTCAGCATGCCGACGGGCCGGTCGCTCATCGCGGTGTCCGTGATGACGAAGCAGAGGTGTTCCGGCGTGTGGCCGGGCGTGTGGCGCACGGTGAGCCGCACTTCGCCGACGTCGATCGTGTCGCCGTCACGCAGCAGCCGAGCATGGTCGGTTGCCGCGAAGCCATAGTGCCACTCGTCGCCGCCACCGCTCGACAACAGCAGTTTCGCGCCCGTTCGCGACGCGAGCTCGCGCGCGCCGGACACGAAGTCCGCGTGAATGTGCGTTTCGGTCACCATGACGATGCGCAGCTTCGCGTGCGAGGCCGCCACCATGTACCGGGGGATATCGCGATTGGGATCGACCACGATCGCCGCCCCGGTCGCCTGGCAGCCGATGAGGTAGCTCGCCTGGGCCAGCGCGTCGTCGTAGAGGCGTTCGAGGAGCATGGCAGGAGAATGGGCGGTCGCGGCTGGGTTTGCAACGAGCATACAGCGTCACCAACGCCGGTGCAGAACACGGCGTAACACTACATACGGTCGTCCGTCCCGCTCCCACGGGTGCTCAGTGCCCTCACGGCGGCCGCATCCTGCCTTCAACCCACCGATGTCCATGCACATGAAACGGGTCGTTGTTGTGTTGCTCACTCTCCCCTCCGTCGCCGCGTTCGCCCAAGCGCCCAAGAAGGCGCTGACTCAGGCCGACTGGGACAAGTGGAAGTCGATCAATGCGCCCGCGCTGTCGAACGACGGCAAGTGGGCCGTTTACACGCTGCTCCCGCAGGTCGGCGACGGCGAGCTGGTGATTCGCTCGACGACCGGCAACACGGAGTATCGCGTGCCGCGCGGATACCTTTCGCGCCCGAACAACATCCCCGGCGGACTTCGCGGTCCGGCCGGTGGTACGGGCGAAGAAGCGCCGACCGGTCCGACCGCGCCACCGGCGTTGATCTCCGCTGACAGCAGGTTCGTCATCGTCAGCGTTGAGCCGTCCGAGGCCGAAGTCGAAAAGATGGGCCGCAATCCCGGCGCCGCGGCGAACCGCCAGTCGTTGGTCATCGTGAATCTCGCCGACGGCAAAACCACGACGATCTCCGGTGCGCGCAACGCGCGGGTCGCGAAGGACAACGGCACTTGGGTCGCCTACACCGAATCCGATAGCGTCACGGGCAACGCCGGTAACGCCGGGGGCGCTGCGCCGACGGCGAACGGTGGTGGTCGCGGCGGACGTGGTGGGCGTGGCGGTGGCGGAGGCGCTGCTGGTGGCCGGCGTCAGTTCGGCTCGCTGCTCGTACTCCGCAACCTCGCTACGGGCACCGAGGAGAAGCTCGGCGACGTTCTTGGCTACGCCTTCGACGATAGCGCCAAGGTGCTCGCCTACAGCGTCGTGTCGCGCGACTCCACCAAGGACGGCGAGTTCATTCGCAACATGGCGAACGGCTCGACGCAGACGCTGCTCTCGGGCAACGGCGACTATCGCACGCCGGTGTTCGATCACGCGCAGCACGACATCATCTTCCTCTCGAACAAGGACGAATTCGGCCGCCGCGGCGCGCGCTTCTCGCTGTACGAAGCGCCCGTTACTGGCGGCGCGGCGCAGTTGCTCGTGGCGCCGTCGCAGGTGCCGACCGGCTTGCACATCGCGGACGCGGGTCCGCTCGCCTTCACGCGTAGCGGCACGGCAATCACGTTCAACGTCGCGCCGCCGCCGATCGACTCGGTGCCGGCTGATTCGCTCGTCGGCAAAGCGGTGTTCGATCTCTGGCACTATAAGGACAAGACGCTCCAGCCGACGCAGAAGTTGAACGCACAGCGCGATCGCAATCCATCATACGCGGCGATCTACTATCCGGCGACGAAGAAGCTGGTGCAGCTCGCCGACGAATCGATTCCGCAGGTGACCGTGTCCGACGACGGCCGCGTCGGTCTCGCGAACTCGCGCGAGCGCTACATGATCGAGCAAATGTGGGGCGACGGCGGCATGGACGTCTACGTGATCGATCCGTCGACGAACACCCGCAAGCTCATCGCCGAGAAGATCAACGGGCAGGCGACGCTCTCGCCGGACGCGAAGTACGTCGTCTACTACAACAAGAAGAGCTGGTACTCGTACAACATCGCGAGCGCCAAGGCCGTGAACCTCACCAAGGGGATGAACGTCCACTTCGACAACGAGACCGACGATCATCCGGCTGAACCGCCCGCGTGGGGCCTGGCCGGCTGGACGAAGGGCGACGGCGCGGTCCTGATCTACGATCGCTACGACGTGTGGCAGTTCGATCCGAGCGGCGCGACGAAAGCGGTCGTCGTCACCGATTCGGTCGGCCGCAAGAGCCACATTCAGTTCCGTCTTGCGGAAGCGGGCGGCGGCCGCGGTGGTCGCGGTGGCGGTGGTCGCGGCGGCGCCGGCGCGGGCAGCGCCGAAGATCGCGCGCTGGATGCGAATCAGGTGATCGACCTCCGCGCCGTCGACCAGGAGACCATGGCGAGCGGCTACTACCGCGATCAGCTCGGCGTGAAGAAAGCGCCGGAGAAAGTCGTGATGGCGAACGTGGCGTATGGCCCGGTGATCAAGGCCGCCAACGCGGACGTCTACATGACGACGAAGAGCACCTTCGTCGAGTTCCCGAATCTGTGGGTCGGTCCGTCGCTCACGAACCTGTCACAGATCTCTGATGCGAACCCGCAGCAGAAGGATTACAAGTGGGGCACCGCGGAGCTCGTGCGTTGGACGAGCGCCGACGGCAAGCCGCTCAAGGGCATTCTTTACAAGCCTGACGGTTTCGATCCGTCGAAGAAGTACCCGATGATCTCGTACTACTACGAGATCCTCTCGAACGGGTTGTACAGTTACGTGCCGCCGAACGGCCGCAACGTCATCAACCCGACGCACTACGTGTCGAACGGGTACGTCGTATTCGAGCCGGACATCGTGTATTCGAACGGACATCCGGGCATGAGCGCGTACAACTCGATCGTGCCGGGCGTGAAGGCCGTCATCGCCAGGGGCGGCATCGATGAGAAGCATCTGGGCCTGCAAGGACAGTCGTGGGGCGGCTACCAGACGGCGTTCGTGATCACGAAGACGCACATGTTCGCCGCCGCCATGGCGGGCGCGCCGGTCGCGAACATGACGAGCGCCTACGGCGGCATTCGCTGGGGCACGGGTATCTCGCGCGCCGGCCAGTACGAGTCGGGCCAGAGCCGCATCGGCAAGCCGCTGGTCGACGCGCCCGAGCTCTACCTCGAGAACTCGCCGCTCTTCCACCTGCGCAACGTCACGACGCCGCTGTTCATCATGAACAACGACGCCGACGACGCGGTACCCTGGTACCAGGGGATCGAATTCTTCGTCGGCATGCGCCGGCTTGGCAAAGAAGTGTATTTCATCGATTACAACAACGACGTCCACAATCCGGCGAGCCGCGCGAACCAGAAGGACATCGCGATGCGCATGCAGCAGTTCTTCGACAACAAGCTCATGGGCGCGCCGGCGCCGGATTGGATGGTGCACGGCATTCCGTACGTCGCGAAGGGGAAGGACCAGCTGGGGCCGGCGCCGGTGCAGGCGGGGGGGATTACGCCCTGACGGGGCGTATGGGCGTCGAGGCGTCGGGGCGTATGGGCGAAACGACGTAAGGGCATAACTGCGAAGACACTGGACATCTTCGGATGTTCGGTGTCTTTTGCTTTCCATACGCCCCGACGCCCCGACGCCCCGACGCCCCGACGCCCCGACGCCCCGACGCCCCGACGCCCCGACACAATGGCTGACCAAATCGACTACCGTCTCATCGGCGACGACCTCCAGGCCGTCATCATCACACTCGACCCCGGCGAGATGGTTCAGGCCGAAGCCGGATCGATGATGTACATGCAGGACGGCATCGTGATGAACACGACGCTCGATCCGAACCAGCAAGGCGGCGGCATGCTCGGCAAGCTGTTTCAGGGCGCCAAGCGCGCGCTGTCGGGGGACACGTTCTTCGTCACGACGTTCGCCAACGCCGGCAATCGCCGCCAGGACGTTGCGTTTTCGTCGCACTTTCCCGGCAAGATCATGCCGGTGGATCTCCGCGACTGGAACGGGACGATCATCGCGCAGAAGGATTCGTTTCTCTGCGCGGCGCGCGGCGCGAACGTGACGATCGCGTTCACGCGACGCATCGGCGCCGGCTTCTTCGGCGGCGAAGGATTCATCCTGCAGCGCATCGAGGGCGACGGGCTGGCGTTCCTTCACGCATCCGGCACCATCCACGAGATCGATCTCGCCGCCGGTGAATCGCTGCGCGTGGATACCGGCTGCCTGGTCGCGATGGAAGCGCAAGTCGATTACGACATTCAAATGGTGCCGGGGATCAAGACCGCGCTATTCGGCGGAGAAGGGCTCTTCTTCGCGGCGCTGCGCGGGCCCGGCCGCGTCCTGCTTCAAACGATGCCGTTCTCGCGCCTGGCCGATCGCATTCTCGCCGCGGCGCCCGGCCGCCACGATCATCGCGCCGAGCGGTTGGGAGCGGCGGGCATCATCGGCGGCGTGCTCGGATCGATGATCGACGGCGATCGCTGATCGATCATCGACGGTGCAGTAGCGGATTGAACGTCGGACGTCCGCGTACGCCCAAGTAGGTGAGGAACATGCGCGTGAGCTCGTCGCCGAGGTCGGCCTCGGCGATGCCGAACGGGCGAAGCGACGACTCGCTGGCTTGCGTCACCGCACGCATCGACGCGGCGACCATGAAGAGGCCAAAGCTCACGGCGCGCTCCGGATCGGGATGATGGATCTGCGCGCGTCGTTGGAGCAGCAGCGATGCGACGTTTCGCAGGCTGTGCGCGTTGAGATCGTCCACACGCTTCCGGAATTCGGCGTCCGCGGTCTGCGTGTACGTCGTGAGCGCGCGCAGAAGCTGCCGGTGATGCCGATGCTGCGCCACGATCGAATTCACGACCGTGCGCGCCGTGTCGGGGAGGGAGATGCCCTCCCACCACTGCGGATCGCCAGCATGTGCGCCGGTCGCGCGCGCTCGCTCGAAGTAGCGCTCGTAGACCGCGCGCAGTAATGCGTCCTTGTCAGGGAAGCGGCGATAGACGACGCCGACGGACAGGCCGGCTCGAGCGGCGATCGCCGGCACGGTCGCCTGCTCCAGGCCGCCCTCGGCGAGCACGGCCTCCGCGGCGTCGAGCAGCTTCGTCATCGTTTCCTTGCTGCGCGACTGCTTGGTGGGCAGCGATTCGGCCGCGGCGTCGGGCGGGCGGGGCGCGGCGCGTCGCGAACGCTTGACGGCGGGGGAATGTGAATCCATATTCGCGTTTGGAAAAATGTGAACCTCGATTCACATTTGCACGATCGCGCCGAAATTGCAAGGGCGGCCGTGCATCCGTCCTTTCTCTTTTCTTCTCACCGCGAGACCCACGAGCCGATGGCCGCCATCGAAACGCACGCGTTGCGGAAGGTGTATCCGGGCGCGCCCGCCACGAAGCGGCGCGGCGGCCCGTCACGGCGGACGCCATCGGGCGCGCCGGGCATGCCGGGTATGCCGGGCATGCCGGGCATGCCACCTGGAATTCGTCCGCCTGGCGGCGACGTCATCGCGCTGCAGGGACTCGATCTGGAGGTGCGCGAAGGGGAGTTCTTCGGCCTCCTGGGCCCCAACGGCGCGGGCAAGACGACGACGATCGGCATTCTCACGACACGTGTGAAGCCGACGTCCGGCACGGCGCTCATCGCCGGCCACAACGTCGCATCGGATCCGGTCGGGGTGCGGCAACGCATCGGCGTCGTCCCGCAGCGGCCCAATCCCGATCGCAGTCTCAACGTGCTCGAGAATCTCGTGTTTCACGCGGCGTACTTCGGCATTCCGTCGTCCGTCGCGACGCCGCGCGCCAATGCGCTGCTGGCGCAGCTCGACATCGCTGAGAAGGCGAACGCCAAAGTCGACGAGATGTCAGGCGGTCAGCAGCAGCGCCTCATGATCGCACGCGCGCTCATTCACGAGCCGCGCGTGATCTTTCTCGACGAGCCCACCGTCGGTCTCGATCCGCAGACGCGTCTCTCGCTCTGGGACATTCTGCGCGGGCTGCATGCGGAAGGCCGTACGATCGTGATGACGACGCACTACATGGAAGAGGCGGACAAGCTGTGCGATCGCATCGCGATCGTCGACCGCGGAGAACTGCTGGAGCTCGACACGCCCGAGGCGCTCAAGGAACGCGCGCCGGGCGGCACGCTTGTCGAGGTGAGCCTCTCCGGTCCAGCGGACAACGTGCTCGAGGCGACGCGAACGCTCGACGGCGTGCTGCGCGCCGAATCGCACGGCGATGTGCTCCGCGTCTACAGCGATCGCGGCGGCCGCGTGATCTCCCCCGTCATTCAAGTCGCCGAAGAGGGCGGCTTGAACGTCACCAACGTCAGTCTCACCGAACCCAGCCTCGAGACGTTGTTCGTGGCGAGAACCGGGAGGAAACTCGATTGAACGTCTCCGTCTTCTTCGCGCTGCTGCGGCGCGACATACGCGTGGCGCGCAAAGAGCTTCTGTTTTTCCTCATCCGGACGACGATGCAGCCGCTGCTCTTCGTCATCGTCTTCGGCTACCTGTTGCCGAAGATGAACTTTTCGCAACCGGGCTATCAGACCGTCCTGCTGCCCGGCATTCTCGCGGTGAGCCTCAGTCTGTCAGCGATTCAGTCGGTCGCGCTGCCGATGGTGCAGGATTTCGGCTGGACGAAAGAGATCGAGGATCGCCTGCTCGCGCCGGTGCCGACGCCGCTCATCGCGGCGGAGAAAATTGTGGCCGCGATGATTCAGGGCACCATCGCCGCGGCCTTCGTGTTGCCGATCGCGCGCCTGGTGATGGGCCCGATCGCGGGACTGACGCTTGCGCACGGCGGCGAAGTGGCGCTCATCGTGCTGCTCGGATCGTTTGCGTTCTCATCGCTCGGCATGTGGCTGGGTACGGCGATTCCTCCGCAGCAAATCGGGCTGATGTTCAGCGTGATCGTCGCGCCGATGCTCTTCTTCGGCTGTGCATACTATCCTTGGCGGGGATTGGACGTCGTGCCGGTGATGAAGTATCTCGTGCTCGTGAATCCCATGGTCTACGTGGCGGAAGGAATGCGGGGCGCACTGACTCCGAACGTGCCGCACATGCCGCTCGCCGCGGTGGGGCTCGCGCTCGTGATCATCGCCGTGGTGTTTTGGGTGTTGGGAATGCGCAGCTTCTACAAGAGAGCGATTGGATGATGGATGGAATGCCGCGCGATCCGTTCGCGCGCTTCAGCATGCTGCTCGAGGCGGCGAAAGCGCTGCCGCGCGAAATCCTTCCCGAGCCGACGGCGATGGCCCTCGCCACGGTGGACGAGCGCGCGAGGCCGAGTCTGCGTATCGTGCTGCTCAAGCACGTGGATGAGCGCGGGTTCGTCTTCTACACGAACTACGAGAGCCGCAAGGGGCGCGAGCTCCTTGCGACGAAACGTGCCGCGCTCTGCTTCCATTGGCAGCCGCTCGAGGAACAGGTGCGGGTCGAAGGCGTCGCCGAACAGGTTTCGGCGGCGGAGGCCGACGCGTACTTCGCCTCGCGCGCGCGGGGCAGCCAACTCGGCGCGTGGGCGTCGACGCAGAGCAGCGTGATGGCGGAGGCCGACGAACTCGCTCGGCGGCTGGCCGAGACGGAGCAACGTTTCTCGGGTCGCGAGGTCCCGCGGCCGCCGTACTGGTCGGGCTTTCGCGTCGTTCCGGAGGTGATCGAGTTCTGGAAGAGCATGCCGAGCCGGCTGCACGTGCGGCATCGGTATACGCGGCGTGGCGAGGGGTGGGAGATTGGGCGGTTGTATCCGTGAGGCGGGCGTCGGGGCGTCGGGGCGTCGGGGCGTCAGGGCGTCAGGGCGTCAGGGCGTCAGGAGGAAAGACGCTTGACGAGCGTTGTCAGCATTCGGCTCACGCCATCGAGTTGAGCTACAGCGGTGTGCAGACGTTCGCGAGGCACGAAACCGAGTCGTACTGCCAATTCGAGTTCGGTTTCGAGCTCGGCAACTGAGCCGCGGGCGATCGAGACGAACCGGCGATATTCGGCCGTGCCGAACCGCGCTTTTCCTTCGGCGATGTTCGCCGGAATGGAAACCGCCGCACGACGCAATTGCGATGTCAGGCCGAAGCGCTCGTCCGCGGGAAACATGCTCGTCGCGGCGTAGATCTCGACGACCAGCTCCATGGCAAGTCGCCATACCTCGAGCTCGCGATGATTCGTCGGAGCCCGTCGGGATGTTTGCGTTGAGTTCATGCGCCGATCGTAACGCGGCCCCGTCACGCGCGCGTCATGTACCCCCCGACGCCTCGGCGCCTCGGCGCCTCGACGTCTCGACGTCTCGACGCCCCGACGCCCCGACGCCTCGACGCCCCGACGCCCAATTATCTTCCCCAAATGGCCACACGCATCGCTGACAACGTGCCGGCGGATTCAGAGGGCGGATCGACCTGGTCGATCGACGCCGCGCGCACGTTGTACAACGTCGAAGGGTGGGGTGCGGGTTTCTTCGACGTGAATGAGAAAGGGCACGCCGTCGTGCGGCCCGACAAGGAACGGCCGGAGCTCGAGATCGATCTCTACGAGATCACGAATGATCTCGAGGAACAGGGCATCGCGCTGCCGGTGCTGCTGCGATTCTCCGACATTCTGCGGTCGCGCATCGAGTCGCTGACCACGCGCTTCGATCAGGCGCGCGAGGAATTCGGGTATACCGGCGGGTATACCACGGTCTACCCGATCAAGGTGAATCAGCAGCGGCACGTGGTCGAGGAGATCGTGGAGTTCGGCAAGGCGCACGGCGTCGGCCTCGAGTGCGGAAGCAAGCCGGAGCTGCAAGCGGTGCTCGGTCTCTCCGAGACGACGGACCACGTCATCGTCTGCAACGGCTACAAGGACGAGGAGTTCATGCGCCTCGCCCTCATGGGCCAGAAACTCGGGCACAAGGTGTACATCGTCATCGAACAGCTGAGCGAGATCGACGTGCTGCTCAGCGTCGCCGACGAGCTCGGCGTCGTGCCCACCGCCGGCATTCGCATCAAGCTCGCGTCGCGCGGGTTCGGGCGCTGGAAGGAGAGTGGCGGCGAGAAGTCGAAGTTCGGGCTGAACGCCGCGCAGCTGATGCAAGCCATCGACAAGCTGCGCGCCGCGGGCCGCCTCGACATCGTCAAGCTCGTGCACTTTCACCTCGGCTCGCAGATCACGGACATCCGCTTCATCAAGCTTGGCTTGACGGAGCTCACGCGGTTTTATGTCGAGCTGCGCAACATCGGTCTCGATATTACGCACGTCGACGTCGGCGGCGGACTCGGTGTGGATTACGACGGGACGAACTCGACCTCCGACGCGAGCGTGAACTACTCGCTGCAGGAGTACGCGAACGACGTCGTGTACACGCTGGCCGAGGCGTGCCGGGAGCACGAGATCCCGATGCCGCACATCATCAGCGAGTCGGGGCGAGCGCTGACCGCGCATCACGCGCTGCTGTTGATCAAGGTCATCGACGTCGAATCCCAGGGCGATCGGCCGCTGCCGGACCTGACCGACGACGACCATCAACTGCTGCACGAGATGATGGCGGACTATCGAGACGCATCGCGCAAGAACGTCTCGAAGCGGCGCATTCGCGAGATCTTCCACGATCTGACGTTCGACAAGGAGCGCGCGCAAGAGATGTTCAACAGCGGCGTGTTTTCGCTGCGCGAGCGCGCCATGGCGGAACAGCTCTACTTTGGCACGGTGAACGTGTTGTCGAAGTTCGTCGAGCGGCACCGCGACGATTTCGAGGACATCATCACCGATCTCGATGCGACGCTGGTCGACCGCTACTTCTGCAATTTCTCATTGTTCCAGTCGCTGCCCGACAGTTGGGCGATCGACCAGCTCTTTCCGATCATGCCGATTCACCGGCTGGATGAGGAGCCGATGCGCCGCGGCTCGCTGCAGGACGTGACGTGCGACTCCGACGGAAAGATCGATCGGTTCGTGGGCGAGAAGGGCGGCAACCCGAGCCTCGAGCTGCACGAGTTCCGCGACGGCGAGCCCTACATGCTCGGCGTGTTTCTCACCGGCGCGTACCAGGAGATCCTGGGCGACCTGCACAATCTCTTCGGGGATACGAACGCGGTGCACATTCGGCTAGGGCCGAACGGCAGCTATGAGGTGACGGATCTCGTGCACGGCGATACCGTGACTGAAGTGCTCAATTACGTTCAGTTCCGCGCGACCGATCTCTTGCAGACGTTTCGGCGCAAGGTGGCGAGCGCGAAGCACATCAGCCGGCAAGAAGCGAATACGTTCATCGCGGATTACGTGGCCGGGCTCGAGGGCTATACCTACCTCGAGGGTGAGGCGGCGCAGTAGAGAGCTCTCACACAGCAACAAAGAAAGACGACAAAGTCTGATCAGATCTGGTCGGTCGTTGTCATTGTTCGCTGTTGTTCGCCGGTAGTGGCCTAAAAAACTCTCGCCCGCCGAGAAACTTTCTCAGCGGGCGAGACGCGTCCAGGTCCGATCTGGTCTTGCTACGGCACCGACGGATGAATCGACGCGCGCGCTCTCTCGCCGTTCGGTGACACGACGATGTCGACCGTCTGATTCTTGTGCACGTTGAAGGGTCCGAGGGTGCGAATGATGTTGTGATTCGCGTCCTGCACCTCGAACGACACGTCCTGCGCCGGGAACTGATTCGGATCGAGCACCCAGCTCCGAACTTGTCCCGACATCGACTTGGCGATGTAGTTCGGCTTCATGTGCGGCATCAGCATGTAGACGCGGACTTCTTGCCCCGACGAGTTGTCGACGCGCACGATGGCGGTCCGCGTTGCGCTCAGCGAATCGACGGCGACGTCGCCGCCCGAGACACTCTCCACTCCACGGTGCATGCAGCCGGCGAGCATCGCCACGGCGCCCCCGGCGACTACCAGTTTGTGAAACGACTTCATCAAATCCTCCTTCAGGTTACACGGCCGCGCGCTCACGCGGCGCCACAAGTGGCCTTTCGGGCAGGTTCGATGCCGACGGCAGAGCTTCCAATCGGGTTTTGGTGGTGCGAGGTTGTGCAATCTCTTCCGGATCATCTCATGAGACCGATTCGTTTTCGTGCAACCTCGGCCGCGGTGCTCGCCGTCGCGTTCGGCGCGTCGCGCGTCTCCGCGCAATTCTACACGTCACTGCGCACGCCGAGTGATTCGGCGATCACGATTCATGCGGCCCGCGTGATCGACGGGCGGGGCCGGATCGAGGGCGACATGCTCGTGACCGTGCGCGCCGGGCGCATCGAGCGTGTCGAGAAATACTCGCCCGCGCGGCGCGCGACATACGAGCTCGGCGACGCGACGCTCTTGCCCGGTCTCATCGACGCACACGTGCATCCGGGCTGGTACTTCACGCGCACCGTCAGCCTCAACAATCGCGATCGCAGCGACACTCCCGTGCAGTCTGCTCTCGCGCGCGCGGGAAATCTTTATGCAACCTTAATGGCCGGCTTCACGACGATTCAAAGCGTCGGCGGACCGGAGGACCTCGATCTGCGCGACGCGGTGAATCGATGGCAGATTCCCGGACCGCGCATTCTGACGTCGATCACGCAGCTCACTGACACGGCGCTCTCACCTGATTCACTGCGCGCACGGGTGCGCTCGCTCAAGGCGCGCGGCGCCGATCTGATCAAGTTGTTCGCGTCGTCGGGACTCGGGGCGGGTGGTCAGCAATTGTTGTCTGACGCGCAGATCGAAGCGATCTGCAGCGAAGCCAAAGCACAGGGGCTACGCACGGTGGTGCACGCGATCAGCGCGCAGAGTGTGCGTGCCGCGACGCTCGCCGGCTGCACCGAGATCGAGCACGGCACGTTCGCGACTGACGCGGAGCTCGAGCTCATGGCCAAGCATGGAACGATCTTCGATCCGCAGGTGTGCCTCGTCTTTCAGAACTACATCGACCATCGCGACGCATATGCGCGCAATGGGTTCACCGACGCATCGTTCAAAGCGTTGGCCGACGCGATTCCGACCGCGACGGCGATGTTCAAGCGCGCGATCGCGACGCCGGGGCTCAAGGTGATCTTTGGTACCGATGCCGTCGCGCTGGCGCACGGGCGCAACGCGGAGGAGTTGTTCTGCCGCGTGAAGGCCGGTCAGTCGCCGATGGACGCGATCACCTCGGCGACGTCGGCGACCGCGAACGCGCTGGGCCTGGGTGAGCGCCTTGGCGTCGTCGCCGCGGGATTCGACGCGGATCTCATCGCGACACGCGGCAATCCCGCAAACGACATCGCCGCGCTCACGAACGTGGTATTCGTGATGCGCGGCGGGGTCGTGTTCAAATGACAGCGTGCGCTAGGCGCCGAAGCGCTGGCCGACCTTTTCCCAGTTCACCACGTTCCACCACGCGGTGATGTAGTCCGGCCGCTTGTTCTGATACTTCAAATAATACGCATGCTCCCAGACGTCGAGCCCGAGGATGGCCGTCTTGCCCTCCATCAGCGGGTTGTCCTGATTCGGCGTGCTGGTGATCGACAGCTTGCCGCCGTCGTTGACGAGCCAGGCCCAGCCTGAGCCGAAGCGGCCGGCACCGGCGGCAGCGAACTGTTCCTTGAACTTGCTGAAGTCGCCGAACGCGCTCTTGATCGCGTCGCCGAGCTTGCCGCTGGGCTCGCCGCCCTTGCCGGGGCCCATGATCTCCCAGAACATCGAGTGATTCCAGTGGCCGCCGCCGTTGTTGCGAACGGCGGTGCGCACCGATTCCGGGACCGAGTTGATCCCCTTCATCAACTCATCGAGCGATTTGCCCTGAAGCTCCGGCGCCTTCTCGATCGCCGCGTTCAGATTGTTCACATACGCCTGATGATGCTTGGTGTGGTGAATCTCCATCGTCTTGGCGTCGATGTGCGGCTCGAGCGCGTCGTACGCATACGGGAGATTGGGAAGTGTGAACGCCATGTCATTTCCTCTGGAGCGAAAGTTCCGTCCTAGGACCGCGTGCTTCCGGCCGGGGCGCGTCTGGATCTCAACCAGCCGATGACGCCTGGCAGGAATGAGATCAGGATCACGAGAATGATCACCGACTCGATGTGCTGGTCGACGTTGTGAATGTAGCGACCCAGGAAATAGCCGATGAACAGCATGCTCCAGATCCACCCGACACCGCCGACAATGTTGTAGATCGTGTACCGGCGGTACTCCATTTGCCCCATACCGGCTACGACGGGTACGAACGTCCGCACGATGGGCATGAATCGGGCAATGATGACGGTCTTGCCGCCGTGGCGGTCGTAGAACTCTCGGGCGCGGATCAGATGCTTCTTGTTGAAGAGCAGCGAATCTTCTCGCGAAAACAGGTGTGGACCGGCCGCGCGGCCGATCGCGTAGCCGGAGGTGTTGCCAAGAATCGACGCGACCGTGAGCAGCAGCCCGAGCCACCACACGTTGAGCGCGCCCGTGGTCGCGGCCAGCAATCCCGCGGTGACCAGCAGCGAATCGCCCGGCAAAAAGAATCCGATCAACAGACCCGTTTCCGCGAAGATGATCGCGGTGAGTCCGATGTATCCGCCCCACGCGATGAGGGCGCGGACGTCGCGAATCTTGTGCAGGAAGTCGAGCAGCGAATGCATTGCGTGACGGTCGGTGTTGGACTGGGGCAGTGCACTGTATGAGCAGCACGAGCAGGGGAAACTCAACGGGCCAGGGCCCGGAAGCAACCGCGCGCCGCGAGCACGATCACTGGCCGGAGCTGTTCGACGCGGCGGTACGCGTGCCGAATGCACGCCGGCGCGGCGTTGGTACGCGCGGCGAGCGGCTCCTCGACGTCGGCGCGGCGATCGTGGTCATGACGCTGGTGATCGGCTGGGTGTGGTCGTTGGCCAACGCGCGATCGCTCTACGCGGCGTCGGCGGAACGGCCACTTCCGGTGGTCGCGAGTGTCGCGGCGTCGCTCACCCGATCCGACGCGCCGTCGACAGCGTACCTCACCGATGCGGCGCTCAACGCGCTCACCAATCACATTCTCGACAAGGACCGCGGCGCGAGCGGAAAGTTGCGCGCGGCGATCGAGCCGACGCCCGCTCCCATCGTGGCGGATTCACTGCCGCCGGGCGGCTCACTGCAATACTCGCAGGGTGGACAGGTTGCGGCGGCGCCCAAGGGCGCGGGCATCTGGAGCGTATTGCTGACGGTCGGCAACGCGATCCGCCCCGTCACGAACTTCAACGTCATCACGATGCTGCCGTTCAGCGCGAAGCAGAACGGTCGCATCGGCACGTACTTCGTCGGCAGCTGGCCGGGCGAGCACGGCGCATCGGGGCCGTCGAAGGCGCCGTCGGGTGCGTACGCAAATCCGGCCGGTTTCATCGAGGTGACGCAGGCGAACGCCGACACGCCCGTGTCCGAGCATTTCAAGCTGCGCGATTTCCTCACCCACGATCAACCCAACGTTTGGCCGAAGTACATGGTGCTGCAGTCGAAGGAGATCGACAAGCTCGAGCTCGTCTTGGCCGACCTGCAGGCGCACGGCTTCGACGTGCACGGCGTGCACATCATGAGCGGCTTCCGCAGTCCGCAATACAACTATACGGGCGGAAACACCGCCGGCCGTGCCAACCTCAGCCGTCACATGTTCGGCGATGCGTCCGACATCTACATCGACGACGACGGCGACGGCCAGATGGACGACCTCAACCATGACGGCAAGATCTCGATCGACGACGCGCGCGTGATTCAACAGGCCGTAGACCGCGTCGAGGCTGCTCATCCCGAGCTCGTCGGTGGTGCGGGCGTGTATACGGCCGCGCCCGGGCACGGACCTTTCATTCATATCGACGCGCGCGGCTATCGCGCGCGCTGGTCGGGGACCTCAGGAGGCTGACGTGGCGGATCTACGGAGAACGAGCGATGGGACGGTGGTGGAAGAGGACGGCGAGGCGACGGACGTGAAAACCGAAGCTCGCGACGCGAAAGCGGACAAGGATCGTGAGATCAAGGAAGTGCGCTCCACCGACCTCGAGCCGTACACGGGCCTGAGGTATCTGTCAAAGCTGTTTCGCTTCATGGCGGTGATTCTCGTGCTGCTGCTCGTGGCCGAGGTCGCCACCGGCGTCTACACGCAAGGATCAGCGTCGATTCCAACGCTGCTCGGCGAAGCCAGCCGGTTGATCGTGCTGGCGGGCGTGCTGTGGGGCACGGGTGATCTGGCGCACCTGCTGATCGACGTCGGACACGACGTGCGGGCCGCGCGCATTCTGGTGGCGCGCGTTGCTCACACCTCGCGCACGGCGCCCATCTCGGCAACGCGTCCGGCCGTCGCCGCACCGCGCACCGATGACGTGTCATTGATGCCGCGGCGCAATTTGGTGGATCACTTCGATGATGGCGACGACGGACCGCCGATTCCGTGATGGCTTCTGCCAACGCGGTATGACTGTTGCCTTCCAGCGAGCCGAAGCGCTGACTGAACTTGCACTCGGGAGAAGGGAATCATGCTCATCACGCTCGCGGTAGTACTGATCATTCTGTGGGCGCTCGGCTTCCTGGCGTTCCACGTGACCAGCGGTCTGATTCACCTGCTGCTGGTCGTCGCGCTCATCGTCATCGTCATTCGGCTGGTGACGGGGCGGCGGCCGGTGGTTTGAACGAACCGGTAATCGGTAGCTAGACAAAAGCGGGAATGCGCTCACGCGCTTCCCGCTTTTGCCGTTGTCGGCCATCTTTTTCGCCGTTCCGCGCCGACTACGACTTCCCACTACCTATTCCCGGCTCTTGGCCCTCGACGTTCACGTCGTTTCTCATACGCACTGGGACCGCGAGTGGTACCATCCGCTCGAGCGATTCCGCCAACGACTCGTCGCGCTCGTCGACGAGCTGCTCGACGATCCGCCCGGCTCGCATGAGAGTTTCCTGCTCGACGGCCAGGCGATCGTGCTCGAGGACTATCTCGCGGTGCGGCCAGATCGTGAAGAGCAGCTCGCGCACTTGCTGCGCACGGATCGGCTCGAAGCGGGTCCGTGGCTGGTCCTTGCCGACGAACTGATTCCGAGCGGCGAAGCGCTCGTGCGCAACTTGCTCGCCGGGCGACGGGCGCTGCGACGCTTTGCCGCCGAATCGCCGCCGGTCTTGTATTGCCCTGATTCGTTCGGTCATCCCGCCGCGCTGCCCGCGATCGCCGCCGGCTTTGGGCTGCCTCTCATCGTGTTGTGGCGCGGCTACGGTGGCGTGCGATGGCCCGCGGGCGACACCGTTCGCTGGGCATCGCCGAGCGGAGACGAGGTGCTCGTCTACCACTTGCCGCGCGATGGATACGAATTCGGCTCGCATTTGCCGACGACGGAGCAGGGCGCATCGGAGCGCTGGCAACACATGCGCGGCGAGCTCGTCAGCCGCGCGACGACCGGTGTCATGCTCGTGACGAACGGCGCGGATCATCACGCGCGCCAGGTTGGGCTGAGCGACGCGCTCGCGGCGCTCGAGCGCGCGGGCGAAGCCGACGGCGTGCATCGCAGCGCGCTGCGCTCGTTTGCCGAGCGTCTCGTGGAGCGCAGCGCGAATCAGCGGCTGCCGATCGTGCGCGGCGAGCTTCGCGATTCCTACGGCTACACCTGGACGCTGCAGGGTACTTTCGCGACGCGCGCTCACGAGAAGCGAATGAACGCGCGCGCCGAGCGGGTGCTGTTGCGCGAAGCGGAACCATGGGCGGCGCTGGCGGCGGTCCATGGCACGTCGCGGCGACCACTGTTGAACGTCGCATGGCACACCCTCCTCGAGGCACATCCGCACGACACGCTGTGCGGCTGCTCGATCGACGACGTGGCGAGCGCGATGGAGCTCCGCGTGCGATCGGCAACGAATCAGGCGGCCGGCGTGCGCGACGACGCGATCGCCGAATTGGTCGGCCACGACCCTGTCGCCGCGCGGACGTCGCGCGACGCGTGGATGCCAATTGTCGTCGTGCGCAACGCGGCGCCATACGCGCGCGGCGGTGTTGCCGTCGTCGACGTCGACGAGTTCATCGCCGATGTCGCGGTGGGTCCGGGATCCGCGCCGGCGGCGCCCGAAGGCGGCGCTGTGACGGCGCGACGCAAGCCCGCGATTCCCGCGCTCGGTGCAGTGCAAGTGTTGTCGCGCGGCGTTCGTCATTCACTCACCGAATCGCCTCGCCATTATCCGGACAATGATCTCGTGGAACGCACGCAGGTTGCGGTGTGGGTTCCGGAGGCGCCGGCGTACGGAATTTCAAGCTACGCAATCGGTGGCGGCGAAGCACGACGTGGACGACCGGCGGCGCCGGTGCGCACCGACGCGCGATCGATGGAGAACTCGTTTCTGCGCGTCGACGTCTCCGAGTCCGGCATTGTATCTCTCGCGCACGGCGCACTGGAGCGCGCGATTCCATCGCTCGTGGAGCTCATCGACGAAGCGGATGTCGGCGATCTCTATACGCCGGCGCCACGCGCGCGCGCGCATCGCGTCGAGTTTCGTGGGGTTCGCCGGGTGCATCGCGGTCCATTGCGGGGCGAGCTCGCGTTGCGATACGCGGTGCTCGACGGAGAAGAGGGCCGCCGCGTGGATGCCGAACTGACGATCCATCTCATTCTCGACGCCGATGCGCCGTTCGTGCGGCTTCGCGTTCGCGGCGAGAATCGTCGCGAGAATCACCGGCTGCGATTGCGGGTGAACGGAGACGTTCCGGCCGACGTCGTCTGGGCGGACGCCGCGTTCGGTCCGGTGCGTCGCGAGCCGCTCGTCGTCGGCGAGTCGGACAGTGCGATGGAACGCCCGCCGCGCACGGCGCCGTTGCATCGCTACGTGTCGTTGTTCAACGAGGCGGCCGGGTTCACGCTGTTCAGCGACGGCCTGGCCGAATACGAGGCGACGCCGGACGGAGCGATCGCGGTCACCCTCGTGCGCGCCGTCGGTGAGCTCTCGCGCAACGATCTGCCCGAGCGGCCAGGCCACGCCGGTTGGCCGGTGCCGACACCTGGCGCTCAGTGCATCGGTCCGTTCGAAGCCGAGCTCGGGGTCATGCTGCACGGATCGCGACTCGCGACGACGATCGACGCGATCGAGCGCGCCGCCAACGAGGTGCTCTTGCCGCTCGTCGGCACCACTCTCCGGTCGGCGCTCGCTGTTCCGGAGCCGGTCCGCGGTGTCGAGCTCGTCGGTCCGGGACTGGCATGCTCGACGGTCAAGGAAAGCGAGGACGGCGGCTGGCTCGTGCTGCGCTGCGTGAATCTGCGAGACGACGAAGTCGCCGGAGCCTGGCGTCTACCGTTCGCGGCGAGCGAAGCGCGGCGGGCGCGGCTGGACGAAACAATAATGAGTGAATTGGTATTAGAAAATACTGATTCACTGGCGTTCGTGGCGGGTCCGCGTGAGATCGTGACCATCGCGGTGCGGTGACTCTCGTTGTCATCCCGAGCGAGGCGCGTAGCGCCGGAGTCGAGCGACCCCCGTCCCGACGGAGGAGTCAAACACAGCGCATCCCTGAGCAAGCGATCCTTCGCTGCGCTGCGCTTCGCTCAGGATGACAACGCTTCGCTACACCCGGTCGCGCAGCGTCGCCGCCGTATCCCCCGCCAACCGATCGCGCAGGTCATCGCCAATGAGCGTACACGCGAGCACCGTCGCCACGAGCGCGAGCCCCGGCGCGATCGCGACCCACGGCGCCGCGACAATGAGATCGCGCCCACCCGCGATCATATTCCCCCAACTCGGCTGCGGCGGCTGAATCCCGAGCCCGAGAAACGACAAGCCGCTCTCGAGAAGAATCGCGTTGCCGACGCCCAGCGTTGTCGCGACAATCGCGGGTCCAAGCGAATTCGGCAGCGCGTGCCGCAGGAGCACGCGCATGCTCGGCGCGCCGAGCGCGGTCGCCGATTCCACGAACGGCCGCTGCACGACGCCAAGCAACTCGGCGCGAATCATTCGCGCGACACCCATCCATCCCGTCGCCACGAGCACGACAACCACGGTGCCGAGTCCCGGCTGCCATAACGCCGCGCAAACGAGCAACAGCACGAGCCGCGGCAGTGCAAGCAGGGCATCAGCGAGCGCCATGAGCGCCCAATCGACCGCGCCCCCCGTCCATGCGGCCAGTGCGCCGACGGCGGTGCCGAGCGCGCCGGCGAGGAGCGAGCCGATGACGCCGACGGCCAGAGAGATTCGCCCGGCGAGCATCATGCGCACGAAGAGATCGCGGCCGAAGCGATCCGTGCCGAGGAGATGAAACGCGCCATGCGCATCGCGCGACAGCGGCGGAACGAGTTTGAGCGCCAGCACGTCGCCGATCGCGAGTGGATCCTGATGCGACGCCAGCGGCACGAGCACGACGAACAGCGCGAGGGCAACGAGCAACCCGCTCGCCCATCCGCCAGGCAATCGCCCTCGCCCGCTCATGCGCGCCGCCGTGGATCGACGAGCGGCAGCGCGAGATCGCCCGCGAGATTCGCCGCGAGCACCAGCACCGCATAGATCGCCGCGGCGCCCATGACCAGCGGGTAGTCGCGCGCGACAATCGCGTTCACCATCAGCCGACCCATGCCCGGCCACGCGAAGACCGACTCGACGAAGATCGATCCCGCGACCAACCCCGGCAGCGACAGCGCGAAAAGGACGACGAGCGCGGGCAACACCGTCGCCAGGACGTGGCGAAAGTAGACGCGGCGCGGCGTCGCACCTTTCGCACGCGCGGTCCGCACGAAATCCTGCGATAGCACGTCGCTCACACTCGACCGGGCATAGCGTGCGATACCGGCCGCGCCGACCGAGGTGAGAATGAACACCGGCAGCAAGGCATGTCGCACGAGATCGACAAACGACGCGACGCCGTGCAACTCGACGCCCGGGGCGTGAATTCCGAACGCCGGCAATCGCAGGCGCGGCGGCAGACCCCATTCAGCGGCGCCGTACGTGAACACCGCGACGAGCGCCAGCGCGAGCCAGAAGCTCGGTGCCGCGTAAACCACCGTCGTCGCGAACGTCAGCGCGCGATCCAGCGGACGCCCGCGACGCACCGCCTGCACGACGCCAATCGGTACACCGATCAGAAACGTCAAGATCAGCGAGATGGAGCCAAGGCCGATCGAGACCGGCAGCGCGTCGGCGATGGCCGACGACACCGGCTCGTGCAGCGAGAAACTCTCGCCGAGGTTGCCGCGCAGCAGGTTCGCGAGCCAGTGTGCATATTGCACGGCAAGCGAGCGATCGAGTCCCATCTCCGCGCGCAGCCGCAGCGCATCGGCGGCGGACGCGGAAGGCGGAATGAGAAACGTCGCAGGATCACCCGGTGCCGCCCGAACCAACGCGAACGTGATCGTCAGGACCAGCCAGAGCAGCACGAGCGCGCCGATGAGGCGACGCAGCAGGGCGGGAGGATGCACACGTTGAACCTGCAACGCTGGTTCGGCGTGTCAACCGTGCTCGCCGTTCTCGCGCTGGTCGTGGTGCCCGTGGCGTGTTTCGCGCCGCAGCGGCCTCGCGACGTCGCGGTGTATGCGTCGGGCACCGATCTCGAGTCGGGGAATCCGCTCGTGACCGTGCATTCGCTGTCGCGGCAAATTCAGCGCTACGCACTCTTCGTCACGCTGGCGCGCTACGACACGCGGTTGGCGCCGGCGCCCTACGCCGCGCGTGCGTGGGAGTGGTCGGCCGATCGCCGCGCGCTGACGTTTCATCTCGTGCAAGGCCTTTTGTGGCATGACGGCCGGTTGACGACGGCGCGCGACGTTGCGTTCACGATCGATGCGGCGCGCGATCCCGCGACGGGCTATTGGCGCGCCGCCGATCTCGCTGCAGTCGACAGCGCGATCGCGCACGACGATTCGACGGTCACGCTCGTTTTTCACGTGCACCAGCCCGAGTTTCCACTCGTGCTCTGCGAGCTCCCGATCCTTCCGCAACACCTCCTCGGCGCCGTGGCGCGCGGCGACATGCGCCGGGCATCATTCAACTTGAATCCGGTGGGCAACGGACCATTCAAGTTTGTGGATCGGCGCGCAGGCGCGCATTGGACCTTCCGTCGCAACGACGCATTTCCCGCATCGCTCGGCGGGCCGCCGCGCCTCGCTGGGTTGGTCGTCAGCGTCGTCGACGAGCCAACGACGAAATTCGCCGGGCTGGCGAGCGGCGATCTCGACGTCGCGGGTATCGCGCCGACGATGGCGGCCCTCGCGCGCCGCGATCCGTCGATGCGCGTCGTCGATTATCCGATCCTGTTCACCACCGGGCTGGCCTTCAATGTGACGAAGCCGCCGTTCGATGATGCGCGCGTGCGGCGCGCGATTTCGCTGTCGATCGATCGGCGGCGCATTGTCGACGCGGCGCTCGCGGGATACGGCACGCCGGCGTCCGGTCCCGTTCCTCCGGAGAGTCCGCTCGCGCTCGCCGGTTCGAGCGCATCCGACACCGCGGTCGCCGATTCCTTGTTTGACGCCGCCGGCTGGCGTCGCGCGAACGGCGTGCGAGTCAGGAACGGCAAACCATTCGAGCTCGAACTGCTCACCGTCGGCAGCGGCGACAACGCGCTCGAGCAACTCGTGCAGGCGGATCTTGCGTTGCGCGGTGTGCACGCGCACATCCGACAAGTGGAGCTTGGCACGTTCCTCACGGCGGCGCGTGCGAGTCACAAGACATTCGACGTGCTCGTATCCGGCGTGCCCGGTGACGTCTCACTTTCGTTTCTCGCGTCGATGTTCGAGTCACGGCAGCAAGGCAGCGCGCTCGACTATACCGGCTTTCACACGGCGGTGCTGGATACGTTGTTCGCGCGTACGCGCTCCGCGCCGAACGAGTCGCTGCGCGTTGCCGCCTGGCGCGACGTACAGCGCTATCTCGCTGCCGAGCAGCCCGTCTCGTGGATCTATCATTCGCGCGGACTGCAGGGTCTGTCCGCGCGGCTTCGCAACGTGCGCATGGATCTGCGCGGCGAACTGGCGTCGCTTGCGGAGTGGGAGATCGGCGCGCCGCGCGGCGTCGCGGCGGCGCGATGACGTTGCTGCTCGACGAACCGGCGCTCGACGCTCGGCGCAGCGTCACGATCGGTGATGGCCCGCTTGCGCCGCTGGCGTTTTCGCTCGCGAGCGATCTCGAGCCGCTGCTCTCACGCGATCTGTATTTTCCGCGCGAGAAGGCACTCCTTTCGCGCGAGGGCGGACGGTGTGCGCGCGACGGCACGATGCTCGAGTTCGACCCTTACCAGCCGCATCAGCACCGCTGCCCCACGTGCGGCGAGGTCTATCGCGGCGAGCTGCACGATCGGTTCTGGATCTATTGGTATCAGCTCTGGATGGCCGAGCGGAGCGTGCATGCCGCGTTGCTGTCTCGACTCGGTGGCGACGCTCGCTTCGAGACGCTCGCATCATCCATTCTCGACGGATATGTCGAGCGATACCTGTCGTATCCGAATGCCGACAACGTCCTCGGACCGACGCGCCTGTTCTTCAGCACATATCTCGAGTCGATCTGGCTATTACAGATCTGTATCGCGGCCGATCTGATGGAAGCTCGCAATCCGTCGCTCGCCGCGCGAGTTCGCGATCGCATCGTCGAGCCGAGTCGCACGATCATCGCCGAGTTCGACGAAGGTGCGTCGAATCGTCAGGTGTGGAATGATGCCGCGTTGCTCGCGGCGGGACGCCTGTTGGGCGACGACGACGCGGCCGAACAAGCCGTGTACGGGCGCTCCGGCATCGCGAGCCATTTGTCGAATGGGTTGCTGGTCGACGGAACGTGGTACGAGGGTGAGAACTATCATCTCTTCGCGCATCGCGGGCTGTGGTACGGCGTCACCATGGCGACGCAGGCGGGGCTCGAATTGCTCGCGCCGCTCAGCGACCGATTCCAACTTGGATTTGCGACACCGTTCGCGACCGCGCTGCCGGACTTCACGCTGCCGTCGCGGCGTGATTCGCAGTACGCGATCTCGCTGCGCCAATGGCGCATCGCCGAGCATTGTGAGCTCGGCGTCGCGCGGCGAGCGGATGAGCCGCTGCTCGCGGCGCTGCGCGAGATGTATGCGGCGACCGGCGACGACACGCCGGCGAGAAATGCACGCGCGCGGTCCTCGGCGGACGTCGAGCGAAATGCGCCGGCGTCGCCGCTCAGCCGCCGCGACTTGAGCTGGCGCGCGCTGATGTTCGCGCTTCCGCAGCTGCCGGTGCTGTCGTCCTCGGTCGCGACGTCGGCGTTGCTCGATGCGCAAGGCATCGCCGTGTTCCGGCGCGACAGCGCGCGTGTCTACGCGGCGCTCGACTACGGCCATCCCGGAGGCGGGCACGGGCATCCGGACCGCCTGAATCTCATGCTCGCAAAGAACGACGTGCGCTGGCTCGACGATTTTGGTACCGGCTCGTACGTCGATCCGACGCTGCATTGGTATCGCAGCTCGCTCGCGCACAACGCGCCGCTCGTCGACGGACAGTCGCAGCGTCGAGTCGCCGGAAATCTGCTGGCCTATTCGGAACGCGATGGCGTTGGCTGGATCGTCGCCGCGGTCGACGAGATCGCGCCGGGCACGAGCGTTTCGCGCACGCTCGTGGTTCTGCCGGACTATTGCCTCGACATTGTCGACTGGGCGGCCACTCGCACGGTGGCCGTTGATCTGCCAATGCATCTCGATGCTGAAATTGTGAATCCGGACGTCGAACTCGCCAGCGGCTCACTGAAGGGCGCCGACGGCGTGGAGGACGGATTCGACTTCGTTCGCGAGACCGCGGTGCAGCGCATCCGCGCGTTCACCGCGGTGCAAGCGCGCGCCACAACCGCGACGAATCAAGAAGAATTGATGGAAGTGTTCGCCCAGTCCGACGGCGATTGCGAGTGGTGGCGCGCGACGGCACCCGGAGCGCCCGGGAAAGGCGATCATCGCTTTCGGGTCTTGCGTGTCCAAGGCACCGCCGGGAGGCATCGCCTCGTATGGTCGTGGAACCGCGCAGTCGTCGACGTGGCCTTCGACGCCCAGACGATCGTCGTAAAGCTCCGCGACGGCGCCGAACATCGTCACTCGATCGGCGACGACGGCTGGCGCATCGAGATGGAGCACGCATCGCGCAGCCGCGTGATCGAGCTGGGTGGCGTCGTCGAGCAGGATCAGGACGAGTTCTCCACCGAGCAGATCGTTGCAGAGGGACTGACGGCGCTCATGATGCAGCGCGGCGCGGTGACGCACATCGAGCTTGGCGAAGCGCACTACCGTCGCTCGGAGCAAAGTTGGCGCGACGCGGGCGAACCGCGCGCGTCCGTGTTATTCGCGTGGAACGACGACGCGTTGCACGTCGTCGTCGATGTCCCGCGCAGCGATCGGACCTTCGTGCCCGCGAACGTGGTCAACATGTACGACAACGAACCGGCGCAGATCAACGGCGACAGCGTCGAGCTGTTCGTCCGCGACGTGGACGGTGCGCGGGGGTGGCTGTTCGTTCCCATCATCGGCGGAAACGACGTACAACAGCGCGCGATCGACGGGTGGAAGTCGTCCCCTTCGCCGCGCGCGACGTGGCGCGAGACGGCCCAGGGATACGAGCTCGACATCGTGCTCGACGCTCGCGCCGAGAATCTGGCGATGGACGTCGTCGTGAACGAGATGCCGCGCGGCCGCACCCGCCGGCGCGGGCAGCTCGCGTTGAGCGGCGGTGCGAATGAATGGGTGTATCTCCGCGGCGATCGCCACGAATCATGGCGTCTGATTCCGCTACGTTTGTCGGATGCCTGACTCGCTGCTCTCGTCGGTCGTCGTCGTGTTGTACGAGCCACAGGATCCGGTCAACATCGCCGCCGTCATCCGGGCGATGAAGAACATGGGCGTGGCGCGACTGCGTCTCGTGCACCCGGTCGAGTACGACGTCGTGCGACTCGAAGGCGTCGCGCATCGCACGATGGACATCATCGAGCGCATCGAGCACTTCGATTCATTCGATGCCGCCGTCGCCGACTGCATCAGCACCGTTGGATTCACGGCGCGCCGCCGCGCGGCGAAGCTGCGTGTTCTCGATCCCAAGGCTGCCGCGGCGGAGCTGCTCGAGTCCGCGCGCGACGGCACGGTCGCGCTGGTGTTCGGCCGTGAAGACGATGGACTGCCGAACGAGATCCTCGATCGTGTGCACGCCGCGGTCACGATCCCGACGACGGACCATGCCTCGTTGAATCTCGCGCAGGCGGTGCTCATCGGCGTCTACGAGCTGCATCTCGCTGCCGCGGATGCCACGCGCGAGATTGCCCCGCCGCGCAAGGACGCGCCGCCACCGACGAACGAGCAGTTCGAGCAATTCTTCGCTGACGCCGAACGATCGCTCGGATCCATCGAGTTCTTCAAGACGCGCTATCCGGAGCACATCATGCGCACGTTGCGTTCGCTGACGCATCGGGCCGCGCCGAATTCGCGCGAGCTGTCGTTGATGCGGGCGATGGCGATCGAGGTGGTGAATTATTTGAAGCGGAAGGGAGTGACGCAGTAACCGCGTGACAGTGACGCCCGGCCACAATATCTTCCGCCATGCCCTTCGGCCGTTTTTTCGATCGCGGCGCCAAAGACTCCAAAGCGCAATCCGCGCCGCCGCCCGATGTTGACGAGACCTCTCCCGACGACGAGCAGGAGTCCGAGCCCGAATCCATTCCCGCTGAGCACGATGACGCGGACTGGCTGATGCGCGCGCGCGCCGTGCTTCCCACCGGCGCATCCACCGGCAGCAAGCGACTGGAAGCGCTCTATGGCGCGAGCGACGCGGTGGGACCGACGCACTTCGCGCAAGCCGTCGGTTGCCGAGTCACCGACGTCGACGGCAACGAGTACCTCGATTGCACCATGGCGCTCGGCTCCGTTGCACTCGGCTACGCCGAACCGAACGTCACGCGCGCCGTGGTCGATGCGATCGCCGCCGGGAACGTGTCAGGGTTGTCCAGCTGGCACGAGGTCAACGTCGCCGAGCGGCTCTGCGGCATCATTCCGTGCGCCGACAAAGTGCAGTTTCTGAAGACGGGCGCAGAAGCGATGGCCGCCGCCGTGCGGCTCGCGCGCACGTATACCGCGCGCGATCTCGTGATCGGCAGCGGCTATTTCGGTTGGCTCGATTGGTCGGCCGACGAGACCGCGGGTGTACCCGAGGGAACGAAGAATTCATTTCGTCGAATCCCATGGGACGACGTCGCCGCGCTCGAAGCCGCCGTCGGCGATGCCGGTTCGAACTTGGCCGCCATCGTCATCGAGCCGGTCGTCGAGCGGTTGCCGAGCGAGGCGTGGATCAAGCGCGCGCGCGATCTGGCGACGTCCGCCGGTGCCGTGCTCATCTTCGACGAGGTCAAGACCGGCTTTCGCCTGAAGACCGGCGGCTACCAGGCGCATGTCGACGTCGTACCGGATCTCGCCGCGTTCGGCAAGGCGATGGCCAACGGGTATCCCCTCGCCGCCGTCATGGGCGATCGCGACGTCATGGATGCGGCGCGCAAAACGTGGATCTCCTCCACGCTGGCGAGCGAGGCAACGGCGCTCGCTGCGGCGTCCGCGGTGTTGAGCTGGCATGACGAAGCCGACGTCTGCGCCTCGCTGTGGACGATCGGCGCCGAGATGCGCGGCGCGTTTCGCTCGGCGTTGGAGGCGAGCGGCGTGCAGGGCATCAGCGACGACGGCATCGATCCGATGTGGTTCCTGCGCTTCGATCGGCCAGAGCGCGAGCGGCGTTTTCTCGAGCTGGCCGCGGCGCACGGCGTGCTCCTCAAGCATGGCGCGTACAACTTCGCGGCGCTCGCGCATGATGAAGATGCAATTAGAGATCTCGAAGCCACCGTGAGCGATACGCTGGTGGCGCTCCGGGACGAGGAAGCCGAGGCGTGACTGACGACGGCGCGCCGCTCCAGAGCGGGCCGCTGATCGACGCGCACGCGCACTTCTATCACGCCGGCGCGGGCCGTGCCGACTGGAGCGACGTGAACGCCGCGCGGTTTCGCGCCGGCGAGCGGATCGGCGTCACGTATCACGTCGCGTCGGTGCTCGGGAGCTACGGCTTCTCGTCGCCGACGTACTTTCCCTCGCCGGTGGACGTCACGCGAGGGAACGACGCGATGCTCGCGCTGTGCGCGCAGGAACCCGAACGCGTGCGGATGTTCACGACCGTGAATCCAAACGATACTGAACACGCGTTGCGCGAGATCGAACGCTGCGGCGCACGCGGCGCGATCGGCATCAAACTGCTGGCAAGCCGCCGCGCCGACGATCCGCTGCTCGATCCCATCGCCGCCATCGCGGCGGAGAAGGGCATGCCGGTGCTGCATCACATCTGGCAGCATCGCCGCCGCGAATGGCCGTCGCAGGAGATCTCGGACGGCGCCGATCTCGCGCGACTCGCGGCGCGTCATCCGCGCGCGACATTCATTCTCGCCCACATCGGCGGCGGCGGCGATTACATGCACACGTTTCCGGCCGTGGTCGACTGTCCGAACATCTTGCCGGATCTCTCGGGAAGCGGCGTCGATCGCGGCATGCTCGACGCCGCGGTCGACGCACTCGGCGCGCGGCGATTGTTGTGGGGCTGCGATCTCACGATGTGCACGGGCCTCGCAAAGCTCCGCGCCCTCGAGGTGATCGGCCTGACCGACGACGACCTCGAGGACATCCGCTGGCGCAACGCCGCTCGAATTTTTCCGGACGGCAGCTTTCCGCGCTGTTCGCCCATACGCCTCGACGCCTCGACGCCTCGACGCCCGTGACAACAGACGTCAACGCGCTCATCGGCCCGTACCCCTTCCGGTACGTACCGCACCCCGATCCGGACGTTCTCATTCGCGTTCTGGATCGTGAACAGATCGACCGAGCGTGGGTCGGGCATCTTCCGTCGGCGTTCTATCGCGATCCGACGCAGGGCAACGCCGAGTTGTACCGCGCGCTCGAGCGCTTCCCCGACCGTCTTCAGCCGGTCCCGACGATTCGCCCCGACTGGCCTCGCTGGCGCGACGAACTGCGGCGTGCGGCGAGCGCGAATTCGCCGGCGGTGCGCGCGTATCCGCCGCAGTGGGGGATGGGCCCCCACGACGCGGGTATGCGAGAATTGGCAATCGCTGCCGGCGAGCACAGAATGGCGCTGCTGCTGACCGTGCGCTTCGAGGATCTCCGGCAACGTCACCCCATGGATTCCGCGGGCGACCTGAGTGCCGCGTCGATTCGCTCGCTCGCCCGCGCCGGCGAACGCGTTCGCCTCGTTGTCACGGCGGCAGGGCGCGAGATGATCGAGGAAGTGCACTGGGGGCTCACGGCGGAAGAGCAGCGCCGGGTGTACTGGGACATCTCGTGGGTCTGGGGGCCGCCGGAGGATCATCTCGCGAAGTTGTTTCGGATGATCGGGTCGGAGCGATTCGTGTTCGGCACGCAGTGGCCGTTGCGGTTGACGCAAACGCCGCGGGCGAATCTGGATTTGCTGCCGGATGATGTTCGCGGTTCGCGACTTGCGGGGGCCGAAGCCGTTTGTGATGCGGGAGCGAGCGCGGTACGAAAGACGGTTACTTCGCGCTGATGCCCGGGCGAGGCCGATTAGGATTACACACGTCTCTGCAACGAGTTGCTGGACCGGGATCATGTGGTTGGCGCAGTGGTGCTCACTTGCGTGAGCCATCTGGTCCCATCAGATTTCCCGGCCAGTCCGGGGGCTTGTGAATTTGTTCACAAGGCACGCTCTGGCTTGTCGTACCATCAAAAATTCACCCCATCGCGATGACCAAGCGAAGGAAGTGGACCGCCATCCCGGGACTCTTCGTCCTGGCGATCGGCGCCGTCATGCTCTCGGCATATAGCGGCGCCTCCTCTTCGCAACACAACTCGCCCGTTCAGCCGATCAACTTCCCGCACCCCATTCACGTGCAGAAGCTCGGCATGAACTGTCTCTACTGTCACTTCTCGGCCAACAAGTCGATGGACCCGGGCCTCCCCGCGCTCTCGACCTGCATGGGGTGCCACAACCTCGTCGGCCCGCAGCGTCCCGCGTCGGACATCGGTCCCGCGCGCACGAGCGCCGAGATTCAGAAGCTGTACAAGTTCGCGAATACGGCGGGGGTCGCCGCGGGCATGGGGTCGGCCGGTCCGCCGAAGCCCATTCCGTGGGTGCGTATTCACAAGCTGCCCGAGTACGTCCACTTCCCGCACACGCGCCACATCAACGCCGGCGTCACCTGCCAGACGTGCCACGGCCAAATCCAGAAGATGGACCGCGTGGAGCAGTACGCGAGCCTCAACATGGGCTGGTGTGTGAGCTGTCACGTGAACGGCTACGTCCCCAAGGAAGGCCAGGACGCCGCGGGGTACACGCCGCAGCAGGTCGCGCAGGGGCAGGGTAACGCGCTCGCCGCCACCGCCGCCGCTTCGACGGAACGCAAGAAGGCGCGGTATGACTGCGCCAACTGCCATTATTAATATGAGCCAGAATACGAAGGACCCGTCCATCGCGGAACTCCGACCGGAGGTGCGCGGCGCCGAAGGGAGGAGCGATAAACGCACGGCCGTCAAGCGCCGCGAGTTCCTCAAAGTCCTCGGCGTCTCCGGCGCCGCGGTCGCCGCGACCGCGTGCTCCGAGGAAACGGGCAAGCTGATCCCGTATCTCGTTTCGCCCGACATGACCGTGCCGGGCGTCTCGACGTATTACGCCACCGTCTGCCGGGAATGCGTTGCCGCGTGCGGCGTGATCGCCGAAGTGCGCGATGGGCGCCCGATCAAGCTCGAGGGGAATCCCGAGCATCCGCTGAATCGCGGCGCGTTGTGCGCGCGTGGTCAGGCGGCGTTGCAGGGTCTCTACAATCCCGATCGCTTCCGCTCGCCGATGTATCTCGACGGGACAACGTGGAAGACGACGACGTGGGAAGACGCGATCAATCGTCTGGCGCAGGCGATCGGTTCGGCGCGCGGCAAGGGCTCGGTGTTCCTCAACCAGCACGAGACGGGCAGCTTCCCGCGCTTCCTCGACGGCTGGCTCGCGCGGAACGGATTGCAGCCGCACCTGAGCGTCGACTTCGACGCGGATGCCGCGGCGATCGAAGCCAATCGCCGCACCTACGGTGTGGCGTGGCCGTCACTCAGCTTCAAGGACGCGAAGCTCATCGTCTCGTTCGGCGCCGACTTCCTCGAGGGGTGGGGTGCGAGCGTGCCGCAGCAGCTCGACTTCGCCGATGCACGCGCGAAGCTCGACGGCGCGCCGCGGTTCATCTACGTCGGCGCGCGGAGATCGCTTACCGGGTTGAACGCGGATGAATGGATCGCGTGCAAGCCGGGCAGCGAGCTCGCGATCGCGAACGCGTTGGCGGGCAAGGGCAGCATTCAGGATGCCGCGACGCAGAGCGGCGTCGATGCGAACACGTTGCAGCGCGTCGCGAGCGAGATCGCGGCCGCAAAGCCGGTCCTCGCCGTCTCGGGCGTCACGGGCGACAACGCGCTCGACGTCGCGCTCGCGGTGGCGGCGATCAATGGCGGTGCGGGTACGACGATCAAGGCCGCGCAGCCGATCGGCGGATACGAAGGCATTGCATCGCACGACCAGGTGCTCGCCGCCGTGGAGCGCATGCGCTCGGGCGCGGTGGGCATCGCGTTCGTGCGCGGTGTGAATCCGGCGTACGCGTTGCCCAAGTCGGCGAACTTCGCCGACGCATTCAACAAGGTGCCGGTCCGCGTGTCGTTCTCGAGTTATCCCGACGAGACGACCGAGCTTTGCAATCTTATTATTCCAGATCTCCATTCGCTCGAGCAGTGGGGCGACGCGGAGCCGACGCGCGGCACGATCGGCGTTCAGCAGCCGACGATGGATCCGGTGTTTCCGGCGATCAAGGGAAGCACCGCGGATGCGCTGATCGCGGTGTCGAACGGCGGTGCCGCTGCGGCGGCGACAACCCCCGCTCCGGCGCCCGCCGCGGCGGGGAACGCCAAGCCGACGAACTATCGCACGTGGTTGATGGCGCAGTTCCCCGGCGGCGCGAGCGCGTTTGCCGCGGCGCTGCCGAAAGGTATCGCGGCCGGTACGCTGCCCGCACGCGCACTTCCGCCGTCCGCGCCCAGCGCCCAACGCCCAGCGCCCAGCGCAACCGGGGACTTCTTCCTCATCGCCTACCCACACTCGGTGCTCGGCGGCGACGGACGCGGCGCGAACAAGCCGTGGCTTCAGGAGCTGCCGGATCCCGTCACGAAGATCGTGTGGAGCTCGTGGGTCGAAATTCACCCCGAGACCGCGCAGCGGCTGGGCATCGAGCGCGGCGACATTCTCGACGTGAAGACGGCGAGCGGTTCAGTGCGCGCGCCGGCGTTCCCGTATCTCGGCATTCACAAGGACGCGATCGCGATTCCCCTCGGCCAGGGCCACCGCTCCAATGCGAAGCTCGGCATGTGGGATTGGAAGCACGATCAGAACGTCACGCAGTGGGGCTACGGACGTTACGCGCGTGACTTGGGCGTGAACGCCGCCGATCTGCTGCCGGTCGTGTCGAACGGCGCCGGCGGTGCGGTGCTGATGGCGACCAAGGCTTCGATCTCGAAGACGGGCGACCACGTCACGCTGCCGAGTACCGAGGGATCGGCGCGGCAGCACGGACGTGGCATTGCGCAGGCGATCGAAGCGGCGGATTTGAACAAGCCCGTCGAAGGCGAAGGCGACAAGGAGAAACTGCCGGGCGACGCGAGCCACGAGTTCCTGCCGGGACTTCGCTCGCCGGTTGCGGCGGACGCGCAGGGTGAGCTCGGCGCGCCGACCGCGGCGGATCAGGGCAAGAACAAGGGTATGTATCGCCCGGATGACCCGCGCGGCGCATCGAAGCGTCGGTGGGCGATGACGATCGATCTCGCGCGATGCACCGGGTGTTCGGCGTGCGTCACGGCGTGCTACGCCGAGAACAACATTCCGACGGTTGGAGCGCCGTGGCAGAACGCGACGATCTGGGCGGATGCGCGCGCGGGCTTCAACATCGAGCGCGGCCGCGAGATGAATTGGATTCGTCTCGAGCGCTACTTCGAGGGCAATCCCGACGGCAAGTTCGGTCAGGACTTCGAAGCCCGCTTCGTGCCGATGCTGTGCCAGCACTGCGGCAACGCGCCCTGCGAGCCGGTGTGTCCGGTGTATGCGACGTATCACTCGCCGGACGGCTTGAACGTGCAGGTCTACAACCGGTGTGTGGGCACGCGCTACTGCTCGAACAACTGCCCGTACAAGGTTCGCTACTTCAACTGGTTCGGCTACGGCGAGCAGGATCGGAAGCAGTACGCGTTCCCCGAGCCGCTCAACTGGCAGTTGAATCCGGACGTGACGGTGCGCGGCAAGGGCGTCATGGAGAAGTGCTCGTTTTGCGTGCAGCGCATTCGTGAAGCGGAGAATCGCGCGGCGCTCGAGCATCGCGAGGTACAGCCGGACGAATTCACGGTGGCGTGCGCGCAGGCGTGTCCGAGCCGCGCGATCGTATTCGGCGACGCCGCGGATCCCAACTGGTCGATCGCGCAACTCGCGAAGGATCGGCGCGCGTATCACGTGTTCGAAGAGCTCAACACCTTCACGGCGGTGGTCTACTTGAAGAAGGTCAACCATTCGGCCGGTGCGGCGACTGCCGCGCCGCGGGCGTAAGGAGGCGCGATTATGGCAACGACTGCGACTCCTCTCCCGGGCGGCACTGGATCCCCGCGACCGAACATTCCGTCGGCGGCGGTTCGTTTTCCGGCGGTACGCAGCTACGAGCAGGTCGACCGCGAGATTGCCGGCACGCTCCGGCCCTCGCTTGGTTGGTTCGCGGCGCTCGGCATCGCGATCCTGTGTCTGCTCGTCGGCGCGTCGGCGTGGACGTATCAGATTCACGAGGGGCTGGGCGCGGCAGGGTATCAGCCGCCGGTGATGTGGGGCGTGTACATCGTCACCTTCGTGTTCTGGGTCGGCATTGGTCACGCGGGGACGCTGATTTCAGCAATCTTGTATCTCTTCCGCGCGGGATTCCGAACGAGCATCTACCGGGTGTCGGAAGCGATGACGGTGTTCGCCGTCATGACGGCGGGATTGTTTCCGATCCTGCACCTTGGGCGGCCGTGGAAGTTCTTTTATCTGATCGCGTATCCGAACTGGCGCCTGATCTGGCCGAATCCCAAGTCGCCGCTCGTGTGGGACGTCTTCGCGATTCTGACGTACCTCACGATCTCGAGCACGTTCCTGTACGTCGGGTTGATTCCGGACATCGCGATTCTGCGCGACCGCGAGACGAATCCGGTGCGCAAGTCGATCCTGGCGATGCTTTCGCTCGGTTGGCGCAACTCGGATAAGGAGTGGCGGCACTTCACGCGCGCCTATCTGTTCCTGGCCGCGTTCGCGACGCCGCTGGTGCTCTCGGTGCACTCGGTGGTGTCGTTCGACTTCGCGATGGCGCTGACGCCCGGCTGGCACGCGACGATCTTCCCGCCGTACTTCGTGGCCGGCGCGATTTTCTCCGGCATCGGCATGGTGTTCACGATCGCCATTCCGCTGCGCAAGGCGTTCCATCTCGAGCATTACATCACGCTCAACGATCTGGACGCGGCGGCGAAGCTGTGCCTGTTCACGTCGACGGTCGTGGGACTCGCGTATCTCACCGAGTTCCAGGTCGCGTGGATGAGCGGCAACCGGTTCGAGCAGGACTACTTCTGGAATCGCGTGTTCGGGCAGTGGGCGTGGGCCGCGTGGATCATGCTGATCTGCAACTGCGTGCTGCCGCTGTCGCTCTACTCGCAGAAGCTGCGTCGCAATCCGGGCTGGCTCTTCATCCTGTCGTTGTTCATCAACCTCGGCATGTGGTTCGAGCGGTTCGTGATCGTGGTGCCGTCGCTGTCGCACGAGTTCGAGCCGTGGCAGTGGGGCACGTACCGTCCGACGTTCGTCGATTACAGCATCCTGCTCGGCAGCTTCGGATGGTTCTTCATGTGGTTCCTGCTGTTCATCAAGCAGCTTCCCGTCATGGCGATGAGCGAGATCAAGGAAGTCATACCGCCGCGGATGAAGCATCCCGATCCCGAGATCGATCACGAGCTGAACCTCGGGTACGTTCAACCGTTCGAGACCGGCGAACCCGGCCCGGCCTGAGGGAGGAGACACGGATGCAAGGCGTTCTTGGCGCATTCCGCGAGCTCGACTCGACGTTATACGCGATCGAAGAGCTGAAGAAAGCGAAGCTCGGCGACATCACGGTGTTCACGCCGACGCCCAGGCACGAGCTCGAGCACGCAATGGATCGCGGCCCGAGCAGGGTGCGGATCTACACGCTGATTTTCGGACTCGCCGGCGTCACGTTCGGCTACTGGATTCCGGTGTGGATCTCGGACTACTGGCCGCTCGTCGTCGGCGGCAAGGCCATCGCGACGTGGGTGCCGTTCACGATCCTCGGCTTCGAGGTCATGGTGCTCGTCGGCGGTCTCGCGACGGTGTTCGCCATGTTCGCGCTCGCGCACATTCCACGACTCACCACGACCGTGGGCTACGATCCGCGCTTCTCGAGCGGTCACTTCGGCATCTGGGTCGAAGCGTCGCCCGATCAAGCCGCGACGGCGGAGAGCATTCTGAAAAAGCACGGAGCGGCGGAGGTGCGGCGTGAGCGATAGGCGCGCGGTGTCATTCCGAGCGAAGCGAGGAATCTCGCGTCCCGAACGAGCGCTCTATCCCTCAGCTAGATCCCTCGTCGCTGCGTTCCTCGGGATGACGATGGCCGGCTGCTCGTGGTTCACGGATTTCAAACAACAGCCGAAGATCGATCCGTGGGAGACGCCGAACGACACGATCGCGTTCCGCGGCAATCCGCAGTTGTCTGTGCCGACCACGGGCAGTGCGGCGCCGGGATTCATCTACGATCGCACGCCGATGCCGCAGACGATCGCGACGATGGCCTCGATTCCGAATCCCACGCCGGCCGACTCGGCGTCGATCGAGCGCGGGCGCGTGAACTTCCAGATCAACTGCGCCGTCTGTCATGGGCCGCTCGGCATGGGTAACGGCCCAGCGACGAAATACGGGATGGCGGGCATCGCGATCGGCGCGGGTTCCAAGGCCGCGAACGAATACACCGACGGATACATCTTCGGCATGATTCGCAACGGCCGCGGGTTGATGCCGCCCTACAACCGCATCGAAGAAGCGGATCGCTGGGACATCATCAACTATCTGCGCACCATTCAGGGCAAGAACACGGCGTTCGCCGCGGATACGTCGCACTGTCGTCCGGGTGAGACGGGATTGTGCGTGCCCGGTGCAACGACCATGGGTCCGACGCGTCCGTCGCCGTACTATCATGCGATGAGCGTGAGTGGAGCGGTGAACGCCGCGTCCGCGATTCCGTCGGCTGTGCCGCCGGCGCCGTCCGCCGCCGACACGGCGGGGAAGGGGAATAAAGCCGCCGCGGATACGACCGGAAAGAAGTCCGCCACCGACACGACGAAGAATACGACGAAGAAGCCGGAGCAACGTCCGTGAGCCTGCATCCTCCGCGCGTGTACACGCCGAACGAAGTCGTTGCGGCGTCGAATCGCGAAATTCCCAAGTCGCTGACGACGACCATGCTCGCGCTGTTCGGCATCGGCGCGTTGATCTTCATCATCGGCTTGTTCGTCGCGCCCGATCGTGTGTGGCGCGCGTTCCACGCCAACTGGCTGTTCTTCACCGCGTTGTCGAGCGGTGGTGTCACGTTCGTCGCCGTGCAGCGCATCACGACCGCACGTTGGTCGCGCGGCGTCATTCGCTTCATGGAAGCGTATGTCGCGTTCCTGCCGGTCGCGCTCGTGTTCTTCTTGCTGACGCTGATCTTCGGCCGGAACTACGTGTTCCCGTGGACGCACGAGGCGTATCCCTCGCCTGAGAAGGCGCAGTACTTCAACGGGACCTTCCTCGCGATTCGCGACATCGTCGTGCTGTTGTTGATGAACTTGCTCGGCCTCTGGTACGTCTACACGTCGCTGCGTCTGGACGCGGGCCGGTTGCCGGAGTGGGGCGCGACGTGGGCGGCGGGCTGGCGCGCGCGCATGCGCAACGGCTTCGGCGAGGAACGCCGCGAGCTGCACTCGACGCATTCGCTGCAGGGCAAGCTCTCGGTCTTCCAGGTGCTGCTGTTCGGCTTCGGCTGGTCGGTGTTGGCGTGGGACCTGTCGATGGGTCTCTCGCTCCATTTCCAGAGCACGCTGTACAGCTGGTGGTTCTTCATGGGCGGCTGGCTGTGCGCGCTCATGCTGTTCGCCGTCCTCGTGGGCGCCTGGAACTCATTCCTCGGTACCGCGGACGGCATCATCACCGAGACGCATTTCCACGACATCGGAAAGCTCTGCTTCGCGTTCACCGCGTTCTGGGGCTATCTCACGTTTGGGCAGTACCTGGTGATCTGGTACGGCAACATGGGCGAGGAGACGCACTTCATGCGGCTTCGGCTCATCTCGCCGTGGAAGTGGGTGACGGTGGCGTCGGTCATTCTCGTGTTTTTCGCGCCGTTCTTCGGATTGCTGTCGCGCCACACGAAGGTCACGCGGTCGTGGATGAACCTCTTCGCCGTGTCGAGCCTCGTCGGCATGTGGCTGATGCGGTACATCGAGGTGTATCCGTCGGGCTACGGCGTGATTCCGTCGCTGCCGTTCAGCCTCTGGGAGCTCGGCGTGCTGGCGCTCTACGCCGGCGCATGGGGATTCTGTTATATCAGTTTCATGAATGCCTTCCCGCGAATGCGGGTGACGTTGTTGACGTCGCCGTATCGCGATGAAGTGCAGGTGCCGGTGAATCCCGACACGATGGAGCCGTTGCCGGCGCACGAGTAGCGCGGGAAGCCGTCATGTCATCCCGAGCAACGCGAGGGATCTAGCGTCACGGCAGAGGGCTGTGCTCTCTATCGCGATGTTGGATCCCTCGGTCGCTTCGCTTCCTCGGGATGACGGCCGCTACGCCTTCGCCAACAACTGCTCCAACGCGGCCTTCGGCACGGCCCCCGTCTGGCGTGCGACCTCGCGGCCGCCGCTGAACACGATCACCGTCGGAATGCCGCGAATGTTGAATCCGCCGGCGGTCCGCTGCGCGAGATCGGTGTTCAACTTCGCGATCAGCGCGACACCTTGTTTCTCGCGCGCGAGCTCGTCGACGAACGGCGCCATCATCTTGCACGGCCCGCACCAGTCGGCGTAGAAGTCGACCAGCACCGGAACGTCGGTGCCTGCGATCGTTTTGGCGAACGTGTCGTCGTCCACGTGCACGGGCCGGTCGAGCAGCATCGGCTTCGCGCACTTGCCGCACTTCGGCCGGTCGGCGGCGCGCGCCGCGTCGACCCGATTCCAGGTGGAGCAGAATTGGCAGCGGAGGGTCAGGTGTCGCGTCGCGGCGGCGGTGGCGGCGGTGTCAGGTGTTGTCACGGGCGTCCTCTCGGAGTGCACGTCGTGGTACGGCGCGGTTCGTCACGGAACCGCTATCCGTGAGTTCACAAGCCGTTCCAGTGTGGCGTGCCCTTCGATAAATTCCAAGCCTCAGGTGATTGAGGGGGCGTTAGCTCAGCTGGGAGAGCGCCTGGTTTGCAACCAGGAGGTCATCGGTTCGATCCCGATACGCTCCATGCCCCGTTCAACGGCTCGACAACGGCCAGCCTTCATCGCGAAGGCTGGCCGTTGTGCGTCCCCAGGACACTCGGCGGGCGAACGGACTTGGGCGCCGGGCCGAACGGCGGCGGCGGCGGCGGCGGGGCCATGACACCAGTCCGCTCGAACACCCACCGCCCGGGCGCGACGTCGAACCAGACCGACTGTCCGTCGTCGCGGGCCGCGGTGAGACCCGACGGCATCGCTTCCAGAACGCCGTCGATGTCCACCTCCGTCCCGTTCGCGACGATGCGTCCGGACAGCAGACTCCCCCATGGCACCGCGACGTGCGCGCTCACGCCATTCGGCACGTCGACCGATAGCGTCACGCTGGTGTTGGTGCCTGAAAGTTTCGAAGTCACGTCCACGCCGATCGTCCCGCGCGCCGTCGGCACCGACGCTTTCACATTTGCTAATGCGCCGGGCTGGGGTTGAATCTCCACGCGGGTGAAGCCGGCATCGAGGGGCCGTACGCCCGCCGCGTAGGCGGAGAGCGCGTGCAACGGTCCGCTGTTCCATCCGTGATTGCGCGTGCCGCGGCCGTCCCACGATTCCCACAACGTCGGACCAGCCTCGTTGCCATCCACTTCAGCGGCGTATCGCGAATGCATGCGCGCGACCGCGACATCGGGCGCGCCCATCTGATACAACGCCTCGAGGACGTAGAACTCGAGATACGGGCTCGCGTTCGCGTGATCGCGCAACGCGCGCGTCACCGCGGGATATCGCAGCGCCGGAACGAGACCCGCAACGACGGCCAGTGCGTTGCCGCGATCGTCCGCGTCGCCGTGATAGTGTCGCGACCGATAGACCTGACGCGACGCGTCCCAGAATGCGTCGAAGCCGGCGAAGACGGTCGATTCGCGCGAACGCCACCGCGCTTCGTCGGCGGTATTGCCGACGATGCGTGCCATCTCCGCGACGGCATGCGCGGCCATTGCGTACCATGCATTCTCTAACAACGGACCGTCGATGGCGTCGCCCGCGTCCTGCCAGTCCCAGTCGCCGGCGCGATGCACGACGAGTCCGTCGGGCCCAAGCGACCAGCGATCGAGATAGTCGGCGAACGCGCGATACGCGCCCGGGACCCACGCGCTGTCGCCGCTCAGCATGTAGTACCGCCACGCTCCCCAGATCGAGGCGAGCATCTGCTGCGGCATCTCCGCCTGCCACACGCCCGTCGGCACCGGCGAATACAGCTCCTCGGTCGGACGCCGCCACGCGACCAGTTCGCGCACGCCCTTGCCGCCAAGCCGATACGCCGCCGTGTCGAACACGTACGCGCCGGCGCGGATCTCGTTCACCTCGTCCGCCCACCACTGCGCGCGCTCGCGTGTCGGACAATCCATGTAGCTGTCGCGCATGCTCACGTACACCGTGCGCGCGGCCTTCTGCCACAGGCGATCGAGAAACGCATCGCTGCTCGAGAAGGAGCCGGCGAGGTCGGTGGCGAATCCGCTCTCGCGATAGCCGAGTACGTGAATCTGCACGCCGGCGGGAATCTGGTACTGCACGGCGGTCCCCGACATCCATCCGGGCGATTCGAACGTCTGGACGCCGCCGCGCGTCACGTACGTCGCCCGTACGTTGGCGTCGCCGCCGTCCATGTAGCGATCGGTTTGAATCGCGATCGTCGCGCCGGGCGGTGCGTCGACTTTGAGATACGGCGTGATCTGCAGGTTCGACGGCAGATGTCCGACCGCGATGGTCGTCGAACCGGAGCGCGACGTCGAGACGCTCGTGTACGGGAGCACGTCGGTGAACCGAAAGAGCGGGATGGGGCGCGGTAGCAGCGCACCCCACGGCGAGGCGCCCGCGCTCCCTCGATCGGCCGCCGGCGGCCATGAGGAATCGTTAAAGTCCGCGGCGGTCCAGCCCTCGAGCGGCGCGCCGGCCCGCGCGTCGAAGTACACGTTGGATTCGGGCAACCGAAAGTTCGGCTGGCGTCCGCTGGTCTCCTGCTGGTATCCGGGATGAACGGTCGCACGCCAGGAATCATCCGACGCGATCGCCGGCCCCTCCGCGACGTCGCTCTGAAAGAGAAGGCCGCCGGCGTTCGCGCTCCGCGCATGGTGCGAGTAGCCGTCCTTGCCGAGCGTCCAGACGAGCAACGCAATGGTGTTGCGACCCGCCTGGAGATACGGCGCGAGGTCGATCTCGTCGTAGTAGATCGCGTCGGGTGTCGGACCGCCTTTCAGGCCGCCCTCGAACACGACGAGCGTTCCGTTCACGTACAGCCAGTACTTCGTGTCGGCCGCAATGCGCGTCGGCGCACTGCTCGGTGTTCGCGCGAGCGTGACGGTCTTCCGAAACGCCACCCACTGATTCGCTTGGCCGCTCTGCGCCCAGATCCACCGCGCCGTCCACGATTGCGCGCACGCCGACGCGGCACCCAACGAGAGAAGGGCGGCGACAATGAACCCCAGGTACGATGTGCGGAGGGTCGCCTGCGTTGGCGCGAGCGTGCGGAAGGGAGGATCCTCGGAAGGTCGAACAATTCTACGAATCCATGAATGGGCCCGCGAGATCGCGCGGCCTCAAATCTCGCGGGCCTGGGTAGGGATTCGACCCGCGTCGGCGTCGTAAAGGAAAAGCTCCCTCTCACCACGAGGCTTCCATGCCTGCTCGCGTCCTCTCGTTCCTCCTGATACTTCCGATCGCCGTGGCCCTCCAAGCGCAATCGGGGGTGGCCCGCATTGGCGTATCGGGCGGTGTGAATCTCGCTCACGTCGAGGGCTCGGATTTGAGCGACATCTCCAATCGTCGCGCCGGGACGTACGGCGCGTACGTCGCCTACCCGCTCGGCGCCGACTGGTCGCTCCAAACGGGCGGTTTGTTCTCGGGGAAGGGATGGCAACGGAAGGAGCCGGACACCGGCGACCTGGCCGTGGTCCAAATCGACTTCGTTCAAGTGCCGCTGTTCGCGCGGTATGATTTCGGCGGCGCGAGCCGGCTTGGTGTCGTCGCGTTTGGCGGACCTAGCGCGAACTTTCGGAGCGGTTGCTCACTCGTGGCAACGGCGCACGCCACTGGAGCGACGCAGCGCGTGACGTGCGCCGACGCCAAGACGCTGTCCAACGGGACGATCGAGTTTCAGTCGTTCGATTGGAGCGCCGTTGGCGGCCTGGGACTACGCGCTTCCACCGGGTCCGCTCGGCTGCTCGTTACCGCGCAATACGAACGCGGGTTCACACACGTCGAGAAATCGCACGACGCAACGAGTCGCGCCACGACGTTTGGAGTCGGGCTGGAGCTGCCGGTCTCGCTGCGTCACTGATTGGCGCGCGCAGGCGTGCGCGAGCAGCCAACAGCGGGCGTTCCACGGCGTAGTACGAGATGACCGCGCAGCCGAGCGCGCACGCCACAGCAAGCGGGAAGGGCAGCGGCTCGCGCTCGAGGGTGGGACGCGTGAAGAGTTGCTGCCACAAATACAGCGAGTAGCTCAGTTTTCCGAGCCAGACGGCCGGTGCCGCGTTGAGCGCGGACGCAAAGCCGCCGGGGTGCAGCACGACGCGCGCAACGAGCATCGCGATCGCGCCGCCCGACAGCGTTTCGAGAAGCGTCCCGACGTGATACGGTGCGAGCGCGATGCGCGCGATCACGAGTGCCAACGCGACGAGCGGCGTCGCACCGGTCGTCATTCGTCGTAGCACCCGCGACGCTTGCGGGTCGTCCCACAGCAGCGCGAGCAGACACCCCGCGGCGATACCGTCGACGCCGTTCGGAAACCAGTGAATCGACGGCAGCGCACCCGTGACGGCGAACTGCACGAACGGCACGGCCGCAACGACCGCCGCCAGCCAACGCGTGCGCGTCCAGCCGAACGCCACCGCGAGCAGCGGCCACGCCAGATAAAACTGTTCCTCCGTCGACAGCGACCAGCCATGAGCCAGCACCCATGACGAGCGGTCGCTGGCGAAGTTCATCGTGAACGTCAGCGCGTGCGCGACGTCAGCGCGCGGCATCGGCACGGCGACCAGGCGCGAAATCGCCACCACCGTGACGACGTACACGAGATACGGCGGCAGAATGCGTATGGCGCGCCGCTGGAAAAAGCGTGCGAGTGAAATCCGCCCCCGCGCCCCCTGCTCGCGTACCAAGAGACGCGTGATCAGAAATCCGGACACGACGAAGAACACCTGCACGCCCATGCGGCCGAGCGCGGTACGAATCAGCGCATGCGGGCCCGTCTCGCCGTGCCAGAGCAGATGCGACGAAACCACCGCGGCGATCGAGATCGCGCGGAGCCCGTCGAGCGAAGGAATGCGACGAGAGTCGGAATGAGTGTCCGTCAATACACCGACTGCAATTGCATAACGAACACCAGCACGCTGTTCGGCGGAATGGCGTCGCCCGCGCCGCGCCCGCCGTACGCCAGTGCGGACGGCGTCACGAGCAATCGCCGTCCGCCAACGCGCATGCCGAGCAGCCCGTCCTCCCACGCGCGAATGACCTGGTTCTTGCCGAGGGCGACCGTGATCTCCCCTTGATCCACCGTCTTGCCGCTCGGAAGCCAGCCGACGTACCGCACGACCACGGTACGTTCGCGCGCCGCGACTTGTCCCGTGCCGACGGAGAGATCCTCGACGTACAGGCCCGACGGCCGGCGGATCATCTTCGAGAGATCGACGCCAAGGTCTGGGGCGAACTGTGTTCGCTCGACCTCGCCCACGGGTTGTGGCGCCTGATTCGCGCTCGATGCTCCGCCTCCGCCGCCGCCCCCACCGCACGCGCCGATGCCGGGCACGCCGACCGCAGCGATAGCAACGACAATTAGGAGCCTTTTCCGGCTGGCGAAACGCAAAAGGGTTCTAGATTCCATAATCCACGAAACTAGAGCAACTGGAGCCTCGCGCGCAAAATGACTGCTACCGCTACAGCTACCGCCGCAACCGCTGCCGCACCTGCTGCCGCACCTGCTGCCGCATCGCAACCGGTCCCCGCCGTCGGACAGCCCGCTCCCGACTTCACGCTGCCGTCGACCTCGGGCGACAACGTGACGCTCTCGAGTCTGCGGGGAAAACCGGTCCTCATCGCGTTCTTCCCGCTCGCGTTCTCGGGCACCTGCACCGCGGAGTTGTGCGAGATGCGCGACGACTACGACCAGTACGCGCAGCGTGACGTCGTCATTCTGCCGATCAGCGTCGACCACACGTACTCACTCAAGGAGTACAAGGCGAAGCATGGCATGAAGACGGACTTGCTGAGCGACTTCCGCCGTGACGTGTCTCGCGCGTATGGCGTGCTGCTCGAAGAGCGTTTTTTCGCAAATCGAGCCTATTTCCTCCTCGACCGGGACGGGATAGTACGGTGGGAACATATCGAGGAGAACCCGGGTAACCGTCGGAGCGACGCCGAACTTCTGGCCCAGATCGATAAACTGGCTTAGACACAAGATGATACAGCGCGATCACGGTTGCGATTGGCCGTGTCGACACGTCTATCACACGGTGTTTTCGGTCAAGTTGTCCCCCCTGCCAGCGACCCTCGACCCGACGGCGAGTCCGAGGTTTTCATAACCGCTCCCATCAGGCATCGCCCATCCAAACCCATCCCGCGGACGCTCACGGCGCTCGCGGAGATCGCGTCCGCCCTGGCCACAGGTGACTCGGTGGGCGCGGTGATGCCCGGTATTCTCGCGGCGGTCGCGAGCGAGCTGGATGGCGCGCAGGCGACGTTGTGGCTGCATGGCCTGGACGGGCTGCGGCGCGCGTGGAGCGTGGCCGGTGACGACACGCCGGCCCGCGCGGTCGAGGACCAGCTCCGGCAGGGCGACGTCGCGGCGGATTCTGCGTTCGCCGCCGCGCGACTCTTCGCCGGACGACAGCAGCTCGGTGCGATCTCGGTGCGTCCCGGCCGCGAGCTCGCGCCCGAAGACCGTCTGTTCATTTCCACCGTCGCCGACCTGCTCGCGCCCGCACTCGGCGCGGCGGAATACGCGCATCGGTTGGAGTCCGAAGTGGCGGCGCGCACGCGCGAGATCGACGAGCAGCGGCGATTCACCGAGAAGATCATCGACTCGCTGCCGGTCGGCTTGTACGTCATCGACCGCGCCTATCGCATTCAGGCGTGGAACCGCAAGCGCGAGACGGGCCTGCAAGGTGTGTCGCGCGAGGAAGCGATCGGCCGCACGATCTTCGAGATTCTGCATCGCCAGCCCGCGGAGCTGCTGCGCAGCGAGTTCGAGAGCGTGTTCGAAACGGGTGAGATGCAGCAGTTCCCGATCGAGTCGACGTCGTTCGGCGAGTCGCGCACGTATCGGATCAGCAAGATCCCGATGCACGTCGACGAGAAGGAAGTGTCGCACATCATCACCATCGGCGAGGACATCACCGAGTGGAAGCAGGCCGAGGAGCGCTTCGCCCAAGCGGAAAAGCTGGCGGCGATCGGCACGCTGGCGGCCGGTGTCATGCACGAGCTCAACAATCCGCTGGCGACGATCGGCGCCTGTGCGGAATCGCTCACGCTCGGCATCGATGAGGGCTCGCTCGATCCGGCGCGCGACACGCAGGACTTCAAGGAGTCGCTCGATCTCGTCCAGCAGGAAGTGTATCGCTGCAAGGGGATCATCGACGGACTGCTCGATTTCAGCCGGCCGAAGTCGACGACAAAGGCGATCGTCGATGTCAACGCGGTGATCGACAAGACGCTGCGTCTGGTCAAACATCATCCGCGCTTTCGGCGCGTGCTCGTGGGCGTGGAGCGCAGCGCGCATCTCAAGCCCGTATGGGCGAACGAGGAGCAGATGGTGCAGGTCTTCATGGCGCTCATTCTCAACGCGCTCGACGCGATGGAAGACAAGGGCGTCGTGACGCTCCGCACGCGGAACGACGACAAGGAAGATCTCACCATCGCCGAGGTGGTCGATCACGGCCACGGCATTCGAAGCTCGGACCGGACGAAGATCTTCGAGCCGTTCTATACCACGAAGTCGTCGCCCGCGCGCGGCATGGGGTTGGGGCTCTCGATCTGCTACGCCATCGTCAACGAGCATGGAGGGCGCATCGAGGTGGACAGCGTCGTGGGCGAGGGAAGCGTCTTCCGCATCATTCTTCCGGCGACCGCCGCATGACGGACCGCTTCACGCCGCCTTCGGGCACCGCGACGACGGCCGGCCGCATTCGCGTGCTCGTGGCCGAGGACGAGGAGAATCTCGCGCAGATTCTGTCGACGTTTCTGCGCGGGCGCGGCCACTACGTGAAGTCGGTCGGCGACGGCAAGGCGGCGCTGCAAGCCGTGCGCGATGAGGCATTCGACGTCGCGCTCGTGGACATCGTGATGCCCGAGATGGACGGTCTCGAGACGCTCAAGCATTTGCGCGCTGAGGCGGATCCGCCGGAAGTCATCATCATCACGGGCAACGGCACCGTCGAGACGGCGATCACCGCGATGAAGCTTGGCGCGTACGACTACATGGCGAAGCCGTACCGCATGGCGGAGATCGACGTGCTGGTGCGGCGCGCATGGGAGAAGCATCAGCTCGCGCGGGAGAACAAGTATCTGCAGGCCCGCTTGTCGCGCGTGGATGCGACGCCTGAAGTCATCACGCAGTACGCGCCGATGCACGCGGTGCTCACGCTGCTCGAGCGCGTCGCGACGACGGATTCGCCGGTGTTGATCACGGGAGAATCCGGGACGGGCAAGACGCTGCTCGCGCGCGCGATTCATCGTTTGTCGGGCCGCCTGGGTCCGATGGTCGAGGCGGACAGCACCGTGCTGGCTGAAGGCGTGCTCGACGTCGAGCTGTTCGGCCACGAGCGTGGCGCGTTCAGCGGCGCGATCGCGCGCAAGGCGGGTTTGATCGAGCTCGCCGCGAATGGCACGTTGTTCATCGACGAGATCGGCGTGCTGAGTCCCAAGCTGCAATCGAAGCTTGCGCGCGCGCTCGAGCACGGGAGCTTCTTCCGCGTGGGCGGCACGCAGAAGGTCGAGATCTCGGTGCGCCTGGTGACGTCGAGCAATCATGATCTCGAGCAGGCTGTGCGCGACGGACGCTTTCGTGACGACCTGCTTTATCGCTTGAATGTGGTGACCGTTGCGCTGCCGCCGCTGCGCGATCGCGCGGTGGACGTTCCGCTGCTCGCCCAGCATTTCCTGACGCAGCTCGGCGGCGCTTCGGCGCCGACGTTGACGCCGGACGCGATCGAGTTGATGCAGGAGTACCCGTGGCCCGGCAACATTCGCGAGCTGCGCAACGTGATCGAACGTGTCGTGTTGTTGTCGCGCACGGGCAGCCACGAGATTCGCGCGCAGGATTTGCCGCTGGTGACGGCGCCGTCGCCGAATCGTGCCTCGGTTGGCTCGGCGGTGACCCTGTCGGAGCTCGAGCGCCAGCATATCGAGGCGGTGTTGCAGCAAACGAACTGGCACCAGGGGAATGCCGCCAAAGTGTTGGGGATTTCGAGTAAGACTCTCTATCGCAAGATCAGAGAGTACGGGTTTGAACGGCCGGGGCGCGGTGGCGGCGGTGAGGACCGCGGCGCTTCGCGCGCGGATGGTTAGGGCCGCGGCCTAAGGCCGCGAACGTGCGGCCGCGCCTGCGGCGCGGTGGTTGGTGCAAACTGCGCTGCGCTCTCTGTTTTTACATCGGCGCGCAGCGCCGGACTCACGTTGGTCGCCTTAGGCGGCCGACCTCATCACCCGCGCACAGCGCGGGCCGAACCACCGGCGCAACGCGCCGGCCAAACCCAGCGCGACAGCGCCCAGTTCGCGCGCTATACTTTCCCCATATGCGCATTCTCGTCATCGAAGACGATCCCACCGTGGGACAGTATGTAAAACGAGGTCTCGAGGAGCAGCGCTGGGCCGTCGACCTCGTCGCCGACGGCGAGGAAGGGGAGCGGCGTGCCGGATCGGAGGCGTTCGATCTCATCATCCTCGACATGCGCCTGCCCGGTAAGTCCGGACTCGACGTGCTTCATGCGCTGCGCGCGCGCGGGTTCGAGCGGCCGGTCCTCGTGCTCACGGCGCAGGATGCTGTCGACGCGAAAGTGACGGCCCTTCGCGCCGGCGCGGACGACTACGTCACCAAACCGTTTGCGTTCGAGGAGCTGTTGGCGCGCGTCGAAGCGCTCGCGCGCCGGCCGCGTGCGCTCGCATCACCGACGCTCACCGTCGGCGACCTCGTGCTCGACCAGGCGACGCGCGAGGTGCGCCGCGCCGGAGAGCTCATCGAGCTCACGCCGAAGGAATTCACGGTGCTCGAGTATCTCATGCGACATCATGGCCGAGTGATGAGTCGCACGCTCATCACCGAGTATGCGTGGGGATATCATTTCGATCCCGGCACGAACATCGTCGACGTGGTGATCAATCACCTGCGGAAGAAAGTCGACGCGAAGCACGATCGCCGGCTGATCACCACCGTGCGCGGCGTGGGCTACATGATCAAGGACGAATCGGCGGCGAAGCCGCGTGAATCACGCGAGTCGCGTGAACCACGCGAGCCCGCGGGTCGAGAGCCGCGGCGGTAGCGTGTCGGCGCGTGGGCGACTCGTCGTGGCGTATGCCGCGCTGTTGTTCGCCACACTGGTGGTGTTCGCGATCGCGCTGAGCGCCACGCGCAACAGCGCCGCCAACAACATCTCGGCCAGTCCGATCGCGGCGGCGGACAGCATCATCACCGCGATTCACGAATTGCAGCGCGCGCAGCCGGACAGCGCGCTGACGAGCACCATCTACACATCGACGACGGGTGAGCCTCTCGCGGCGTCGAGCGCGCGCCTGCGCAAGATGCTCAACCGGCTGCCCGGCTATTTCCTCGTCTTCAACGATCAGAACCAACTGCTCTACGCGTCGTCGGCGATGCAGGCGCTGGGCACCGACGATCAGGATGCGGTCAATCGACTCGCGACGCGGCTCGCCGTGCGAAACGAAGACGCGCGCGTGACGCTCAAGAACGGCCAGCACCTGTTCATGGTCGCGGACACGGTACCGTCGTCGAAGGATCCGGTGCCGAACATCTCGCGCGTCGTCGTCGCGCAGCCGGTGTCGTTCGCGGACCTGCTGCCGTCGGCAGCCTCCGAGGCGATCATCATCATCGCGCCGCTGCTCTTTCTCCTCTCGGCGCTCGCCGCGTACGCTGTTCTCGGTAACGTGTTTCAGCCCGTCGATCAGCTGATCAACGAGCTCGAAGCGATCACCGACGGCCGCAGCCTGCATCGCCGCCTCGCGACGGATCCGGCAGGGAACGACGAGCTCGTTCGCCTGACGACGACGCTCAACGCCATGCTCACGCGCCTCGAAACGTCGTTCGCCGCGCTGCGGCGATTTACCGCCGACGCGAGTCACGAGCTCAAGACGCCGCTCACGGTGCTTCGCGCCGACGTGGAGCGCGCGATGCATCCGGGGACCGCGGGCACGGATCGCTTGGTCGCGCTCGAGGAAGCGCTGCAAGAGACCGCGCGCATGTCGGATCTCGTGAACAGCCTCCTGACCCTTGCGCGCGCCGATGAGGGGCGATTCGATCTGCATCGGACGCCGGTGGAGCTCGAGCCGCTCATTCGCGAGGTCTACGAGACGGCGACGATTCTCGGTGAAGAGGCCGAGCTGACGCTGTCGCTCGAGTCACTCGAGTCGCTGGAGAACGCGATCGTGATGGGCGATCGCACGCGGCTCCGGCAGCTACTGCTCAACCTCGTCACGAACGCGATCAAGTACACGCCGCGCGGCGGACACGTCGAGGTGTCGGCGACGCGGCGTGGCGCCGACGAGATCGCGATCGTCGTGCGCGATACGGGGATCGGCATCGCGGCGGCCGACCTTCCGCATGTGTTCGATCGATTCTGGCGAGCCGATCGCGTGCGTTCGCGCGCGTCGGAGCGCGGCGGATTCGGGCTCGGGCTCGCTATCGCGCAGTGGATCGTGCACGCGCACGGTGGCACGATCGCGGTGCAGTCGCGACTCGGGCGCGGGACGATGTTTACCGTGGTGCTGCCGATCGTTCCGAGCGCGACCGCGGCGTCGACTGGCGCATCCGGCGCAGTGCCCGCCGTCGCGGACGAGGCCGAAGCGGAAATCGCGGCGGAGTCGGCGGATAGCTGATCCGGACGCGTCGGCCACGTCGCGCGCAAGAAGGAACCTCGGCTTCATCGACTCTTAATCTTCCGGCCATTCCGTCCTTAGAGTCGAGGGATAGCTTATCCCCCGAGTCAGTCCGCGCACTTCGAACGGTCGTTCCTCGCTTCGGTGCTTTGCGCCAACGCTCGGAATGCGCCGGATCGGAGCTCTCCCCCTGTACCCGATCAAGGCCAGCGAGACATGTTCGACAACCTTATCGAGTCGAAGGCAAGGAAACAGCGGCGGGCGGGTGGCGTCTTCGCGAGTGCCGTCATTCACGCCGTGCTCATCACGGCCGCGGTGTACGGCACGTTGCACGCGAGCGAAGCTCTGGAAAAACCCAAGGCTGAGAAGGTCGACTTCGTCACGGTCAAGAAAGACGAGCCGCCTCCGCCGAAGGAGGAGCCCAAGCCACCCCCGCCGGACGTGGTCATGAAGGCACCGCCGCCGAAAGGCTTTCAGGTGCTGACCGCGCCAATCAAGATCCCCGACGTCCTCCCGGATATCGACCTGTCGAAGAAGGTCACGAACGAGGAGGACTTCACCGGCAAGGGTGCCGCCGGTGGTTTCGCCAAGGGCGTCGTCGGCGGCACGCCGGCGCCGGCCAACGACAACCAGACGTACTTCGAATTCCAGGTGGAGAAGCAGGTGTCGCAGGTGCCGGGCAATCAGGCGCCGCGCTATCCCGACATGCTCCGCTCGGCCAATGTCGAAGGCGAAGTGCTCGCTCAGTTCGTCGTCGACACGACGGGCCGCGCCGACATGAGCACGTTCAAGGTGCTCAAGTCGACGCACGACCTCTTCACCAACGCCGTGAAGTCCGCGCTGCCGAACATGAAGTTCTTTCCGGCGGAAGTGGGCGGCAGAAAGGTGAAGCAGCTCGTCCAGATGCCGTTCCAGTTCAACCTCACCAAGTCCGAGTAACTCGGGTCTTCTCCTCCTTATTCCGCACGGAGATACGTCTGTATGGATTTCTCACTGCTTGGCCTCTGGCATCAGATGGGCAACTTCGCCAAGGGCATCGTTATCGTCATGGCGATCATGTCCATTTATTCGCTTACGATCATGGTTTCGAAGTGGTGGAACCTGCGTAAGGCGCAGAAGGAAACCATCAAGTTCGCGCCCGAGTTTTCGCAGTTCCTGGAAGAGGACAACCTCACGGAAGCCATCCGTCTCGCCGAGAGCTACAAGCGCTCGCACGTCGCGATCGTGCTCGGTGGCGCGCTCGGCGAAGTGAAGCCGCTGATCGCCGACGGTTCGGTCACGGTCGCCGACATCAACTCGGCGGAACGCGCGGTCGAGCGCAACATGCTGCTCGAGCTCACGAACCTGAAGCGTGGTCTGGCGGTGCTCGCGACGGTCGGTTCGACGGCGCCGTTCGTCGGACTGCTCGGCACCACGATGGGCGTCGTGAACTCGTTCACGGGCATGGCGCAGTCGGGCTCGGGCGGTCTCGCGGCGATCGGCGGTGGTATCGCTGAAGCGCTCATCACGACGGCGTTCGGTCTGCTCGTCGCCATTCCGGCGGTGTGGGCGTACAACTACTTCACGACGAAGATCGACAACCTCGCGGCCGAGATGACGTATGTGTCGAAGGAAATGATCGACTACCTCATCAAGGGCGTGTCGGGTGAGTTCGGCCGGTCGCGCTTCACCCGTGAGTTCAACGCGGCCTCGGGCGGCCCGATCTCGCAGTAATTCACCCCGCTGAGGAGGTAAGTCCCAATGGCAATGTCATCGGGCGGCGGCGGCGGTGTACAGTCGACGCCAAACGTGACGCCGATGGTGGACGTCATGCTGGTGCTGCTCATCATCTTCATGGTGGTGGCACCGGCGCTCTTGGCGGGCTTCACGGCCGATCCGCCGCAGGCGCAGAACATCAAGGACCATCCCGAGGATGACAAGACCGATCAGGTCCTGGGCATCGACAAGGGTGGCAACTACTACCTGAACAAGAAGCAGATCCGGTACGACGACATCGCGCCGGCGCTGAAGCACATCTACGTCGATCAGACGCGCGACGATTACGTGATGTACCTGAAGGCCGACAAGAACCTCGACTACGGCAAGGTCATCGACCTGATGGACGTGGCCATGCACAACGGCGTTCGCGTGGTCGGTATGATCGGCGAGCAGAAGAACGGCACGGTCTCGACTGTTCCGGGCGACGCGAAAGCGCAGACGCCCGTTGCGGGAGGGTCCAAGTAATGGCGATGACCGCAGGGTCTCCGGGTGCTTCCGGCTCCGCTGGTTCGATGTCCAGCGAGCCGAACGTCACGCCGATGATCGACGTGCTCCTCGTGCTCCTGATCATCTTCATGGCCGTGCTGCCGTCCATGCGCAAGGCGATCGACATTCAGTTGCCCGATCCCAACCCGCAGGTGGCGACCGCGAACAACAACTCGAACCAGATCGTGCTCGAGGTTCACGGGAACGGCCAATACAACATCAACAGCGCCGCGGTGCAGGGCGCGGCGAACCTCGGTCCGCGGTTGAAGGAAATCTACGATCCGCGTCCCGAGAAAATCCTGTTCGTGAAGGGCGATCCGAAGGCGAAGTACGCCGACATCATCGAGGCGATGGACATCGCCCGCGGTGCGATCGGCCAGCACGTCATCATTGGCGTGCCGCCGAAGGACACCGGTCCGGCCGCGGCCGGCAAGTAGCTCACGCAGCTTCGTAACACCGGCTGCACCGGCAATACCGGCTACAGCAGTAACGCCGCAAGCAACGACGAGGCCCTCTGTTCTCACGAGAACAGAGGGCCTCGTCGTCTCAATTCCGCCTTGTGCCTATGACACCTTCGGGGTCGTCTGACGTATAACTTCCCATGACATTCGGCGCGTCCGCCGCTCGCAGGTATTCCTCGATGACTCAGCACACCGAGCCCAACCGCACGTCACCAACGCCAGGCGCTTCGCGCCGCGCGCGTCGGTTGCCTGCGACGGGCATGCCGGTGAAAGGCGATGAACGCCGAGCGTCGAGCATCGTGTCGCTGCTGATTCACATTCTGCTGATCCTGCTGATCGCATATCCCGTCGCCGGACACGCGGGAAAGAATCTCAAGGACATGCTGCAAGGCGCCGGCGGCCCCGGACCCGCCGGTGGCGGCGGTGGCGGACATCGCGGAACGGGCGGTGAGCAAGAGAAAGTGCAGTATGTCGCCGTCGCGCCGGCGCCCACGCCGGCACCCGTCGCGACGCCGGTCATTCCCCCTCCGCAGCCGGTCATTCCGCCGCCGCAGCCGAAACCGCTCGTAACGCCGCCGATCGCGCAGCCGATCGCGGCTCCGCCCACACCGATGGTGACCGTTGCCGACGCCAAGCCGCCGCAGGCGTCGGCACCGACCGCCGGCACAGGCGGTGGTACCGGCAACGACGGAACGAACGGCAGCGGCCCGGGGTCGGGTGGTGGCGTCGGCAGCGGCATCGGCCCGGGGCGCGGATCAGGTGTTGGACCTGGAACAGGCGGTGGCGTGCAGGCGAACTATCCGCCGTCGACAACCGAGTTGTTCCTGCCTCCGCTTCCGTATCCGAGCAAGGTGCGCGGCTTCCACATGATCGCCGAGTTCGACGTGGATTCAGCGGGGAACGTGTTGCATTGGGAATTCACGCACACGCCCGATGGCGGCTACAACAAACGTCTGGAAGAGGTGTTGAAGAACACCAAGTTCCGTCCGGGAACGACGCCCGACGGCAAACCGATTCGGATGAAGGCGCAGATCGTCTACGACTTTTAGCGATGGGCGATGGGCGATGGGCGCTGGGCGTGAAAACAGAAGGGCGACGGAATCTGTTCCGTCGCCCTTTGCCGTTACGCCCATCGCCCAACGCCCAGCGCCCATCGCGAAGCGACTAGCCAATACCCCCCCGCGCCGATATCTTCCCGCCACCCAAAGTGCAGGGCCCATGATGAGTTGCATGGGCTTTTTTTCTGCCACTCCCTAGGCCACTCCCTGCCTTTCTGTCCCTCGGCACTCCAAAGGACAACACAACCGATGAAACTGATGGAGAACGTGTTCCGCCGGACCCTCCCCATCGTGCTCGCCGTAATGATGGCAGCGCTGTTCGGATCTCTCCCCACCGCGCGACTCGGCGCCCAGGCGACCGGTGGAGTTGCGACCGCCCCGCAAAGTCCCGCCACGCCGCAAGCCGCCGGCGGCGAAGCGAATCTCATCATTCCGGATTTGAGCCAGGTGCAGTTCATGGGCATGAACGGCCGCTCCTTGCTCCTCGGCGGTCTCGTGGTGTGCGCGCTCGGCTTGTTGTTCGGCTTCGTGATGTACACGAAGCTCCGCAACATGCCCGTGCATCGCTCGATGCTCGAAGTCTCCGAACTGATTTATGAAACGTGTAAGACGTATCTGATCACCCAGGGCAAGTTCATCTTGCTGCTCGAGGTGTTCATCGGACTGGTGATCGCCTTGTACTTCGGCGTGCTCCAGCACTTCACGCTCGCCAAAGTCATCATCATTCTCGTGTTCAGCCTGATCGGCATCGCCGGCAGCTACGGCGTTGCGTGGTACGGCATTCGAGTGAACACGTTCGCCAACTCGCGCACCGCCTTCGCCGCGCTGCGCGGCAAACCGTATCCGTGCTACGCCATTCCGCTGTCGGCCGGCATGAGCATCGGCATGCTGCTCATCTCGGTCGAGCTCGTGCTGATGCTGTTCATCCTGCTCTTTATTCCGGGTGAATACGCCGGTCCGTGCTTCATCGGCTTCGCGATCGGTGAATCGCTCGGCGCGGCGGCGCTGCGTATCGCGGGCGGTATCTTCACGAAGATCGCCGACATCGGCGCCGACTTGATGAAGATCGTCTTCAACGTGAAGGAAGACGACGCGCGCAATCCAGGCGTCATCGCGGACTGCACGGGTGACAACGCGGGCGACTCGGTCGGTCCGAGCGCGGACGGCTTCGAGACCTACGGCGTGACCGGTGTCGCGCTCATCTCGTTCATCGTGCTCGCCGTGAAGAGCCCGACGGTGCAGGTGCAGCTCCTGGTGTGGATCTTCGTGATGCGCATCATGATGGTCGTGTCGAGCGGCGTGTCGTATCTCATCAACGCCGCCATCGCGAAGGGACGCTACGAGAACGCCGACAAGATGAACTTCGAAGCGCCGCTCACGTTCCTCGTGTGGCTGACGTCCATCCTGTCGGTGGTGCTGACGTTCATCGTCTCGAAGCTCGTGATCCCCGAGCTCGGCGGCGACACGACCTTGTGGTGGAAGCTTTCGGCGGTGATCACGTGCGGCACGCTCGCGGGCGCGATCATTCCGGAATTCGTCAAGGTGTTCACGTCGACTGAGTCGCGGCACGTCGCCGAGGTCGTGACGTCGTCGCGCGAAGGCGGTCCGTCGCTCAACATCCTGTCGGGCCTCGTCGCCGGCAACTTCAGCGCGTACTGGCTCGGCATGACGATCATGATCCTGATGACGATCGCGTATTTCGTGAGTCTCGAGGGCCTGGGTTCGCTCATGGTCGCGCCGGCGGTGTTCGCCTTCGGTCTCGTCGCCTTCGGGTTCCTTGGCATGGGACCAGTGACGATCGCGGTCGACTCGTACGGCCCGGTGACGGACAACGCGCAATCGGTGTTCGAGCTCTCGACGATCGAGCAGATTCCGAACGCCGCCGCGGAAATCCAGCAGCAGTATGGATTCCCGGTGAACTTCGAGAAGGCGAAGCACTTTCTCGAGGAGAACGACGGCGCGGGCAACACGTTCAAGGCCACGGCGAAGCCGGTGCTCATCGGCACCGCCGTCGTCGGCGCGACCACGATGATTTTCTCGATCATCGTGGCGTTGACGAACGGGCTCACGACCAATCTCGAAAACCTTTCGCTGCTGCATCCGCCGTTCCTGCTCGGATTGATCACTGGCGGCGCCATCATCTTCTGGTTCACCGGCGCGTCGATGCAGGCCGTGACGACCGGCGCTTATCGCGCGGTCGAGTTCATCAAGGCCAACATGGACCTGACGAGCACCGCCGCGGCGTCGGTCGAGGATTCGAAGAAGGTGGTCGAGATCTGCACGAAGTACGCGCAGGCCGGCATGCTCAACATCTTCCTGACCGTCTTCTTCTCGACCTTGGCGTTCGCGTTCTACGAGCCGTACTTCTTCATCGGCTACCTCGTGTCGATCGCGCTGTTCGGTCTCTATCAGGCGATCTTCATGGCAAACGCCGGCGGCGCGTGGGACAACGCGAAGAAGATCGTCGAAGTGGAGCTCAAGCAGAAAGGCACGCCGCTGCACGCCGCGACCGTGGTTGGCGACACGGTCGGCGATCCGTTCAAGGACACGTCGTCGGTGGCGCTCAATCCGATCATCAAGTTCACGACGTTGTTCGGTCTGCTCGCCGTGGAGCTGGCGGTGTCGCTCACCGAGCGGAATGGCCCGGGCTTGAGCCATCTGCTCGCCGCGGTGTTCTTCGTAATCTCCGTGGTGTTCGTCTATCGCTCGTTCTACGGCATGCGCATCGAAAGCGAAGGGCGCGTGGCGGCGCGGTAGTGGGCATCTTGCGCAAATAGTGTCATCCCGAGCGAAGCGAGGGATCTCATGTCACGTCGGATTGGCCAGGCCCACTACCGTGACGCGAGATCCCTCGGTCGCGTTCGCTCCCTCGGGATGACGAACTTTTAATAGTCAATGGCGACTCTCTTCTCTCGCAAACCGATCGCCGCACTGCTCGACGAAGGCGAGCACCCGAACGCGCTCAAACGCGCGCTGGGTGCCGGCGATCTGATCATGCTGGCGATCGGCGCGGTGATCGGCGCCGGCATCTTCGGCTCGATTGGATCGGCCGCCGCGGGACAATTCGGACCGAACGGGGAAGTGATCCGCGTCGGCGCCGGACCCGCCCTCGTCGTGTCGTTCATTCTGCTCGGCGCGTGCTGCGCGCTGGCCGGTTTGTGCTACGCCGAGCTGGCCTCGATGATCCCGCAGGCGGGGAGCGCGTATGCGTACTCGTACGCGACCTTGGGCGAGATCGTGGCGTGGATCATCGGCTGGGATCTCATCCTCGAGTACGCGGTCGGCAACGTCGCGGTGGCGATCTCGTGGGGCGATTATTTCAAAACGCTCACGGGCGATTTTCTGCATCTGCCCGACTGGACGACGACGGGCTATCGCACGGCGCTGCTCAGCTCCGATCCCAAGATCCACGGGATGCTGGCGACCGCGCCGCATATTGGTAGCATTCCGATACTAATTAATATTCCCGCGTTCGCGATCGTCATGCTCATCACGTGGCTGCTGCTGATGGGCGTTCGCGAGAGCGCGCGGGCGAACAACATCATGGTGGCGGTCAAGCTGATCGTGCTGGCGCTGTTCATCGTGATGGGCGTGCAGCACATCAATACGGCGAACTACCATCCGTTCGCGCCGAACGGCTTCAAAGGCATTCATCAGGGCGCGGCGATCGTGTTCTTCGCGTACATCGGCTTCGACGCCATCTCGACCGCGGCGGAGGAGACGAAGAATCCGCAGCGAAACCTGCCGATCGGGATTCTGGGCGGTCTCGCGATCTGTACCATCATCTACGTCATCATCGGCGCCGTGCTCACGGGCATGGTGCCGTCGCAGGATCTCGGCAAGGCAGCCGATCCGCTCGCGTACGCGCTGAATGCGACCGGGCTCACGAGCATTGCCCGCATCGTCGCGCTGGGCGCTGTGTTCTCGATGGCGGCGGTGCTGCTCGTCTTCCAGTATGGCCAGCCGCGAATCTTCTTCGCGATGGCGCGCGACGGTTTGCTGCCGCGCTGGGCAGCACGCGTGAGCAAAAAATCGCGAGTCCCATACACCACGACGGTGTTGACGGGCGTATTCGTCGCCCTCTGGTCGTTGATCGGCGACGCCAACGAGACGTACGACCTCACGAACATCGGGACCTTGTTCGCGTTCGCCCTGGTTTGTATCGGCGTGATCGTGTTGCGCTATACCGATCCCGATCGGCCGCGCCCGTTTCGCGTGCCGCTCGTGCACTTCGTCGGCATCGTTGGCGCGGCCTTGTGCGTATTCGTCATGAAGGGACTGCCGCAGCTGGCGTGGGTCCGTTTCGGCTGGTGGCTCGTGATCGGTCTCGTGTTGTACTTCGTGTACGGGCATCGGAATTCGACGCTGCGTCGCGGCACGGGTCCGGTCGTCGTCGAGTAGGACGTTTTTTCAGGGCGCACTCATGCAGAATGCTGCAGTTCCCACCGCCGCCGGCAACGGCACACCCGCCAAGTCGGGCAAGTTCCTTGGCCTGACGCTCTCGCAGTGGATCGTGGTGTCGATGGTCGTCGGCATCATCGTCGGCTGGGCGTTTCCCGACAGCGCGCGCGCCGAGCATGGCGGTTGGGCCGCAACGGACCTGAACGTGTTCTCGTCCGTGTTCCTGCGGATGATCAAGTCGCTCATCGTGCCGCTGCTCTTCGCGACGCTGGTCGTGGGGATCGCGGGGCACGGCGACGACATGAAGCGCGTGGGCCGGCTCGCGCTGCGATCCATCATCTACTTCGAAGCGGTGACGACGCTTGCCCTCGTCGTGGGTCTGCTCGCGGTGAACATCATCAAGCCGGGGCGCGGCATCGACCTGGGCGCGGCGTCGGCGAAAGAAGGCGCCGATCTCGCCTCGACGCACACGACGTTCACGGGACTGATCGAGCACACCGTGCCGACGAGCTTTTTCGACGCGGCCGCCAAGAATGAAGTGCTCCAGATCGTCTTTTTCGCGATCATCTTCGCCGTCGCGCTGTCGAAGGTGCAGGGTCCGAGCAAGACGTTCATGCTCAGCGCCTGCGAGAGTTTATCAGAAGTGATGTTCAAGTTTGTGAACATCGTGATGGCATACGCACCGATCGGCATTGGCGCGGCGATCGCCGTAACGGTCTCCAAGAGCGGCCTGGGCGTGCTCAGGAATCTGGGCATTCTGGTTGGCGCACTTTACGGCTCGCTCGTCGTGTTCGTGCTGTGCGTGCTGCTGCCGGTTGCGCTGCTCTTCCGGGTGCCGATCAAGCGGTTCGTGAAGGCCGTAGCCGAGCCGTGGTTGATTGCGTTCACGACGGCGTCGTCCGAAGCGGCGTTCCCGCTCGCGATGGAGCGCATGGAACAGTTCGGCGTGCCGCGGCGCATTGTCGCGTTCGTCCTGCCGACGGGCTACTCGTTCAATCTCGACGGCAGCACGCTCTATCTCGCGCTCGCCTCGGTGTTCGCGGCGCAGGCGGCGGGCATCGACATGCCGATCTCGACGCAGCTCGTGATGATGTTGACGTTGATGCTCACCAGCAAAGGCGTGGCCGCGGTGCCACGTGCCGCGTTGGTGATCCTGTCGGGCGCGCTCGCGCAGTTCGGCTTGCCGCTGCAGGCGGTCGCCGTCATCCTCGGCGTGGACGCGCTGATGGACATGGGGCGTACGTCGCTCAACGTCGTCGGCAATTGTCTGGCGACGGTGGTGATGGCGCGGTGGGAAGGAGAGCCGCTCGACCAGCCGGCGTTGCCGGTGGTGGATGCGATCGTCGGACAGACGTTGCGGGTGCCGGCGGTGCGGACGCCGGACCGGGTGTAACGGCGTCATCCTCGCGAGCGAAGCGAGACGAGGATCTGCTCTCATGAACGCAGTTCGAACGGCGTGACACAAAAGCAGATCCTCGACTCCCTCGCTCCGCTCGGTCGCGAGGATGACAAAAACGGAGGAAATGGCAATGCCAATCACATTCAAGGTGAACGGTCAGTCCCGCACGGTCGACGTCCCCGGTGAGATGCCGCTCCTCTGGGTCCTGCGCGACGTGCTCGACCTCAAGGGCACGAAGTTCGGTTGCGGCATCGCCCAGTGCGGCGCGTGCACCGTGCACATCAACGGCACCGCGACGCGCTCGTGCACGCGGCGCATCTCCACGGTCGAGGGGGCCGAGGTGCGGACGATCGAAGGCTTGTCCTCCGACGGATCGCATCCGTTGCAGCGCGCGTGGACGGATGCGGACGTGCCGCAGTGCGGCTACTGTCAGGCCGGACAGCTCATGTCCGCGGCCGCGCTGCTCGCGAACAAACCGAATCCCACTGACGCGGATATCGATGCGGCGATGAACGGCAACATTTGTCGATGCGCGACGTATCCGCGCATTCGCGAAGCGATCCACCGCGCGGCGCAGATGCCGGCGACGGTTGGCAATGCACGCTCCGGCGACTCGAAGGAATAGGGGAAACACCCATGACCAACACCGTGAATCCCCAGATCGATCGGCGCTCGTTCCTGCGCGTCACCGCGCTCGCCGGCGGCGGCATGCTGCTGGGCAGCTATCTCACGCTCGGTGAAGACGCGACCGCGTTCGCGATGACGCCGACCGCCGCGGAATCCGCGATCGGCAACTACATCCGCATCACACCCGACGGCATCGTCACGATCATCGGGAAGAATCCCGAGATCGGGCAGGGCGTGAAGACGTCGCTGCCGATGATCATCGCGGACGAGCTCGACGTGGACTGGAAGAACGTGCGGGTGGAGCAGGGCGACTACGACAGCGTGAAATTCCAGCCTGGCCAGAGCGCGGGCGGCAGCACGGCGACGCCGAGCAACTGGATGCCGATGCGCCAGGTCGGTGCCGCCGCGCGCGCGATGCTCGTGACCGCCGCCGCCGAGACGCTCGGAGTCCCGGAGAACGAGCTCGAGACGTCGGCCGGCACGGTCGTGCATCGCAAGAGCAATCGCGCCCTGACGTACGGCTCGCTCGCGACCAAGGCGGCGACGCTGACGCCCCCTTCCGATCTGAATAGTCTCAAGTTAAAGGACTCTAAAGACTTCAAGATCATCGGCACGCGCGTCACCGGTGTCGACGTTCCGGCCATCGTGCGCGGCAAGCCGATGTTCGGCATCGACGTCACGCTGCCGGGCATGCTCTACGCCGCGTACGTGAAGTGCCCGGTGTTCGGCGGCAAGGCGACGGGCGCGAATCTCGACGAGATCAAGGCGCAGCCCGGCGTGAAGCACGCCTTCATTGTCGACCAGGGTGCGCAGGGCGGCCTCATGGGCTTGCTGTCGGGCGTCGCCATCGTCGGCGACAACTGGTGGCTGGTCCAGCAGGCGCGCAAGAAGTTGAACGTGCAGTGGGACGAGGGTGCGACCGCATCGCAGAGCAGCGCGAGCTTCGCGGCGCAGGCGGACCAGTTGTCGAAGCAGCCGGCGCAGCAGAATCTCCACAAGGACGGCGACTTCGACGCGGCCTACAAGAGCGCCGCGCACACCGCCGAAGGCGCGTACTTCTACCCGTTCATTTCACACGCGCCCCTCGAGCCGCAGAACACCACGGCGCTATTCAAGGATGGTAAACTCGAGGTGTGGGCGCCGACGCAGCAGCCGGGCGGCGGACGCAGTCTCGTTGCGGCCACGCTCGGCGTGAAGCCCGATGACATCACCATTCATCTCACGCGCACCGGTGGCGGATTCGGCCGTCGTCTCGCGAATGACTACATGGTCGAAGCAGCCGCCGTCGCGAAACAGATTTCCGGCACGCCCGTGAAGCTGCTCTGGACGCGCGAGGACGACATTCAGCACGATCCCTATCGTCCCGCGGGCTTCCACTATTTCACCGGCGGCGTGGATGCCGGCGGCAAATTGACCGCGTGGCGCGATCACTTCGTTTCATTCGGCGAGAATGGCCGCACGATCTCGAGCGCGAACCTGGGCGGGACCGAGTTTCCGCAGCGCTTCGTGCCGAATTTCCAGATCGATCAATCGCTCATCCCGTGCGGCGTGCCCACCGGACCGCTTCGCGCGCCGGGCAGCAACGGCATCGCGTTCGCCGTGCAGTCCTTCATCGACGAGCTCGCGCACGCGGCGGGGAAGGACCCGGTACAGTTCCGGCTCGATCTGCTCGCCAACGAGCAGCCGGTGCCGCCGCCTCCGGCACCCGCCGCCGGTGCACCAGCCGGCGGGCGCGGTGGATTCACGCCTCCGTCGTTCGATGGCCATCGCGCGCGAGGCGTGCTCGAGATGGTCGCCGAGAAATCGGGCTGGGGCAAGCAGAATCTGCCGAAAGGCACCGGGATGGGCGTCGCATTCCACTTCTCGCATCGCGGCTACTTCGCGGAAGTGGTGCAAGCGACCGTGTCCAAGGGCGGTGATTTAAAGATCGATAAAGTCTGGGTCGTCGGCGACATCGGGAGTCAGATCGTCAATCCCAGCAACGCCGAGAATCAGGCAACGGGCGCCGTGCTGGACGGCCTCGCCGAGGCGCTCGCGCAGGAGATCACGATCGACAAGGGCCGCACGGTGCAGACCAACTTCAACACCTTCCCGCTGCTCCGTCTGCGCCAGGCGCCGCCAGTTGAAGTGAACTTCAAGATCACCGAATTCCCCCCGACGGGACTCGGCGAGCCGGCGCTGCCGCCGGTCGTACCCGCCCTGTGCAATGCCATTTTCGCGGCGACGGGCAAGCGCATTCGTTCGCTGCCGCTGTCGAAGGCGGATCTCACGTGGGGCTGAGGGGAGTTTAGGCGCTGACGAATCAGTCGGTTCTGAGCGCCACGACCGGATCGTTTCATGCGCATCGGCGTCGACCTCGGCGGCACCAAAATCGAAGCGATCGCACTTGGGCCTCGCGGCGAAGAGCTGGCGCGCCGGCGTGTCGCGACGCCGCAGGGCGACTATCGCGCAACGATCGATGCGATCGCCGCACTCGTTGAAGGCATCGAGCGCGAGACCAAGGCGCGCGGGACGGTTGGCATCGGCATTCCCGGCGTCGTCGACCCGGCGACCGGTCTTGTGAAGAATGCCAATTCAACTGTGTTGATCGGGCATCCGCTCGAGCGCGACCTGAGCGCGCGGCTCGGGCGAGCGGTGCGCACGATGAACGATGCGAACTGCTTTGCGCTGTCGGAGGCGGCGGATGGTGCGGGTGCCGGCGGATCGACGGTGTTCGGCGTCATCCTTGGCACCGGCGTCGGCGGTGGAATCGTGATCGATGGACGCTGCGTGGTGGGCACCAACTCGGTTGGCGGAGAGTGGGGACACAATCCGCTGCCGTGGATGACGCCGGACGAATATCCCGGGCCGCAATGTTATTGCGGCCGTCGCGGGTGCATCGAGCAATTTCTGAGCGGGCCGGCGGTCGAGCGCGAGCGTTTCGAACGCCACGGGGCGCGGGTGCGCGCCACCGACGCCATTGACGCGGTGTACCACGACCGTCTCGCACGGGGGCTGGCGTCGGTGATCAACGTGCTCGACCCGGAGATCATCGTGCTCGGCGGTGGAATCTCGAATGCGGCGGGACTGGCTGACCGCGCACGTATGCTGCTGCCACGATATGTGTTCTCTAATTCCGTCGTGACGCGCGTCGTGAAGAACATGCACGGCGACTCGAGCGGGGTGCGAGGGGCGGCGTGGTTGTGGAGCGAGTCCGAAGCGTGACTTGCACGTCGCTCGAGACCGCAACAGTTTAGTCACGTCCTGGCTCCGTCCCATCCCGCGGAGGAGACACCATGCTTGGTCGCACGGTTGCTCGACTGGCGGTTGCGATCGCCGCACTGACGACGGCGGTCCCGGCTCAAAGCCCGAACAAGAAGTATCTCGCCGGCATCGTCAGTGACTCGCTTGGCCATCCGATTCCGTACGCGAACGTCACGCTGAATGGTGCAACGCGCGCGATTACGAGCGACTCGGGCACGTTTCGTTTGGACGCGCCGCGCACCGGGCACTTCACCGTCGATGTCCGGCGCATCGGGTTTCGGCCGGCGTTCGTCGATTTCGCCGCTCTGCCTGATACGACCGTGCGGATTCCGATGGAGCCAGTCATCCAGATGTTGGAGGCCACCGAGATATCGGCCCAACCGGCGCTCGCGTCACTGAGGGCGCATGGCTTTTACGACCGCCTGCATCAGCGTGAGCGCGGCCCGCTCGTCGGCTATTTCATCACGCCCGAGGACATCGAGCAGCGACACGCGTCGCGCGCATCGCAGATGCTCGAGGTGATCCCCACGCTGAAGGTCCACTACGTTCGCGGCGGGCCGAGGGAGCCATTTCCGCACTATGCGGTGTATGGCTTCGACGGGTGCCAGGCCGCCGTCTATCTCAACGGAACGCGCTTGAACACGCTGCACGACGACGCGACGAGCATCGCATCGATTGTCTCGCACGAAAAAAGCGGACGTGCGCTTCCCGAACCGCCGGACTTCGATGGACTCGTTGATCCGCTGTCGCTCGCCGGAATCGAGGTTTACACCCGCGGCACGCGAGCGCCACCAGAATATGAAGGCCTCAACGGCGGTTGCGCTGTGGTCCTCGTCTGGACAAAATAAGCGAGCGTCGGCTCAGACCATCGCTTCGCCGACAATCCGCAGCGCCGCACGCACCGCCCCACGCGCGGCGACCACCGGCTCGCTGCGTACCTGCGCGCCCGGCACCGCCGACTTCAAGCGATGCTCGAGCCGCTTCCTCAGCGTCGTGCCTCGCGACAGCATGCCGCCCGAAAACGCGACGGGCAACGCCGCGCGTTCGTCGCCGAACAACTGGCGCGCCAGCGAGCGCACGTGCAGCACCAGCTCCTCGACGGCGAGCGTGACGAGCGCGTTCGCGCGAAGATCACCCGCATCCGCAACGCTGAGCACGACCGGCGCGAGCGTCGCGAGCTGCGACGGTGGCGCGTTCCCGGCCCATCCGACCAAATCGGACGTCTCGTTCACTTGCGCGGCGGTGAGAATGGCGCCCGTGAGTGCCGTTTCAGGTTCGCGGCCGTCGGCGGCGCTCGTCACCACCGACAGCGCCTTGCGTCCGATCCAAGCACCGCTGCCTTCGTCACCGCACACCGGGCCCCACCCGCCGCAGCGCGCTGTCGCGCCCGCGGGACTCCGGCCGAATGCAACCGAACCAGTGCCGCTGATCAACAACACGCCCGGGCCGTCGCCAAATGCGTCGTCGAGCGCGATGCTGAAATCCGAATGGATCACGAGCTCGGACGCGAGATCGCGGCTCACCAGCGCCTGCCACAACTCCTGGCGCTCGGCCTCGCGTCCGGCGCCGGCGACGCCGATCGACAGCACGCGTGGCGTGACGTGAGTCATCTCGCACGACGCGAGCGCGTCGCGCACGACCTCCGCGATCACGTTCGCCGACCGCTCCGCCTGTCCTGGACGCACCGCGCTGCCCGGTCCAACCGTCTCGGCGATGGTCTTGCCCTGGTCGTCGGCGACGATCGCGTGCGTCTTCGAGCCGCCGCCGTCGATTCCAATTACGATGAATGTCATATTGCGTCTGCGACCGCCTCAACGCGATTGGGCGCGGCGGCGTGGGTGAACGAGGAGAGGGCTCCGACGGCGAACGTGATCGTCGTTCCAATGAGCACGTACCACGGATAGGCGATCTGTGTCAACGGCGCGAGCGTGCCGCTCAATCCCGGCACGGCCGAACCGATTTGCTTCGCGAACACGATCACGCTCATCACCGCGATGCCGACGGACATGCCGAGGATCGCGTCGCGCTGCCGTGCCCGCGGCCAGAAGATAGCGAGGAAGAAGCCGCCCAGCAGGCCGCCGTACGTGAACGAGGCGATCGACAGCGCGATGACGACGACCGGCGTCTGCTGATTCTGCGGAAAGAGCAGAGCGCCGCCGGTGAGAATGATGCCCCACACCAACGCGAAGATGCGACCAACGCGCAGCGTCTGCGGATCATCCGGGTCGCGCTTGGTGATCGGCAGGTAGATGTCGTGCGTCGACGCGGCGGCGAGTGAATTGATCGCGCCCGAGTGCGTGCTCATCGTCGCGGCGAGAATGGCGGCGAGCAACAGGCCGACCAGCCCGTGCGGCATCTGATCGACGATGAACGTCGGGAAGATCGCGTCGGGCGTCGGGAACGCGCGATTGGCGTAGAACACCCAGAGCCCGATCCCGAGCAACAGGAAGAGCGTGAACTGGATGATGACCGCGACGCCGCTGCCGATCACCGCCGCGCGCGATTCGTTGAGCGAGCGCGCCGACAGCAGTCGCTGCACGATCAACTGATCCGCGCCGTGCGACGCCATCGAGAGAAACGCGCCGCCGATCAATCCCGCGCCCATCGAGTTCGGGTTGGAGACGAACGGTCCCCACGAAACCACAGTGAGTTTGCCGGCAGCGCCGGCGAGATCAAAGATGTGACTCCAGCCGCCGGGCACGAGATGTCCGACGAGAATCGCGGCCGACAGGCCGCCCAGGAGATACACCGACGCCTGGACGATCTCCGTCCACACGACCGCGCGCATGCCGCCGCGAATGGTGTAGATGACGGTGAGCGTACCGAGAACGAGCACGGCGACCGGCATGACGAACCGTTGCGGCAGCAGCGGACCGATGATGATCGCGATCGGCACCGCCGTGGCGAACACGCGCACCGAATCGGCCATGCCGCGCGTCGCCATGAACACGACCGAGGTGAAGCGCCGCGCGCCGATGCCGAAGCGCTTTTCGAGCAGCGCGTACGCCGTGACGAGATTGCCCTCGTAGTAGCGCGGCAGCAGCGTGAACGCGAGCACGATACGCCCGAGCAAATATCCGGTGGCGATGTCGAGGAATCCGAGATTCGTTTTGTAGGCGAGTCCCGGAATGCTGATGAACGTCAGCGCGCTCGTTTCGCTGGCGACGATCGAGAACATGACCGCCCACCACGGAATCTCGCGGTCGGCGACGAAGTAGTCCTTTGCGTCGCGCTGCCGGCGTCCAACCCACATGCCGAGCAGTGTGATGCCGAGGAGGTATGCGACGATGACGACGAAGTCGAGCGCGTCGAGGCCGCGCACTACGCGGTCCCGTGTGCCAACGGGTTACTCCACCACATACGCTTCCATCGCGAAATACTCGGCGAGCCCCAGCCGGTCGAGCTCCGCCGCCGTGCCCTTGTTGCGCGCTTCGACACGCTGCCAGAACTCGCGCTCGTCGTAGCCGCCGGGGAAGGGCGCGGAGTCCTTTTGCGATTGATGTTTAAAGATCGCTTGAATCTTGAGGCGCAGCTCTTCCTGCGAGAGCGGCACGAGCCAGGTTGCTTCGTGAATCGGCCATTCCTGCCAGGCGCCTCTGTAGAGCCACACTTCCGGACGCGGCTGGCCCTTCAGTTCCATCAGCGCGCGATCGATCGCTTCCTTGCACATGCGGTGCGTGCCGTGCGGATCGGAGAGGTCGCCCGCGACGAAGATCAGGTCCGGCTTCACTTCCTCGAGCAGCGACCGGACGATGTCCACGTCTTTCTGCGTGATCGGATCCTTGCGCACCTTGCCAGTTTGATAAAACGGCAGATCGAGGAACCGCGCGGCGCTGCGCGGCAACCCGACGGTCTCGATGCCGCTCACCGCTTCCGCTTCGCGGATGATGCGCTTGATGTCCTGCACCTCGGAGATGTCGACCTCGCCGGGCGACTTGCGATCGAGTCGTTCATGCACCTTCGCCGCGAGCGGTTCCACCTTCGCGCGATCGACGATGTCCTCGGCCGCGAGGCGCTCCAGAAAATCGAGGTGGCGCCGCACGTCGTGATCGAACACGGCGATGTTGCCGCTCGTCATGTACGCGACGACGATGTCGTTGTCGTTTTCGACAACCTTGCGCAGTATGCCGCCCATCGAGATCACGTCGTCGTCGGGGTGCGGCGAAAAGCAAATGATCTTGCGGCCCATCGGCAGCTTCGACTTTCCGCGAATTTTTGCGCCCAGAATGTTGAAGACCTTGCCGTTCACTTCGCCCGGCGAGCCGAACTTGGCGACGAGCGACGACATCCGCGCGTCGGCGTAGTCGCGCTGCGTGAGCTTGAGGATGGCCTTGCCCGTTTGCTGCGAGAGCCAGATCACCGCGCGCACGATCAGCTCGGAATTCCATTCGACTTCGTCGATGAGCCACGGCGTCTTGATGCGCGTGAGCTCCACGGCGGCGGAGCGATCGAGATAAAACGTGGTGTTCGGATGGCGCTGAAGGAACGTCGCGGCGACTTCGACGTCGATGTCCCCTTCGACGGCGCGCTGCACGATGCCCGCTTTATGTTCGCCGGTCGCGATGATCGCGATCTCGCGCGCCTCGAGGATCGTTGCGACGCCCATCGTTACCGCCTCACGGGGCACGTACTCTTCGCCGAAGAAATCGGCGGCGGCGTCCTTGCGCGTCACGGCGTCGAGCGTGACCAGGCGCGTGCGGCTGTCGGAGCCAGAGCCGGGCTCGTTGAAGCCGATGTGTCCCGTCTTGCCGATGCCGAGGATTTGAAAGTCGATCCCGCCCGCGCGCTGAATGGCGCCCTCGTACCGATCGGCCGCGTCGTCGATCTCGGTGCGCGGCAAGTCGCCCGGCGGGATGTGCACGTTCTCGGGCTTGATGTCGATCTGCGAGAAGAGATTCTCCCACATGAACCGATGGTAGGAGTGAATGCTCTCCTTCGGCATGGGGTAGTATTCGTCGAGATTGAACGTCACGACGTTCGCGAAGCTCAACTCGTCGTCGCGGTGCATGCGAATGAGCTCGCGATAGACGCCGATCGGCGTCGAGCCGGTGGCCAGCCCGAGCACCGTCTGCTCGCCGGCGGCGTTGCGCTCCTGGATGAGCGTGGCGATGCGATTGGCGACGAGGCGCGCGATGTCCTCGTGATCTTCGACGACTACCGTCCGAATGCGCTCGCCCGAATACGTGCCGTGAGAAACGTGAGAGGGCCCGCGATCCTCGACGGAATCACGGGCCCCCTTCGTCGTCACGACCGTGTCCCGGCGCGAGCCAGCGACCGACCGTTCCATGTTGTTCCTGACGTGCGGGTGTTGAGCGGTGACGCGTACTGCGCGCGCAGCGCCTGCGGCGCGTGCTTACGCGGAGAACGAGCTGCCGCACCCGCAGCCGCCCGTTGAGTTCGGGTTCTTGAACGTGAAGCCGGAGCCTTGCATCGATGAGACATAATCGATGGTGACACCGTTCAGGTACTGTGCCGAGAACGGGTCGACGAACACGTTCCACTCACCCTGGCCGATGACGAGATCGTCTTCAGCGGGCTCGTCTTCGATGAGCAGGCCGTACTTGAACCCGCTGCAACCGCCCGGTTGGACGCTCACGCGGAGACCGCCCTTGGCCGGATCGACGCTTTCCTGATCCATGAACTTCTTGACCTCGGTCGCGGCGGCGGCCGTAACCGTCACCAGGACTTCGGGCTGATTCATCGTACCCATGTGGTCCGCCTCCAAAGTGTGCGGCCGGGTGAAGGGGCCGCTGCTGCATGAATAATAATGACTTAGGGAAGTTCAATCAAATGGCGAGGTCGAAGCAGCCGCGGCCTCACGATCCGAGCCGTAGGCTCGGGCCGAACCGCGCGCGCCGCGCCTCAATCTGCTGCCATCGGGACACTTTCAGCGCGCGCCACTGGGGGGGGGCGGCGCCTCATTCCTGAACGACCGCGCAATCCAGGCGAACGCGACGACCGCGATCACCAGGAGAATCAATCCGGTGCCCAGCTCGCCAAAGATGATCTTTCCGATTCCAAACAGCGTCGAATACACCGCGGCGATGCCCGCGATCCAGTTCGTCCACGCCAACGCGCCGCCCGGCGTGCGCTCTCGGCCCAACCCCAATCGGCGCGAGACGCGCGCCCATCCCGGCCCGCCGGGCCGGACTCGCATGTAGAACGCATCGAGCGTCGCGTCGGGCTCGGGCGCGGTCATGTACGTCACGGCGATCCACGCGATCGTCGTCACGACAATCGTGATCAGCATCGTCAGCGCGATGACCCGCTGGTCGCCCGCGGGGTAGCGGGATTCGAGAATCGGCTGCACCGAGAGCGACACGATCGCCGACACGATCATTGCCGTGATCTCCGACCACGCGTTCACGCGCCACCAATACCAGCGAAGGATCAGCACCAAGCCTGTGCCCGAGCCGAGCGCCAAGAGCAGCTTCCACGCGCCTTCGATGGAGCCGAGCTGCCACGCCACGAGCGCCGACGCCAGGAACAAGCCGATCGTCGTCCAGCGCGACACGGCGACATAGTGCTTCTCACTAGACGTCTTGTTGATGAAACGCTTATAGAAATCGTTGACGAGATACGAGGCGCCCCAGTTGAGCTGCGTGCCCACCGTCGACATGTATGCGGCCGCGAAGCCGGCCATCATCACGCCGCGCCACGGCGTCGGCAGCAGGTCGACGAACGCCTGGACGTACGCGCCCTCCTTGTCGTGCATCGGGCCCACGCCGTTCGGATACAGGATCACCGTCGCCAGGCCCGTGATGATCCACGGCCACGGCCGGATCGCGTAGTGCGCGACGTTGAAGAACAACGTCGCCAGCACGCCGTCGCGTTCGGTCTTCGCCGAGAAAATGCGCTGCGCCACGTATCCGCCGCCGCCCGGCTCCGCGCCCGGATACCACGCGGCCCACCACTGCACCGCCAGAAAGACGCCGAGCGCCATGAGCGGCATCCACGGATAGGCCTCGATCCCGTGCGACGTGTAATGCACGGGCAGCACCGAGAGCGCCGCCGTCTCGCCGCCAAAGTGCTGCGCGACACCCGCCTTGAGCTTCGTCATGCCGCCGACGGCGTTCACGGCGTACACCGCGAGAATGATCACCGCCGTCATCTTGATGACGAACTGAATGAGATCGGTCCACAGCACCGCCCACATGCCGGCGGCCACGGAATACATCATCGTTACGAGGAAGCAGATGCCAACCGCGAGCACGTCGCCTGAAATGGTGATGCCGGCGACATGCACATCGCGAAGCCCGAGCGAGATCGTGAGGATCTTGATCATCGCCCGGGTGACCCATCCGAGAATGATCAGGTTGATCGGGAGCGCGAGATACAGGGCGCGAAAGCCGCGAAGCAGCGCCGCGCGATTGCCGCTGTAGCGCACCTCCGCGAACTCCACGTCCGTCATCACGTTCGCGCGCCGCCACAATCGCGCGAAGAAGAACACGGTGAGCATGCCGCTCATCAGCATGTTCCACCACAGCCAGTTGCCGGCGACGCCGTTGTTGGCGACGATGCCCGTGACGACGAGCGGCGTGTCGGCGGCGAACGTGGTCGCGACCATCGATGCGCCGGCGAGCCACCAGGCCACCTGCCGGCCCGAGATGAAGTACTCCTCGAGGCTTTCGCCGCCACGCTTCGTGTACAGCAGGCCGATGCCCGCCGATATCGCGAAGTAGGCGACGACGATCAGCCAGTCGACCGCGGTGAGATGCATGATCCCGTCAGAGAGAAGGTGATCGAGACGTCGAGCCTGCGCGGAGGACCACGGCCATCACGGCGTCGGCCAGCTGCCGGCGCACGGGAGTGATCTTGTTGTTGTTGCGCGTCGGATCGACGCGGTTGGTCAGCAAAATGATGAAAATGTCATTCGCCGGGTCGATGCCGATCGACGTGCCGGTGAACCCCGTGTGGCCGAACGCTCGCGACGACATGAGATGCCCCGCCCACGCCGCGGACGGCGAGGTGTACTTCATTCCCGCGAAATCGGGCTTCTGCCAGCCGATCCCGCGATCAGAGAATGCTGAATCCACGTATTGCGTGAACTGGTGAATCTGCGCCGACGGCAGCACGCGGACGCCGTCGATCACGCCGTCGTTCAGGTACATCTGTGCGAACCGCGTGAGGTCGTGCGCGGTGCTGAAGATGCCGGCGTGCGCCGACACGCCGCCCAGATAATACGCGCGCTCGTCATGCACCTTGCCGCGCACGAGCCCTCCGCGGCGTGGATCGAACTCGGTCGGCGCGGTCACGGCGAGGTACGACGGCGGCGGGTTGTACATCGTCTCACGCATGCCCGCGGGCACGAACACGTGATCGTGCAGATAGACGTCGAGCTTCTGTCCACTCACCTTCTCGAGCACGCGGCCCGCGATGTACGCGCCGACGTCGCTGTACACCATGCGCACGCCGGGCAGCGTATCGAGCGGCGTGTTGAACAGGAGCATGGCGACGCTATCGGGATTGTGCGTGATCTCGTCATACGGCTTGGAGCCAGGCGGCTGGTCCGGCGGCAGGCCCGACGTGTGCGTCAGCAGATGCCGAATGGTGACGAGCGACTTGTGCGGTCCGGTCCAGTCGGGCAAATACCGTTGAACCGGAGCATTCAGATCGATTTTGCCTTGGCCGACGAGCTGCATCATCCCGCTCGTCAGCCCGACCACTTTACTGAGCGACGCGAGATCCCACAGCGTGCGGTCATCGGGCCTCGGACTCGGCGCCCAATCGAGGTGACCCGCGCCGTATTCCGCGATGACGCGCCCGTGCGTGCCGACGACGGCGACGGCGCCGGGAAACGCGCTGTCGGCGACGGCGCGGTCGAGCACCTTGCGCACGGAATCGTTGATCGCCGCGGCGGCGGCATCTGTAATCACGCCCGCTGCCACGCCATGTTGAAGCGGTTGAACCGGTTGAAGCGGTTGAACCGGTTGAACCGGTTGAACCGGTTGAACCGGTTGAACAGCGCGCGCGCCCGCATGCCGGCAGGCGGCACCCGCGACGCCCAGAACGAACACCACAGAGGTTCGAGCGAGATGCATCGGTTGCACACTGGTTGGACGACTGTGAAGGGAATACTTGCGGCCATGCTCGTCATGAGCTGTGCCCGCCCGTCGACAAACGCGCAAACTTCGCCCGCGCAATCCGCCCGGGTTGGTGCCGCGGTGCGCCCCGGCATCTCGGTGCTGCTCGACGACAGCCTGGGTCTCGTGCGCGGCAAGCGCCTCGGACTCGTGACGAATCAGACAGGCGTCGACGCGCACGGCGTGTCGGACATCGATCTCCTGCGGGACGCGCGCGCCACATCGGCGAACGTGCGCTTGATCAAACTGTTTTCGCCGGAGCACGGCATTCGGGGCACGGAAGATCGCGAGCAGGTCGCGAGCGGCATCGATGAGCGCAGCGGATTGCCGGTGCATTCGCTCTACACGAACGGAACGATCGGACCGCCGGACAGCCTGGTCACCGACATCGACGCCATCGTGTTTGATCTCCAGGACATCGGAACGCGAACGTGGACCTACGTGGGAGAATTGATCTACACTCTGCGCGCCGCCGCGCGGCATCACCTGCCGGTCATCGTCCTCGATCGACCGAACCCGATCACCGGCGAGCACGTCTCGCCGCCGATGCTCGATACCGCGTTGGCCAATCCTGACGACCCCGCACCCGGCAAACCAGGGAAGGCGTACGCATTATATCCGTTCCCGTTGCGTCATGGAATGACGATGGGCGAGCTCGCGTTGTTCTACAACACGACGCTCCACATCAATGCGCCGCTGCACGTGGTGCCGATGAGCGGCTGGCGGCGCGACATGTGGTTCGACGAGACGGGACTGCCTTGGGTGCGGCCGTCGCCGAACTTGCCGACGCTCACGAGTGCACTGATCTATCCCTCGCTCGTGGCCTTCGAGGGTTCGAATGTGTCGGTCGGGCGGGGCACGGCAGACGCGTTTCAGCGGTTCGGTGCGCCATGGTTGCTCGCCGGCCCGGTCGCCGCTCGTCTGAACGGCCGTGGACTCCACGGCGTGCGCTTCGTCGTCGATTCATTCATGCCGGTGAATCCCGGCGACGACAAGTACGGCGGCATGCGCATCCCAGGCATTCGCATCGACGTCACGGATCGCAACGCGGTGGAGAGTGGGCCGATCGCCGCGGCGATTCTCTTCGTGCTGCAACAGGTGCATCACGATTCACTAAAGATCAGCACGCGCACCTTCGATGAACGCTTCGGCAGCTCGTTCGCGCGCCAGGCGATCATGGCGGGCACCGACCCCAACGTCGCGATGATTCCCCAGCGCGCGCGGGTCCAAGCATTCCT